>NZ_CP109137.1:5496155-5804321 GCF_035918095.1 Streptomyces sp. NBC_01750
GCACAGGAGTATGGTCCACTTCCATGACAGATTCCTGGGCCACTTTCGGTGCTGATCTGCATGTCGAACTGCGCGGATCCGGGCTGCGGTCGGGCCTGATGGACGCGTTGCGGGAGGCCGCGCGCACCGGCCGGCTGGCGCCTGGGACCAGGCTGCCGTCCTCGCGCTCGCTCGCCGTCGACCTGGGCATCGCCCGCAATACGGTCGCGGACGCGTACGCGGAGCTGGTCGCCGAAGGGTGGCTCACGGCGCAACAGGGCTCGGGGACACGGGTGGCCAGACGAGCCGTGCCGAGGAAACCGCCGGCCGGCGTGGTCAGAGCACGGCCGGCCCGCCGCCGCCCCACGTACAGCCTGCATGCCGGCACACCCGACCTGGCCTCCTTTCCGCGCGCGGAGTGGCTGAAGGCGGCTCGCCGGGCACTGACCAGCGCGCCCCACGAGGCCCTCGGATACGGCGACCCACTCGGGCGCATCGAGCTGCGGACCGTACTCGCCGACTATCTGGCACGGGCGCGCGGTGTGTACGCGGACCCCGGGCGCATCGTCATCTGCTCCGGCTTCGTACACGGACTGATGCTGATGGGGAAAGTGCTCAGACGGCGTCGGGTACGGGAGATGGCCGTCGAGTCGTACGGGCTCGATGTGCACTGGAACCTGCTGACCGAGGCTGGTCTGCGGACTCCGGCACTGCCCGTCGATGAACTGGGCTCGCAGACGGGCGAGTTGGCCGCGCTGCGCGGGGTGGGCGCCGTGCTGATGACGCCCGCGCACCAGTTCCCGACAGGGGTTCCGCTCCACCCCGACCGGCGCGCGGCCGCCGTCGACTGGGCGCGCGGGTCGGGCGGGCTGATCCTGGAGGACGACTACGACGGGGAGTTCCGCTACGACCGGCAGCCGGTGGGCGCGCTCCAGGGGCTGGACCCGGAGCGGGTGGTCTACATGGGCACGGCGAGCAAATCGCTGGCGCCGGGGCTGCGGCTCGCCTGGATGGTGCTGCCCGAGGAACTGGTCGGGGAGGTGACCGAGGCAAAGGGGTCCGTCGACTGGGCGTCGAGCGCGCTGGACCAGCTGACGCTCGCGGAGTTCATCGCATCGGGTGCGTACGACCGTCATGTACGCGGAATGCGGCTGCGCTACCGGAGAAGGCGTGACCAGCTGGTCCGGGCACTGGCGGAGCGCGCGCCGGACATCCGGGTCAGTGGTATCGCCGCCGGACTGCACGCGGTGCTCGAACTCCCGCCGGGCACGGAGGGCTCCGTGATTCAGGCGGCGGCCTGGCAGGGCCTGGCGGTGGAGGGCGTCTCGAGATTCCGCCACAAGGACGTGCCGCCGGGGAGGGACGCGCTGGTGGTGGGGTACGCGACGCCGGCGGACAGCGGCTGGGCAGGAGCGCTCGACGCGCTGTGCCGGGCGCTGCCATGAGGCGCGCCCAAGGGCTCGGGCCCCGGGGCCGCGCCTCGATCGCGCGGAGAGGCTGATCCGCGCCGGCGAGGCTCTTGCCGGGGCTCCGCCCCGAGCCCGGCTCCTCAACCGCCCGAGGGGCTGATTTCGGCCGGCGCCGTCGATGGCGGCTCGCCGAACCGTGCCAGAGCCAGCGCACCCGCCACCGCCACCACGAATCCCGCGACGGCCAGCCACGCCAGGCCCTCGCGGGTCCGGTCGCCGAGCCACACCACGCCCACGAGCGCCGGGCCGATCGTCTCGCCGATCACCATGCCCGCCGTGGCCGTCGTTACCGAGCCGCGCTGCAGGGCGGAGGTGAGCAGCAGGAACGCCGCGCCGCCGCCGAGCAGCAGTGCGTACAGGGCAGGGTTGGTGAGAACTTCGGGCAGGGAGACCGTGTCGATCAGGCGGACCGAGACCTCGACCACCCCGAAGCCGCAGCCCGCGCCGAGGCCGAGCACCAGGGCGCGCGCCTTGTCGGGGAGGCGGCCCGCGACCGTGCCGGCGAGGAGTACGGCGAAGGCGACGCCGAGCATCGCCCAGCGCAGCGCGTCCGATCCGGCGCGGTCGCCCTCCTCGCCCGAGGCGAGGCCCAGCATGGCAAGACCCGCGCAGACCGCGGCCACCGCGGCCCATTCCGTCCGGCTCAGACGGGTATCGAGCAGGCGGGCCGCCACCACGGCCGTGACCGCGAGGCTCGCGGCGAGCGCCGCGCCGACGGCGTAGATGGGGATGGAGCGCAGCGCGACGATCTGGAGGGCGAAGCCGAGGCCGTCCAGGGCGAGTCCGGCGACATAGCGCCACTGGCGCAGCGCCCGCAGCAGCAGCGCCGGATCGACACCTGAGCCGGTGCCGGGTTCAGCGGCCCGGGTGGCGACGGCCTGGAGGACGGAGGCCGTGCCGAAGCAGACCGCGGAACCGACTGCACAGATCATCCCAAAGAGCACAGAGCGACTGTAGATGAACCGCGGATGGGGAGGGCTGGTGGACCGGGCTGACAGCCCCGCGGGGCGGCCCTCTAGTCTGTCCGGCGATCCACTGGCTTGATTCGAACGGGGGCGACCGGCTGATGGCACGACGCAGGCTGAGGTCGAGCACGGTAGTGCTCGGCGGCATGGGGGTGCTCGCGGCGACGCTGACGGCGTGCAGCTCGGAGCCGGACGAGCGGTGCGTCGATCCGGTGACCTACGAGGTGCTGCCGGACTACAAGTGCGACGGCGACGGCGACAGTGACGGATCCAGCAGCTCCGGCAGGTACTACTACGGCGGCAGGGTGAGCGGTGACCGGGCCGAGGGCGGCAGCTTCGACAGGACTGCCGTCGACAGCGGCGGCTTCGGCGGCTCCAGCTCCGGCGGCGGCTGAGTACGGGACACACAGAGCATGAAGCGTCACACCATCGAGCCCCGCCCCGGCTGGCAGCAGATCGTCGAGGAACAGGGCCTCATCTACCCGCTCACCCGCTACCCGGACGGCTCCCTGCGCCCTTACTGGGACGAGAGCGCGTACTACGAATTCTCGCTGCCCGAGGTCGAGGCGCTGGAAGAGGTCGTCGAGGAACTGCACGCCATGTGCCTGGCCGCCGCCGCGCACATTGTCGAGCACGACCGCTTCGCAGACCTCGGCATCACCGACCCGAGACTCGCCTCGCTGATAGCCGAGTCCTGGCGGCGACGGGACGAACTCCCTTCCGTCTACGGCCGGTTCGATCTGCGCTACGACGGCACCGGCCCGGCCAAGATGCTGGAGTACAACGCCGACACCCCCACCTCTCTGGTCGAGGCCGCCAGTTCGCAGTGGTTCTGGATGGAGGACCGCTTCCCGGGCGCCGACCAGTGGAACTCCCTCCATGAACGCCTCGTCGACGCCTGGAAGCGTCAGGCGCCGCTGCTTCCGCCCGGGCCGCTGCACTTCGTCCACTCCGACGGCGACGAGCTGGGCGAGGACCTGATGACGGTCGCGTATCTGCGCGAGACCGCCGAGCAGGCGGGCCTCGCCACCGAAGCGCTGTCCGTCGAACAGATCGGCTGGGACCGGCTGTCAGGGCGCTTCGTGGACCACCGGCTGCGCTTCATCCGCAGCTGCTTCAAGCTCTATCCGTGGGAGTGGCTGACCACCGACCGCTTCGGGCCGTACGTCCTCGACACCCTGGACAACGGCGGCGGCACCGGCACCACCTGCTGGATCGAGCCCGCCTGGAAGATGCTGCTCTCCAACAAGGCGCTGCTGGCGATCCTCTGGGAGCTCAGTCCGGGCCACCGGAACCTGCTTCCCGCGTACCTCGACGGGCCACGTGAACTCGCCGTGGAGCGCGGTTACGTGGCCAAGCCGCTGCTCGGCCGGGAGGGCGCCGGAGTCACCATCCATGAGCCCGGCGCCCAGCCCGAACTGCGCGATGAGCCGTGCTGCTACCAGGAATTTGCCCCGCTGCCCGATTTCGACGGCAACCGCGTGGTGCTCGGCGCGTGGGTCGTCGAGAACGAGGCGGCGGGGCTCGGTATCCGGGAATCGGCGGGGCTGGTCACGGACGAGTACGCCCGCTTCCTGCCCCACGTCATCCTCTAGCCCGGGCCCGTACAGTCCGAACGTCCAGTACGGGCCGGGTGTCCAGTACGGGGCCGTACCGGCCGCTCAGCCCTCCAGTACGGCTCTGAGCTGGTCCAGGCCCCAGTCCAGGTCCTCCTTGCTGATCACCAGCGGCGGGGCGATCCGGATCGTCGAGCCGTGGGTGTCCTTGACCAGGACCCCGCGGTCCATCAGCTTCTCGGAGATCTCCCGGCCGGTGCCGCGGCTCGGCACGATGTCGACGCCCGCCCACAGCCCGCGGCCGCGCACCGCCTCCACCGCGCCGCCGCCCGTCAACAGGCCCAGCTCGTGGTGGAGGTGGTCGCCCAGCTCGGTGGCGCGCTGCTGGAACTCGCCGGTGCGCAGCATCGCGATCACCTCCAGGGCCACCGCGCAGGCCAGCGGATTGCCGCCGAAGGTCGAGCCGTGCTCCCCGGGACGGTGGACGCCGAGCACCTCGGCGGAGGAGACGACCGCCGACACCGGCACGACACCGCCGCCCAGCGCCTTGCCCAGCACATACATGTCCGGCACGACGTTCTCGTGCTCGCAGGCGAACGTCCGGCCGGTCCGCCCGAGGCCCGACTGGATCTCGTCCGCGATGAAGAGGATGTTCCGCTCGCGGGTCAGCTCCCGCACCCGTGAGAGGTATCCGGCCGGCGGCACCAGCACTCCGGCCTCGCCCTGGATCGGCTCCAGCAGCACGGCGACGGTGTTCTCGGTCAGCGCCGCGTCCATCGCGGTCAGATCCCCGTACGGAACGATCTCGAAGCCCGGGGTGTACGGACCGAAGTCCGCCCGTGCCTCCGGATCCGTCGAGAAGCTGATCACCGTCGTCGTACGGCCGTGGAAGTTGTTGGCCGCGACGACGATCTTCGCCATGTTGTCCGGGACACCCTTGACCCGGTAGCCCCATTTCCGGGCGGTCTTCACGGCAGTCTCGACTGCCTCCGCCCCGGTGTTCATCGGCAGCACCATCTCCATGCCGCACAACTCGGCGAGCTGTGTACAGAAGTCGGCGAACCGGTCGTGATGGAAGGCGCGGGAGGTGAGCGTGACGCGCTCCAGCTGCGCCTTGGCGGCGTCGATGAGACGACGGTTTCCGTGACCGAAGTTGAGCGCCGAGTACCCGGCGAGCATGTCGAGGTAGCGGCGCCCCTCGACATCGGTCATCCAGGCGCCCTCCGCCGTGGCGACGACGACGGGCAGAGGGTGGTAGTTGTGCGCGCTGTGAGCCTCCGCGGAGGCAATGGCACTCTCCGATGTGGACACGGGATCTCCGTTCAGTAGAGACGAGCCGTCCGGTTGGGGCGGGGTGATGCCCCTGTTTCTATCGTCGCTCGCATGGTGGACTGAGAAACCTTGCTGTGGGTCCTGGCCGCTAGGCTGGGCATTACGCACGGCGACTGGCGTACGGGGAAGTGACCTCGAGGGAACCGCGCGCGGAAGACCACACGAGGTGCCGCCCGCCTGGGTACTCCGGGACACATCCCATCAGGGTGCCGCCCGCTCCTCGCCGCAGGCCGAGGGGACCCCCGAGCCGCACCCCGGGACCACGACCGAGCAACGGATCGCCCCGGAGGACACCATGACGCTTCCCCTGCCGCACCCCGCACTCTCCGCCACCGACCCGGAACTGTCGGCCCTCGTCGGCGCCGAGGAACAGCTCCAGGCAGAGACGCTCAGGCTGATCCCCAGCGAGAACTATGTCTCCCGGGCCGTACTGGAAGCCTCCGGCACGGTCCTGCAGAACAAGTACAGCGAGGGCTACCCAGGCCGCCGCTACTACGAGGGCCAGCAGAACATCGACCAGGTCGAGCTGCTCGCCATCGCCCGCGCCAAGGCCCTCTTCGGTGTCGAGCACGCCAATGTCCAGCCCTACTCCGGCTCTCCTGCCAACCTCGCCGTCTATCTCGCCTTCGCGGAGCCCGGCGACACCGTGATGGGCATGGCCCTGCCGATGGGCGGCCACCTCACGCACGGCTGGGGCGTCTCCGCCACCGGCAAATGGTTCCGCGGTGTCCAGTACGGCGTACGCCAGGACACGGGCCTGATCGACTTCGACGAGGTCCGCGAACTCGCCCTGAAGGAGCGGCCGAAGCTCATCTTCTGCGGTGGCACCGCGCTGCCCCGCACCATCGACTTCGCGGCTTTCGCGGAGATCGCCCGCGAGTCCGGCGCCGTCCTGGTCGCCGATGTCGCGCATATCGCGGGCCTGATCGCGGGTGGCGCCCATCCCTCCCCCGTGCCGCACGCCGATGTGATCTCCACGACCACCCACAAGACCCTGCGTGGACCCCGGGGCGCGATGCTGATGTCCCGCGAGGAGCACGCCAAGGCGATCGACAAGGCGGTCTTCCCCGGGCTCCAGGGCGGCCCGCACAACCAGACCACCGCGGCCATCGCGGTCGCCCTGCACGAGGCGGCCCAGCCCTCCTTCCGTACCTATGCTCAGTCGGTCGTCGCCAATGCCAAGGCGCTCGCCGATGAGCTGCTCGCCCGCGGCTTCGACCTGGTGTCGGGCGGAACCGACAACCATCTGATCCTGATGGACCTCACTCCCAAGGACGTGCCCGGCAAGGTGGCGGCGAAGGCCCTCGACAGGGCCGGGATCGTCGTCAACTACAACACCGTCCCGTACGACCCGAGGAAGCCCTTCGACCCCTCCGGCGTACGCATCGGCACCCCCTCCCTCACCTCGCGCGGTCTCGGTACGCAGCACATGGCCGCCGTCGCCGACTGGATCGACCGCGGTGTCACCGCGGCCGGCACGGGAGACGAGGACTCGCTGGCGACCATCCGGTCCGAGGTCGCCGAGCTGATGGCCGCCTTCCCGGCGCCCGGACTGTCCGCCCAGCGCGCTGACGGGTGACCGGTGAGCCAGCGGTGACCGCCATAGCCGGCCGGGTCCGGTCGGCAGCCGGTTCGTCCTCGATCGCCGGACGGGTTCGATCGCCGGACGGGCTTGAAAACAAGCCTGTCCGGCAAGCCCGTCCGGAGAGTGCCTAGCTGTCGAGCAGCTCCTGACGGGGTCCGGTCTCCGGCGCGCCGCTGCCTCGCCCGAACGGCGGGCGCGGCAGCCGTGAGACCACCGGGCGGAGCACCAGTGCCAACACGGCCCCGGCAGCGAGCCCCGGTATCGCCCACCACCAGTCCGTGCCGCCGGCGGCAGCCGCCGCAGTGGGCCGCCGCCGCTCCTCGTGCGGGGGAGCGGCGGCTTCGGAACTCCCGCCCCGGTCCTGCTCCTGTCCCCATGCGGGTGGGAACATCGCGACTCCGCTCCCGCCGGACTTCTTGCCCATCAGACCCAGCTTCTTGAGGTGCCGGGTCAGCTCCGCCGGATTCCGCGCCTGATGCCAGTAGCCCTTCTGCGACGTCGGCTCCGTAGAGGTATGTATCCAGACGAGGCCCCGTCGCTCGCCCGGATACACCCGGTCCACGCGCCACGGGGCCACATCGTGGGCCATCCAGGTCACATTGATCTGCCGCGTCCCCACCGCCATGTCCAGCGACGGCGGCCGCTCCTTCTGGCCCTTCACCCGGTCCGCCCCCAGCAGGCCCAACAGGGTCGTGTACTCCTTGTCGGAGTAGTAGAGCGAGGCCGTCTCACCGCTCTCGGGAGAGGTGATCAGTACACTCGTCGGCCCTCCCGCCACCGCGCTCGGTGCGAGGATCCAGGTCAGTGCGAGCACCGCCGCCAGTGCGGCAAGTCGTCGTAGCAGTCGCATACTTCCCCCAGCCGGAGCCGGTACAGACCATCCGCACCGCGTCCGCGTCACCTCTGGTACACCGCTCGCCCCCGCCAGGTTCCCGTTCCGGGACAATCGCTCGGCAGCGCGCGATGGGTCTTCTCAGGGCGTGGATTCCGCGATCTCCTCGGCGCGCGGCAGCGATGCCACGCCCTCGAGCCGCAGCGTCGTCCGCTCGTCCGCAGCCGTCCACAGCAGCGTCGGACCCGCCGTGCGCTCGGCCTCGGTCCACCCGGCGCCCTGTGCGTCGGTCATCCGGAACCGCAGCAGATGCGGCTCGGCGAACCACAGGCCGGTCCCACCGCTCAGCGCCACCCACTCCGGCATGAGCCGAGCCTCCTTGGCGAAGCCGAGGTCCAGCCTCGCCGGGAACTCGTCCAGCCGTATCGTGCGACCCCGCTCGCTCCAGCACAGGCTCACCACCGACCTGCCCGCAGGCCCCACGGTCACCGAGACCGCGTCCGGCTCGCCGAGCGCTCCCGGCACCCGCGCCCTGAAGCCCGCGCGCCGCTCCGCCTCTGCCCAGGGGACCGGGTCGTGGCACCACGGAACAGGCCCCCCGGGCGGTGGCGGCATCGACGGGTCGTACCGCACGTCCACCCCGCTGAAACCGAACCAGTCCGCCACGGCCGCCCGCACCGGAGGCGTGAGCACCAGCACCACCACGAGCCCGGAGAGGGCGACCGTCAGTGCCCGGCCCCGCCTGCGTGTCCAGCGCCTGAACCGCTCGGCCCTCCCGGGCGCGGCGGGCACGGGCACCGCCTCGGCGAGGAGCTGCGCCAGCACCCGCTCCGCCATCGTCTCGCCGTCGACATCCGGGATCCCGATCCCGCGCCCCAGCCCTCGCAGCTCCTCACGCAGGGCCTCGTGCTCGTCGCCAGGACGATCCTCGTCACTCATTGCTCCTCACCTCCCTTCCCCGGCAGAAGCCCCGGAAGCAGCCGCCCCAGCTTCCGCAGCGCGCGGTTCAGCCTCGACTTCACCGTGCCGCGCGGCCAGCCCAGCGCCTCGGCCGTCTCCGCCTCGTCCATCTCCAGCAGATAGCGGTAGGTGACGACCTGCCGCTGCTCCTCACTCAGCTCGTCCAGCGCCGCCCGCAGCAGCGCTTTCCGCTCCTCCGCCACGGCAGCCACCGCAGGGTCCGCCGATTCCGGTATCAGCGGCTCGGAGCCGAGCAGCAGCGCCTCCCGCCCGGCGAGCGCCCGCAGCCGCACCGCGGAGCGCACTGTGTTCCTCGTCTCATTGGCCACGATCCGCAGCAGCCACGGACGGAAGGCCGCGCCGTCCCGGAACCGTCCCAGCGACTGGTACGCCTTGAGGAAGGCGCTCTGCACCACATCCTCCGCATCCGCACCCGCCCCGAAGGCCACAGCCGCCCTCAGCGCGACATTCGTATGGGCGCGCACCAGCTCCGCGTACGCCTCCGGCTCTCCGGCGCGCACCCGTGCGATCACCGCAGCCTCGTCGAGGACGAAGCCGCCCCCCTCCACGACGGTGCAGCCCCCCTCCGGCGTCCCCTCGCGCGTACTCACACCTTTCATACACCGGCGGCCGGAGATCGGTTCCACACCTGAGAGAATGATGAGCATGGCCTCTGACCGACCCCGCGCGCTCTCCGGTATCCAGCCCACCGCAGGCTCGTTCCACCTTGGGAACTACCTCGGTGCGATCCGCCAGTACGTGGCGCTGCAGGAGACCCACGACGCGTTCTACATGGTCGTGGACCTGCACGCGATCACCATGCCGCAGGACCCCGCCGAGCTGCGTGCCAACACCCGGCTCGCCGCCGCCCAGCTGCTCGCCGCCGGTCTCGACCCCGAGCGCTGCACCCTCTTCATCCAGAGTCATGTCCCCGAGCACGCCCAGCTCGGCTGGATCATGAATTGCCTCACCGGTTTCGGCGAGGCCTCCCGGATGACGCAGTTCAAGGACAAGTCCGCCAAGCAGGGCGCCGACCGCGCCACCGTCGGCCTCTTCACGTATCCGATCCTGCAGGTCGCGGACATCCTGCTCTACCAGGCCAACGCCGTCCCGGTCGGTGAGGACCAGCGCCAGCACATCGAGCTCACCCGTGACCTCGCCGAGCGCTTCAACAGCCGCTTCGGCGACACCTTCACCGTCCCGGCGCCGCACATCGTCAAGGAGGTCGCGAAGATCTACGACCTCCAGGACCCGTCGATCAAGATGAGCAAGTCGGCCTCCACGCCCAAGGGCCTGATCAATCTGCTCGACGAGCCCAAGGCGACCGCCAAGAAGGTCAAGAGCGCGGTCACCGACACCGACACCGTCATCCGGTTCGACCCCGTGAACAAGCCGGGCGTCTCCAACCTCCTCACCATCCACTCCACCCTCACCGGCAAGACTGTCGCCGAGCTCGAGGCGGAGTACGAGGGCAAGATGTACGGCGCGCTCAAGACCGACCTCGCCGAGATCATGGTGGACTTCGTCACGCCGTTCCGGAGCCGTACGCAGGAATATCTGGACGACCCCGAGACGCTGGATTCCATCCTGGCCAAGGGCGCGGAGAAGGCCCGCGCGGTCGCCGCCGAGACCCTGGCCGCCGCATACGACAAGGTGGGCTTCCTTCCCGCCAAACATTGAGGACACTGATTCCGTCTGATTCATCACTGAATCAGCACTGTGTCCAAGGACTCTGGTCACATCTACGGTTCAGCCGCCACACTGGCGGCTGCAGACCTACCTACCGACGACTGAGGAGAACGACGTGGGGACCGTAACGCTCGGCGTTTCGATCGCGGTCCCGGAGCCTTACGGCAGCCTGCTCCAGGAGCGGCGCGCGGGCTTCGGGGATCCCGCCGCGTACGGTATTCCCACGCACATCACGCTCCTCCCGCCCACCGAGGCGGAGGCCGACGCCCTGCCCGCGATCGAGGCGCATCTCGCCGAGGTCGCGCGCTCCGGCCGGCCGTTCCCGATGCGGCTCTCCGGTACCGGAACGTTCCGCCCGCTCTCGCCCGTCGTCTTCGTCCAGGTCGCCGAGGGCGCGGCGGCCTGCACCTGGCTGCAGAAGCGGGTGCGGGATGCCTCCGGGCCGCTCGTGCGCGAGCTGCAGTTCTCGTACCACCCGCATGTGACCGTGGCGCACGGAATCGCCGAGGAGGCGATGGACCGGGCCTACGAGGAGCTGTCGGACTACGAGGCGGCGTGGACCTGCGCCTCCTTCGCCCTGTACGAGCAGGGCGCGGACGGCGTGTGGCGCAAGCTCAGCTCGTACGCCTTCGGCGGCGGCATCGCGGCGGTCCCGGCCCAGGGCGCCCCGATCGACGAGCCCGCCGCGACCATCTGACCCGACCGTCCGGCCCACCGCGACTCGCGAGCGCCCACCGCGGCTCGCGGCCGGCCCCACCGTGACTCGCACCCCGCGACCGGCGGCCGGCGCCCCGCGAGGCCGTCAGACGGGCAGCCGGCGGAAGACCGGCCTCGGTACATGTCGTAGCGCCGACATCACCAAACGCAGCGCTCCTGGCACCCACACCGTGTCCGACCTGCGCCGCAGCCCCTGCTCGATGGCCGCGGCGACCGCGTCCGGCGTGGTGGCCAGCGGTGCCTCGGCCAGCCCCGCCGTCATCTTCGTGCGTACGAATCCGGGGCGTACGACCATCACATGCACTCCGGTCCCGTGCAGCGCGTCACCCAGACCCTGTGTGAAGGCGTCCAGGCCGGCCTTGCTCGAGCCGTAGATGAAGTTGGCGCGGCGGGCCCGCTCGCCCGCCACCGACGACAGCACCACGATCGAGCCGTGCCCCTGGCTCTGCAGCGCGCCCGCGCACACCAGTGAGGCAGAGACCGCCCCTGTGAAGTTGGTCTGCGCGACCCGGACCGCCGCCAGCGGCTCGGACTCGTCGTTCGCCTGATCGCCGAGGACGCCGAAGGCGAGCAGCACCATGTCGATGTCGCCCTCCGCGAAGACCTTGCCCAGTGCAGACTCGTGCGCGGCGGGGTCGAGGGCGTCGAAGGCGACGGTGTGCACGTCCGCGCCGAGCGTGCGCAGCTCGGCCGCGGCGGTCTCCAGAGCGGGCGAGGGACGGCCCGCCAGCCAGACCGTACGGGCGCGGCGGGCGATGAGCCGGCGGGCGGTGGCCAGCCCGATGTCCGACGTACCGCCGAGGACGAGCAGGGACTGCGGGGTGCCGAAGGCGTCCTTCATGACAGGGGCTCCTCAAGGAGGGAGGGAAGGGGCGGGGGAAGGGACGGGGGCGGGTAGGCGGCGGGTGCGGGGCTCGGACGCCGGAAGGGCCCAGGGCTGTCGCAGCCGGGCGTCACAGGGCCAGGCGCCTCGACAGGTCCGAGACGAAGACGCCCCTCGGGTCCGCCTCGGCCCGCAGTGCGCGGAATTCGGGCAGCCGCGGGTACATCTCGGCGAGCAGCTCCGGGCGCAGCCGGGAGTCCTTCGCGAGATAGACCCGGCCGCCCGCCGACGCGACCTCCTCGTCCAGCTCGTCCAGGAACGCGCCGAGGCCCGGCAGCCGGGCCGGGATGTCCAGAGCCAGGGTCCAGCCGGCCATCGGGAACGACAGCCACCCCGGGTCGCCCTCGCCGAACCGCTTCAGCACCGCCAGCGACGAGGGGCAGCCGCGCCGCGAGATGCGCCGCACGATCCGGCGCAGTGCCTCCTCCTGCCCGTGGCCGACGACGAACTGGTACTGCACGAAGCCGCCGCGCCCGTACATCCGGTTCCAGTGCGGGACGCCGTCCAAGGGGTGGAAGAAGGCCGAGATCTTCTGCAGCTCACCGGTCCGCCACAGCGGCGCCCGGCGGTACCAGAACGCGTTGAAGAGCCCGACGGTGGTTCGTCCCAGCAGTCCTTCCGGTACGAAGCCGGGGGCGGCCGGCAGCTGTCCCGGGCGGAATGTGAGCGGCGTGCGCCGCGCGCGCGGAGGAAGCGCGTCCAGCGGTGCGTGCTCCCCGCGGGTGAGAACCGAGCGCCCCAGCGCACGGCCGCGCGCGAGGAGGTCGACCCAGGCGACCGAGTACCGGTAACGGTGATCGGTGGTGCTGAGCCTGTTCATCAAATCGTCCAGGTCCGTGGTCCGTTCGGTGTCGACGGACATCAGCGAGGTCTCGACCGGATGGAGCTGCACTGTCGCCGAGAGGATCACCCCGGTCAGTCCCATGCCGCCCGCCGTCGCGTTGAAGAGGTCGGTGCCCGGGACGACATCAAGGATCTCGCCGTCCGCGGTGAGCAGTTCCAACGACCGCACATGGCGGGAGAAGGATCCTGAGACATGGTGGTTCTTGCCATGGATGTCGGCGCCGATCGCGCCGCCCACCGTGACGTAGCGGGTCCCCGGGGTCACCGGCACGAACCAGCCGAGCGGCAGGAGCACCTCCATCAGCCGGTGCAGGCTCACGCCCGCGTCGCACACGACGAGGCCCGCCTCCGCGTCGACGGTACGGATCCGGTCCAGCGCGGTCATGTCGAGTACGGAGCCGCCCGCGTTCTGCGCCGCGTCGCCGTACGCCCGCCCGAGCCCGCGGGCGATGCCGCCGCGCGCCCCCCACGTCCGTACCGCTGCCGCGGCCTCCGTGGATGTACGGGGCCGCAGCATTCGGGAGGTCGTCGGGGCGGTCCGGCCCCAACCGGTGACGGACACGAAGTCGGCACTGAGCATGCCCTTGACCGTATAGCCGCCTATTGACCAATTGCTCTGTACGTCACCGGACTCGCCGAAATGGGTGATTAAACGAGTGTCATTAAAGATGGGCGTGAAAGTGGGCCGATCGCCGAGAAGAGTCGCCCCTGGCTCATGAGAAGGGGTGGCGAAGGCACATGGGATACGTCGACTGTGCGGCCGCCGACCGGCGGCTGCTGGCGGCGATGCGCGACTGCGGCGGCGAGCCGCGTGTGGCCGCGGTCGCCCGCGCACTCTCGTTCACCGGAGAGCACGGCGCGCTCTGGCTCGTCGCCGGGCTCGCGGGAGCGGCTGCCGACCGGGAGTGGCGCGGGGCATGGCTGCGCGCCACGACCCTGGTGGGCGCAGCCCATCTGGCGAGTATGGGAATCAAACGGCTGGTACGCCGCCCCCGGCCCGAACTCCTGGCTCGTGAGCCCCTCGTGCGCACCGCCGGACGGCACTCCTTTCCCAGCTCGCACGCCGCATCGTCGGCCGCGGCCGCTGTCGCCTTCGGTGCGGTACGCCCCGTCGGCCGCCGGCTGGCGCCGCCGCTGGCTGCCGCGATGTGCGTCTCCCGCCTGGTCGCCGGCGTCCACTATCCGACGGACATCGCCGCGGGTGCCGTGCTCGGCGGGCTCACCGCGGGTCTGGGTGCGGCCTGGATGACGCGCCCCCTCGTGGGAGCCGCGGAACTCGCCTCAGGCGCCTCAGGCGCCTCAGGCGCCGCAGGAGCTGCGGGAGGCGGGCGGGATGACTGAGCGCGGCACCGCGCTGCTGGACCGGCCGGAGCGGCCCACCCCACTTCGGGCCATGAGACTGCCCGTCGGCCTGATCAGGACCGCCCGGCCGCGCCAGTGGGTCAAGAATGTGCTTGTCATGGCCGCCCCCGCCTCCGCCGGAGCGCTGGACTCGCGGCACACCGCCGTCCAACTGGCCGTTGTCTTCGTTCTGTTCACGACGGCCGCCGCGGGCGTCTACCTGATCAACGACGCCCGGGACGCCGGTGCCGACCGTGCGCACCCCGTCAAATGCCGACGGCCGGTCGCCGCCGGGGACGTCCCGGTGGCCCTTGCCCATACCGTCGGCGCGCTGCTTGCCGGCGCCGCGATCGCCGGCGCCGTCACTTTGTGCAATGCCATGACCGGCGCGCTGCTCATCGCGTACCTGTCGATGCAACTCGCGTACTGCATCTGGCTCAAGCATGTTCTCGTCGTCGATCTGGCAGTCGTCAGCACCGGGTTCCTGATGCGCGCGATGATCGGCGGGATCGCGCTCGGCATCCCCCTGTCCCGGTGGTTCCTGATCACCACCGGCTTCGGCGCGCTTTTCATGGTGGCGGCCAAGCGGTACTCGGAGGCCGTGCAGATGGAGGGCGCCAAGGGCGCGACGCGTGCGCTGCTGAACGAGTACACGACCGGATATCTGCGCTTCGTCTGGCAGCTCGCTGCCGGTGTCGCCGTGCTCGCCTACTGTCTGTGGGCCATGGAGAGCGGTGGCGTGGCCGACCGGGCACTGCTGCCCTGGCGGCAGCTGTCGGTGATCGCGTTCATCCTGGCGGTGCTGCGGTACGCGGTCTTCGCTGACCGGGGTACGGCCGGCGCGCCCGAGGACGTCGTGCTGCGCGACCGGGCGTTCGCCGTCATCGGGCTGGTGTGGGCGGCGATGTACGGACTGGCGGTCGCCGATCTGTGAGCGGCCTGCGGATCGGGCCGGATCGGTCGGACCAGTCGGACCGGTCGGATCGGGTCGGCAGGGGCAGTCCTCGCCGCCTGCCTCCGATTCCGGCGAATGGGGACGCTGGTATTCGGTGTGGAGGGTACGCGTACGACATGGACTGGCTGACCAAGCTCCCCGTCATCGGCCCGCTCGTGGCCAGGCTGATGCGCACCCACGCGTGGCGCTCGTACGAGACTCTCGACCGGGTGCACTGGACGCGACTCGCCGGCGCGATCACGTTCATCAGCTTTCTCGCCCTCTTCCCGTTGATCACGGTCGCCGCGGCGACCGGCGCCGCGCTGCTCGACAACGAGCAGCTGGACAAGATGGAGAACAAGCTCAGCGAGCAGGTGCCCGGCATCTCCGACCAGCTCGACATCAACTCCCTGGTCGCCAACGCGGGCACGGTCGGGCTTGTCGCGGGCGCGCTGCTGCTCTTCACCGGCATCGGCTGGATCGGCTCGATGAGGGACTGTCTGCGCGCCGTCTGGGAGCTGGACGACGAGGTCCAGGGCAACCCCGTTCGGCGCAAGTTTAAGGACGCGGGTGTGCTGCTCGGGCTCGGCGCGACCGCGCTCGCCTCGCTCGCCGCCTCCGCGCTCGGCTCCACCACCGTCGGCTGGACCGCCGAGCGGCTCGGCATCGACGAGGGCGGAGCCAGTGGCGTACTGCTGCAGATCGTGGCCCTCGTGATCGCCGTCGTCGCGGACTTCCTGATTCTGCTGTACATGCTGACCCTGTTGCCCGGGGTGCAGCCGCCGCGCCGCCGCCTGGTCGTGGCGGCACTGATCGGCGCGGTCGGCTTCGAACTGCTCAAACTGCTGCTCGGCAGCTATATGAGGGGCGTCGCGTCGAAAAGCATGTACGGGGCTTTCGGCGTTCCGGTCGCCCTGCTGCTGTGGATCAACTTCACCGCGAAGCTGATGCTGTTCTGCGCCGCCTGGACGGCGACACCGAGTGAGCGGAGCGGGCCGGGTGAGCACGGTGGTACGACGGAGACCGTCGGCGGGGCTAACGGCGGCGCAGCGGCCAGCGGCGGTTGACCAGGAACACACCGGCCGCCAGCGCCAGCAGCGCTCCGCCCGTGACGGCGATCGCGGTGCCGACGCCGCCGGCGCCGCTCGTCCCGGCATGCGTCTTCGCCGGAGCGCCGTTGCCGGCCGGCTTCCCGCCGTCGGAGGACGGGGTCGCGGACTTCGGCGGGACCAGTTCGCCGACCGGCTTGACCTTCCCGGCCGCGGCGAAGCCCCAGTCGAGCAGTCGGCCCGCCTCCTTGTAGACGGCCTGGCTCTCCCCGGAGTCCGGGTTCATGACGGTGACGAGCAGCACCTTGCCGTCGCGCTCGGCGACACCGGTGAAGGTCGCGCCCGCGTGCGAGGTGTTGCCGTTCTTGACGCCCGCGATGCCCTTGTACGGAGAGATGCCGGAGTCGCCGGTGAGCAGGCGGTTGGTGTTCTGGATCTCGAATGTCTCGCGCGCCTTGCCCGCGGCCTCCACACCGGGGAATTTGGCGCGTGCGGTGGAGCAGTACTCGCGGAAGTCCTTCTTCTGCATGCCGCTGCGAGCGATGAGCGTGAGGTCGTACGCGGAGGAGACCTGGCCGTTGGCGTCGTAGCCGTCGGGCGATACGACATGGGTGTCGAGTGCCTGCAACTCGTCGGCGTGTTGCTGCATGTCCATGACCGTCTTGGCTACGCCGCCGTTCATCGAGGCGAGCACATGCACGGCGTCGTTTCCGGAGCGGAGGAAGACACCGAGCCACAGATCGTGGACGGAGTACGTCTGCTTCTCCTTGACGCCGACCAGACTACTGCCCTCGCCGACGTCCGCGAGCTCGGCGTTGGTCACCTCGTGGATCTCGTCCTGCGGCAGCCGGGGCAACACGGTGTCCGCGAACAGCATCTTCAGAGTGGACGCCGGTGGCAGCCGCCAGTGGGCGTTGTGCGAGGCCAGCACGTCGCCGCTCTCCGCGTCCGCGACGATCCAGGACCGGCCGCTCACATCCTTGGGCAGGACGGGCGCGCCGGGGCCGAGGCTGACCTGGGTGCCGGGCTTGCCGAGTTGGGCGCCCCCGACGGAGGACATGGCGGCCGGGGGCATCGGCTGTTTCTTCTCTGCCGGGCGGTGTTCGGTGTCCGCGGAAGCGGGCGCGACAGTGAGAACGGGGAGCAACGCGGCGGCAGTGACCGTCAGCGCGGTCTTTTTCAGAGCAGACACGCTCGAAAACGTACATGGCGTTGAGAAAAATGCGCTCATCATCTTAATGACCCGCCGGGGGTGACGCCGGGACAGCCCACCCCGAGGAACCCGGTCGGAGGACGGCGGCGATACTGAGTCCATGAAGCTCAGCCGCCCCGTCTCCTGGTTCCTGCTCGCGTTCGGGGTGTGGAGCTGGTTCATCTGGATCACTTTCGTCAAGAACCTTTGGAAGGACGGTAGCGGGCTCGCCTTCGACGACGCGGGTCACCCGACCGCCTACTTCTGGGTGCATCTGCTGCTCGCCATTACGTCCTTTCTCCTGGGGACGGTCGTCGGCGTGATCGGGTTGCGTGGCGTACGCGCATTGCGTCGTGAAGACGCGCAGAAGAAAAAGGACTAGGGGAGCTACCCGTGGTGGTCGTCGTCCTGCTTGTGGTGGTCGCGGTCGTCGCCGTGCTCGCCGGGGTGCACTGGTACGTATGGCGGCGCCTGGTACGCGACACGACGGCGCGGGGCGGGGCGGCACGCCGGACGGGCACGGTGGCCACGTGGGTACTGCCGTTGCTTTCCGTGGGAGCGCTGGTGTCGGGGCGGGCGGGGGCGCCGTTCTGGCTGCAGCGGGTGCTGGCGTGGCCGGGGTATCTGTGGCTGGCGGTGCTGCTGTATCTGACGCTGGCGCTGGTGGTGGGGGAGGGCGTACGGCTGCTGCTGCTGCGACGGGCACGTGAGCGGCCTTCGACGACGGCGGTGACCGGGGCGAAGTCCCCCGCCCGCCCCCTTCCCGAAACTGTGGGGCAGAGCCCCTGGACCACCGGGCCGACTCCGGCAGCGCCCGCGCGGGGAGAGCCCGGGCATGCTGCCCTCGTGACGACGCCGATGGCGGAGGCGAGCGCCAACCGCACCCTGGCGCACCCGGCGCCCGAGGCGGTCGCCGCCGACCCGCCCGCCGCGCATGGCGCCCTCTCGCGCCGGATGTTCGTCTCGCGGGTTGTCGGCTCGGGCGCCGCGGCCGTTGCTCTGGGGACAGTTGGATACGGCGCCTACGGCGTGCTGCGCGGGCCCCGGGTGAAGCGCGTCACCGTGCCGCTCGCCAGACTTCCGCGCGCCGCCCATGGGTTCCGGATCGTCGTCGTCAGCGACATCCACCTCGGCCCGATCCTCGGCCGCGCCCACACCCGGCGGATCGTCGACACCATCAACGCCACCTCGCCCGACCTCGTCGCCGTCGTCGGCGACCTCGTCGACGGCACCGTCGCCGACCTCGGGCCGGCCGCCGAGCCGCTCGCGCAGTTGCGGGCACGGCACGGGTCCTTCTTCGTCACCGGCAACCACGAGTACTTCTCGGGCGCCGAGGAGTGGGTCGACCATGTCCGCGAGCTCGGGCTCAGGCCGCTGCGCAACGAGCGCGTCGAGATCGCAGGCTTCGACCTCGCCGGGGTCAACGACCTCGCCGGCGAGAGCGAGGGCGACGGGCCCGACTTCGCCAAGGCCCTCGGCGACCGGGACCCGGCGCGCGCCTCCGTACTGCTCGCGCATCAGCCCGTCGTCATCCACGACGCTGTCGAGCACGGCGTGGACCTGCAGTTGTCCGGGCACACGCACGGTGGTCAGCTCTGGCCGGGAAACTATCTTGCGGCCCTGGCCAATCCAACGGTCGCCGGGCTCGAACGCTACGGCGACACCCAGCTGTACGTGACCCGCGGCGCGGGTGCCTGGGGACCGCCCGTGCGGGTCGGAGCCGCCTCCGACATCACCGTCGTACAGCTCGCGTCCCGGCAGGCATAGCCCGGGTTCGGCCGAGGTTGAGCTTGCCTGGGAGCTCAGGGGCGGAGCCCAGGGGCGGAGCTCAGGGGCGGCCGGGTCTTCGGGTGGAGTGAGCCGCTGATGGCGTCGCCCCCTGTGGGACGAACACGTGGGCGGCGGCCGGGGTGTTCGTCATTCCGCGCTACTTCTTGCGGGCGGCGACGGTCTCCGCCATTCCGGGAAGGAAGTCCGTGAACAGCTCGTGCACCTCGCGTACGAGCGGCCGCAGCACCCGGAAACGGGAGAGCGCGACACCGCGCGCGGTGAGCCTGGCGCCGCGTTCGGCGAGGCGTCTACTGCGGGCACGTCCCTCCGAGCGGTCGAAGACCCAGTACAGGACGAGTCCCATCTGGGAGAGCCACATCAACTCGGGGAGAACGTCGGCGAGTTCCTCCGCGACCTTGGCCTTCGAACCGGCGAGGACCTCCCGGTGTACGGCGACAACCGCCTCGCGTGCGTGTTCCGACTCGGGGGAGAAGGGGCTGAGCGGGCTCTCCGGGTCGGCCGCGTTCTTGAAGAACTGGGCCGCGAACTCGTGGTACGGCGCGGCGATGTCCAGCCACGCCTTCAGCACCCCGGCGAGCCGGGCCTCCAGATCCGTCTCCCGGTCGAGCACGGGCCGGACCGCCGCCTGGTGTTCGGCGGCGATCCGGTCGTAGAAACCCTGGACGAGGTGTTCCTTGGAGGAGAAGTAGTAGTACGCGTTCCCCACGGAGACACCGGCCTCCCGGGCGATGGCCCGCATCGTCGTCTTGTCGTAACCGCGCTCCTGGAAGAGACGGAGCGCGGTCTCGAGGATGAGCGTGCGGGTCTGCTCGCTCTTGGGGGCCTTCACTTCTGTCACGGTGTCCGAGCCTAACCGGGGATGGAGCACCGGTCGTCGCAGGGCGTACCGACGGCCGCTCCCGCCGCGGTCGCCTCGCGGTATTTGGCCGCCGCGAGCATCGTGACGCGTACGAAGGGGGCACCCGCCGGAGTGGCGAGCCAGTGGGCCTTGGGCCGGTGCTCGGCCAGGGCCCAGAGGCAGACGATCCAGGCGGCGGGCCCGGTGTAGATCTGGCCCCTGTCCCCGATGACGGTGATCTCTTTGAGGGTTCCGGCGTGGTCGAGACGGGGGTATCTGCGCCGCGCCTCGTCCGACGCGGCGGGCACCAGGTCCAGTGGTACGAGTTTGCGCTGCCGCAGCAGCCAACTCCGCAGGTGCACACAGAGCGAGCACTGGGCGTCGTACAGGACGGTCAGTCCCCGGACCGGGATGCGGGCCTGGGGGCGGACCGGGGTGCCGGCCGGGGTGCCCATCGGGCTCACGCCCCGG
The DNA here is from genome assembly GCF_035918095.1 of Streptomyces sp. NBC_01750. NCBI lineage: Bacteria > Bacillati > Actinomycetota > Actinomycetes > Kitasatosporales > Streptomycetaceae > Streptomyces > Streptomyces sp. NBC_01750. The sequence goes on from NZ_CP109137.1 coordinate 5,516,582, forward strand.
CGGGACCGGCGGCGGGTGCGGCCCACGGGCCCTGGCCTGCCTGACCCGTCCAGCCCTGCGGCGGCACCGGCGGCGTCTGCTCGCGCTCCATCACTCCGCGCCGGCGGATCTTGTTGAGGACGTAGACGTTGCCGAGGTGCATCACACCGAGGACGAGGAGCACGACGCCGATCTTCACCGAGAGCGCCTCGAAGAGTCCGCGGGCGTCGGAGACGGCATCGGCGGCCTTGAGGTACAGGGCGACGAAGCCCAGATTGACCAGGTAGAAGCCGACCACCAGAAGGTGGTTCACGGCATCGGCGAGCTTCTCGTTCCCCTGGAGTACGTCGGCGAGGAAGATCCGGCCGTTCCGGCTGAGCGTGCGGGCCACCCAGATGGTGAGCCCGATGCTGATCAGCAGGTAGATGACGTACGCGATAACAGTGAGGTCCATGCCCCACCCTCCCTTGAACGCGTTCAAAAGCTGTTGTGATGGACTGTAGACCTCCTTTTGAACATGTTCAAGCAGGATGGCACCCGAAGGCGCGGCGGCATCGGGGCTCCAACCCCGGCCGGGTGACGCTCTCTTGCGAAGTGGCAGGTCACATGCCGCGGGCGCCGGGCTGTCGCCTGCGTCGATCGCGAGGACACGCTGATCGAGGCGGCGGTCGGGCGGGCGGTCGGGCGCGATGGAACTGCCCGTGGGAACCCCGCTGGGCCCGGCCGCAGGCGGGGCGACGAGAGAACGCATCGCGTCCCGGCTCTCCGGGCCGCCCGCCCGCAGCCGGAGTTGTGCCGGGCCGGTCACTCCCCGGGCCGGAGTTGTGCCGGGCCGGTCACTCCCCGGGCCGGAGTTGTGCCGGGCCCGTCACTCCCCGGGCCGGAGTTGTGCCGGGCCCGACATCTCCTCGGGCCGAAGCCGCCGCTCGTGAACCCCCAGGGCCGGAGCGGCTCGTGCGCTCCCAGGGCCGGAGCCGCTCGTGGTTTTCCCGGGCCGAAGCCGCCGCTCGTGAACCCCCAGGTCCCGAACGGTCGCTCCGGCCCGACCGGCCCGACCGGGCCGCCTACCTGTCGCGCCTCAGCTGAGCCGTGATCGTGCGGTCGGTGATCCGCTCGTCGTCGGCAAGCAGAAACGCCTTCGACATGATCACCGACAGCTGCCCGCCGTCCTCCTCGAAGGGAAGGAAGAGCCGCTCCCCGCTCCCGCCGACCGCCGACCGGTCCACCACGATGCAGAGATAGGCGTCGTTGGGCTCCATCAGGATGTTGCCCGAGCCGAGATGGATCTTGTACGTGCGGAGCTCGCCGCGCACTCGCAGGAAGCGGTCCGTGAGCTCCACGCGGTCCGCGATCCGGGTCCGCGGCAGCAGCCGGGCCAGCGACTCCCGCCGTATCCGCGCCGATTCGCCGAGCTCGCCGAACGCCCAGCCTTCCCAGTACCCGTCGTACGCGCGCTCTTCACCACGGTCCCGCCACTGCGGGTCCGCCCCGATCGACGCGACTCCGACGAACAGGTCCGCGTCCCGCATCGCCTCCGTCAGCACCAGCGGCGGTACGGCAGTGAGGTCGGCCCGCTCCCATGGTCCACGTGCCCCGTGCCGCCGCTCGAAGCGCAGCTGGTCCGTTGAGCACAGGGACGCCGTACCGCCGTCCGACCGCTGCTCGGCCAGCTCGAGATGGAACCGGGCGCGCCAGAACACGCCGTCGGAGGTGTTCAGCTGACCGGCGCGCGGCAGCTCCCGCACCATCTCCGCCGCGTATCCGTCGCTGAAGTACCCCAGGTGGTTGCCCAGCCAGCCGCGCTCCACCATCAGCGCCTTCGCCTGGTTGTAGCGCAGGATGTGGCCGGCGAAGCGGTTGGAGTAGGCGCGCGTCTCCTCCTCGGCCGGGGTGAGCGGATAGACCTCCCGGAAGGCCTGCTTGAACGGCTGACGGAGCTCGCGCTCGGCGAGCTCCTCGCGCCAGATCCGTATCTCGTCGGCGTCGGCGCGCACGGGGTGCCAGAGCCGCAGCACGGCGCTGTCCGTCACCGGGGCCGCCGTGCCGTCCGCCCCGACCAGCACCCAGCCGCCCGCCGTACGCTCAGGCAGTCCGGCGATCCACGGCTCGCCGCCGTCCGCGCTCGTCTCCCAGAGCAGGCCGCGGGCCATCGCGCCGGTCACCGGATGGTCGATGTAGTACCGCTTCCAGTCGCCGGACGCCCACTGGGTGCCCGCCATCAGATGCTCCTCGAGCCGCGCGCGCTCGACCGGCAGGAGCGCGCGCAGCTGCTTCAGCGCGGCGCGGACCTGTGTCAGTTGTTCGCCGAATTCCTCCCGGACCGCCTTCGGCGCGGACTTGAGCACCCGGCCCTGCGGCCCCCGGAAGGAGAGCGTGGCCGTCGCGAAAGCGGTGATCGACAGCACCGCGGTGTAGTCGCCGAGAGGCTCCTCGCGGATGCCGCGGGCATCGAGGCCGACGGACGGCACGGCCCGCTCCCTGAGCATCGACGGCGTGATTCCACCGCGCTCGGCGACAGCCTGCAGGGAGGCGGTGATGCCTTTGAGCACCGTGCGGTTGCGGATCTTGCGCTGGAGCCGGCCGAGCCGGTCGACGGCCTGCTCGCCCTGTGTGCCGCCGAAGGCCGAGAGCACTGCGACCGCGGTCGTGGCCAACCTGCCGCTGCGGCAGTCGCCGCCGGAACCGCCCGTCCCCGTGCCTGAGTTGAGCGCGACCGCGCCGACGGCCGGCACCACCCAGTCCGCCTCGACGTCCGCGGCCGCCCACAACAGCCCGCGCAGCAGCCGGGTGTTGCCCTCCGCCGCGATCCCCCGCACGGTGTACGGGCCGACCCAGGCGGGCGCCGCCACCGAATGCTCCCGCTGCCCCGCCATCCCCTCCAGCAGCGCCCGTACCACGCCGGGACCGCCCTCCGCGCGGTCCAGCAGCGCCGCCGCCTCCTTGCGCCACCGCTTGGTGGCGCGCAGCTTGTCCTGCCCCATGCAGTGCCACAGGAGGTCGTTGACGCCGGGAGCGGCGAGCAGCGCGCCGTGGGCCGCCCGCATCGCGGGTCCGTAATCGTCGAAGGCGTCGAGCAGCTCGTCCGACAGCCCGGTGGCGTCGGGCTCCGTCCCCGCCAGCTCGTCGAGCTGCTCCCGCATCGTCTCGGACCGGACCCCCGCGAACGGCATCCATCGGCGCAGCGACCGCACCAGCCCCCGGTCGTACGCCCCCGCCGCGCGGGCCGCCGCCAGTGCGGGCCCCACCAGCGGCACGAACTCCCCCAACAGGGTGGGCAGATCGACCTGGGCATCCTTGCCGGCCAGCCGCCCGAGCAGCTCGTCGGCCTGCTGCGCGGTCCAGTCGAGCTGCCGCGACGCCATCCAGCCCAGCGCCTCCCGATTGACCTCGTCCGCGCCGCCGTCGATGACGTTCTGGTGGAACCAGAGCGCGGCCTGCCGCTGCTCGGGCTCCTCCAGGGACTCCAGGAGCTCCCGCACCGGCCGCCCCTCGCCCGTGCGCTCCTGCCACCCCGCCTCGTACAGCCGGGTCTCCAGGCCGTCCGTCATCGCCGTCATCGTGCCGGTCCCCTCCCCGAGCTCAACTCCTGTCGACGGTACGGCGCACCACTGACAACGGCCCCGGCGGCCCCCAACCGGCGTACTCGCGTAACCGCCGCTGTGCCGAGGCACGCCGCGCCCACCACGACCGCACGGAGCACCGTGACTGGACCGACGGGCATGTGGAGCGATGGAAGCCCGTCCTGCCCGGCGTCCATCCCGATCTCGATCCGACGTCGATCCCGATCCCGATCCCGATCTCGACCCCGGCGTCGATCCCGATCTCGACCCCGGCGTCGGGGGCGCGGTCGTCCGGATGAAGAGGCTCACCGTCCGACTTGCTGCGCCGCATCATGCTCGTCGCCGAGCACCCGTCACCGACATCACCAGCGAGTACAGACTCGTCGTCGCCGTGATGAACAGCCGGTTGTTCTTGGGACCGCCGAAGGTGATGTTGGAGACCGCCTCGGGGACGACGATCCGGCCGATCAGGGTGCCGTCCGGGTCGTAGCAGTGCACTCCGCCGTCCATTGCGGCCGCCCACAGCCGGCCCTCGTCGTCGAAGCGGATGTTGTCGAAACGGCTGATGCCGTCCGCCGCTTCGGCGAAGACCTTGCCGTCCGAGAGGGTGCCGTTCTCGCGTACGTCGAAGACGCGGATCTGGCCGGCGCGCGTGTCGGAGACGTACAACTGCCGCTCGTCGATCGAGAAGACCAGGCCGTTGGGGCCGCCGAAGCCGTCGGCGACCAGGCGGACCTCGCCCGTCGCCGGATCCACGCGATAGACGTTGCAGGCGCCGATCTCGCTCTCGGCGCGGAAGCCCTCGTAGTCGCTGGTGATGCCGAAGTCCGGGTCGGAGAACCAGACCGAGCCGTCGGACCGTACGGCCGCGTCGTTCGGGCTGTTGAGGCGCTTGCCCTCGAAGCGGTCGGCGAGGACGGTGAGCGTGCCGTCCGGTTCGGTGCGGGTCACGCGCCGGTTGCCCTGCTCGCAGTTGATCAACCGGCCCTCGCGGTCGAGCGTGTTGCCGTTGCTGTGGCCGGCCGGAGAGCGGAAGAGGCTGATCGCGCCCGTCGCCTCGTCCCAGCGCAGCATGCGGTCGTTGGGGATGTCGCTCCAGATCAGCTGCCGCCAGGCGGGCAGATAGAGCGGGCCCTCGGCCCAGCGGCAGTCGTCGTGGAGCGTCTCCAGCCGCTCGTCGCCGTTGGCGCACCGTCCGGTACGGAAGCGATCGTCCAGGATCTCGTATATCGAGGGGCGGGTAATGCTGGACATGATCTGGACCTCCAAGTCCATTACTGAACAACATACTGTGGAGTATCCGTATCGCAGTATGAGGTATGGTCGCAAGCGTGGATGACATCGATCGTGAGCTCGTGGCCCTGCTCCAGCAGGACGCCACCCAGGCCTACTCCGCGCTGGGCAAGGCCGTCGGTCTCTCGGCCGGCGCCGCGCACGAGCGGGTGCGGAAACTGCGCGAGCGCGGTGTCATCCGCCGTACGACGGTGGAGGTGGACCCGGCGGCGCTGGGGCGAGGCGTACTCGCCTTCGTCATGGTCGAATCGTCCGCCTGGATGGGGGAGTCGGGCGCGGCGTTCGCGGCGATCTCCGAGATCCAGGAGGCGCACATCATCGCGGGCAGCGCGTCCGTACTGGTGAAGGTGCGCACCGCCACCACCGAGCAGCTCCAGGACGTACTGCGGCGGTTGTACGCCATCGAGGGCGTCAGCGGGACGCAGGCCACCGTCTCGCTGGAGACCTTCTTCGAGCGGCCGGTCTCCCCCGGTCAGGACTGATTGTCAGTGGCGGCTTCTACTGTTCTCGGCATGGGAATGGTGACCTTCGTCGACGAGACGACATCGGGGGAACGCCGCGACGCTCTGGGACTGGAAGTCGCGGAGGAACGCCTCGCGCTGCGCGAGTTGATACGGCGCAGGGTGCTTGAAGAGGTCGTGGACGGCCAGGAGGCCGGGCCTGCGTACGAGCGTGCCGTCGAGGCGTTCGGGCGCAACGGCTTCCTGGTGCTGGTCGGGGACCGGCAGATCGAGGAGCTGGACCAGCAGCTCGAGATCGGCAGCGCCACGGAGGTCACCTTCCTGAAGCTCGTTCCGCTGGTGGGTGGCTGATGGGGACGCGCTACCCGGAGCGGGTCGAGACGGTCCGGCAGCTGGCCGCCGAAGGCAATATGGGCCTCCTCGCCGATGAGTTGCTGCACATCGCGACCGGCTACGACAACCACTGGGACGGCGACGGGGCGCCGGTGCTCGACGCTGTCCGGAAGCTGCCCGAGGACGAGCGGATGCGGCTCGCCGACGGGCTGGTGAAGCGCTCCCGGGCATACCCCTGGGGAGACCCCGTCCGTACGCACGCACTGACCCTTGCCGGGATCGTCGGGAGCGGGCTCCCGCAGGACTTCGTCCGCGCCGATCGGCTCACGCGCATGGAAGAGCTCAGCACCGCCCACACCTTCCACGCCTACCACGAACTGATCACGCTGGCGGAGGGCGAACTGGACGCGGGACGCGAACTGCCCGGCGCGTTCGTCGCCCTGCTGCGCCGTTCCCTGCTGGACAGTTACGGCGTCGCGCCCGAACTCTCCCTCGTGCTGGACCGGGTCGAGGACCCCGTCCTCAACCCTGGTGAGGCGTGGGCGGACCGGGCCCTGGCGGACGCGGCCGGGTTCGGCGACGCGGGGCGACGGCTGCTGGCGCATCTGCGGACCGCCACCTCCGCCAAGCCCACCGGCAATTGGGAGCAGGCCGGCCGCGCGCTGATCGAAGAGATCGGCACCGTGGCCGTGCGGGAGGTGGTGCTGAACTGGCTCCAGCTCGTGGGGCGGCCACGGACGATCCAGCTGTACGCGAACCGGCACCGGGCCGATCACAACAGCCTGTACGACCCGTTCAACGCCGACGCCCTGCGCGGAGTCGCCTGGCTGACCGCCCTGCTGCCGGCCGGGCAGGACACCGCACGCGTTCTCGGAGCCCTCGTCGAGACGTCTCTGCGCAAGGTCCCTCAAGTCGGTCCCCGCAACCCGAAGGTCGCCAACGCGGGCGTGACCGGGCTCTCCCGTACGGACGGCGACGCGGCCCTCGCCGAACTCGCGCGACTGTCCACCCGCGTCACCTACAAGGGGACCCTCAATCAGCTGAGCGCCGCTCTCGACGCCCGCGCACAGGCGCTCGGGCTGAGCCGGGAGGAGATCGAGGAGCTCGCCGTACCGGCGTTCGGGCTGACCGGCGTCGGCCACGGCGAGTACGAACTGGGCGAATCCACCGCCCTGTTGGAAGTGCACGGCAGCAAGGCCGTGCTGTCCTGGCGCAATGCAGCCGGCAAGGCCGTCAAGAGCGTGCCGGCGGCCGTGAAGCGCGACTTCCCGGACGAGCTCAAGGAGCTCAAGGCCGCCGTGAAGGACATCGACAAGATGCTCATCGCGCAGGCCGAGCGGCTGGACCGGCAGTTCCTGGCCCGTCGCACCTGGGCGTACCAGGACTGGCGCCGGCGCTGCCTCGACCACCCGCTGGTCGGCACGCTCGCCCGCCGGCTGATCTGGATGATCGGCGACACTCCCGCGTACTTCCACGGCACTGATCTGCACACGCTGGACGGCGCCCCCGTGTGCGCCGCCGGCACCGCCGTCGTCGAGCTCTGGCATCCGGTCTCCCGCCGGGCGGACGAAGTCGCCGCCTAGCAGGAGCGGCTGGAGGCCGAGCGCGTCACCCAGCCGTTCAAACAGGCCCACCGCGAGGTGTATCCGCTCACCGACGCGGAGCGGACCACCGGGACCTACTCCAACCGCTTCGCCGGGCACATCCTGCGCCAGCACCAGTTCAACTCCCTGGCCGCGGTCCGCGGCTGGACCGCCCGGCTCCGGCTCAGCGTCGACGACTCCTACCCGCCCGCGGTAAGGGAGTTGCCGCAGTGGGGGCTGCGTGCCGAGTACTGGATCGAGGGCGTCGGCGGCAGGGACGACGACGACCTCACCGACTCCGGCGCCTACACCCGCATCGTCACCGACCAGGTCCGCTTCTACCCGATCGACGCCCCCGGCAACTGGGCACACGCGGGCGGCGGCGCCTACCGCCAGGCCGGCCGATGGCAGGACGGGACACCCGTCGACCCGCTGCCGTTGACCGGCATACCCGAGCCGGTGCTCTCCGAAGTCCTGCGCGACGTCGATCTGTTCGTGGGCGTGGCCTCCGTCGGCAACGACCCCACCTGGCAGGACGGCGGACCCGGCGGCCGCTTCCGGGAGTACTGGACCTCGTACGGCTTCGGCGAGCTGTCCCAATCAGCCGCGATCCGCCGCGAGTTGCTCACCCGGCTCGTGCCACGGCTTGCGATCGCCGACCGCTGCACGGTCGACGGCCGCTTCCTGCGGGTCCGCGGCGATCGGCACGCCTACCGGATCCATCTCGGCTCGGGCAACGTCCTGATCGATCCGCACGAGCGCTATCTGTGCATCGTCCCGGCGGTGGGCAGCGGCGCGGTGAACGCCGGATACCTGCCCTTCGAGGGTGACCGGATGCTCGCCGTGATCCTCAGCAAGGCGATGATGCTCGCCAGGGACACGGAGATCACCGACGCGACGATCACCAGCCAGCTCTAGAGGGCGCCGTCACATACTGCTCAGCGAGCGCGCGTAGTTGATCTGGCCCATGACCATCTGGAAGGACTCGGGCCCGCGGGCCGGGATCATCGTCGAGTGGTGCCTGCCGCCGCTCGTCACCGTGACCTGGATGAAGCCCGTGGTCGTCTTCTCCTTCATCAACAGGAAGAGCAGACCCAGCAGACAGAAGATGAAGAACACGACCGCCAGCACGATGGCGTGCGCCGGGATCTTCTCCTCGGTACGCGACATGTCCGTCGCGTTCCAGACCGCGCCCCTCAGCGGGAGGGTGCCGGCGGGCGTCACTATCGAGTCGCCCATGACGGTGATGTCGCCGATCGACACCAGCGGAGCGCCACCCATCGGAGCGGGCGGCCCGGCAGCGGGGATGGGGAGAGCCGGCTGCGTCTGGCTGTAGTCGGGGGTGGTCCCGCCGGGATATCCGTACCCCGGCGCCTGGTTCGGGTAGCCGTACGCCGGCGTCGATCCCGGCGGTTGTGTCGGTCCCCACTTGTACTCGGGCTCCCCGTCCGCGTACGGATTCGGCTCGCTCATGATCTCGTCCCCGCTTTCCTGCTGCACATGTCAGACGACACGATCCTGCCAGGTATCGCGCGCGTTGGTGAAGTGAAGCCGCACGGCGAAGGGTCCCGCCTCCCCAAGACCGGGAGGCGGGACCCTTGTTACCGCTCCGGCAACTACCGCTGCCGGGAGGTTCAGACGCTCAGAAACGACGCGTGATCAGCGCGCGCTTCACTTCCTGGATCGCCTTGGTGACCTCGATACCGCGCGGGCAGGCGTCCGTGCAGTTGAACGTCGTGCGGCAACGCCACACACCGTCCTTGTCGTTGAGGATCTCCAGCCGCTGCTCGCCGGCCTCGTCACGCGAGTCGAAGATGAAGCGGTGCGCGTTCACGATCGCCGCCGGCCCGAAGTACTGGCCGTCGTTCCAGAACACCGGGCACGAGGACGTGCACGCGGCGCACAGGATGCACTTGGTGGTGTCGTCGAAGCGCGCGCGGTCCTCGGGGCTCTGCAGACGCTCACGGGTCGGCTCGTTGCCCTTGGTGATGAGGAACGGCATCACATCGCGGAAAGCCTGGAAGAACGGCTCCATGTCCACGACCAGGTCCTTGAGGACCGTCAGGCCCTTTATGGCCTCGACCGTGATCGGCTTCTCCGGGTTGATGTCCTTGATCAGCGTCTTGCAGGCGAGCCTGTTCTTGCCGTTGATCCGCATCGCGTCGGAGCCGCAGATGCCGTGCGCGCAGGAGCGCCGGAAGGTGAGTGTGCCGTCGACGTCCCACTTGATCTTGTGGAGGGCGTCGAGTACACGCTCCTTGGGGTCGATCTCGATCTGGAAGTCCTGCCACTGGGCCTCGTCGGAGACCTCGGGGTTGAAGCGGCGGATCCGGAAGGTGACCGTGATGTAGGGCGAGGCGGCGCTCTCCGCCTGCACCTTGTCCATGACGGGAGTAGCCATCAGTACTTACGCTCCATCGGCTGGTAGCGGGTCTGGACGACCGGCTTGTAGTCGAGCCGGATCGACTCGGTGCCGTCGTCGCCCACCTCGCGGTACGCCATGGTGTGGCGCATGAAGTTGACGTCGTCGCGGTTGGGGTAGTCCTCGCGGTAGTGACCGCCGCGGGATTCCTTGCGGGCGAGTGCGGAGACGGCCATGACCTCGGCCAGGTCGAGCAGATTCCCCAGCTCGATGGCCTCCAGCAGGTCGGTGTTGAACCGCTTGCCCTTGTCCTGGACGGAGACGTTCAGGTAGCGCTCGCGCAGCTCGCCGATCTTCTCGACCGCGGTCTTGATCGTCTGCTCGGTACGGAACACCATGACGTTCGCGTCCATGGTCTCCTGCAGCTCCTTGCGGATCTCGGCGACCCGCTCGGTACCGGTGGAGGCGCGCAGCCGCTCGACCTGGGCCACGACCAACGACGCCGGGTCCTCGGGCAGGTCGACGTAGTCGGCCTTCGCCGAGTAATCGGCCGCGGCGATGCCGGCCCGCTTGCCGAAGACGTTGATGTCCAGCAGCGAGTTGGTGCCCAGGCGGTTGGCCCCGTGCACCGAGACGCAGGCGACCTCACCGGCGGCGTACAGACCCGGAACGACGGTGGTGTTGTCCCGCAGGACCTCACCCTGGACGTTCGTCGGGATGCCGCCCATGGCGTAGTGCGCGGTCGGCTGGATCGGGATCGGGTCCGTGTAGGGCTCGATGCCGAGGTACGTACGCGCGAACTCGGTGATGTCCGGGAGCTTGGCATCCAGCTGCTCCGGCGGCAGGTGGGTCAGGTCCAGGAAGACGTGGTCACCCTCGGGGCCGCAGCCGCGGCCCTCGCGGATCTCCGTGTAGATGGAGCGCGAGACGACGTCACGCGAGGCGAGGTCCTTCATGACGGGCGCGTACTTCTCCATGAAGCGCTCGCCGTCCTTGTTGCGGAGGATGCCGCCCTCACCACGGGCGCCCTCCGTCAGCAGGATGCCCATGCGCCAGATGCCCGTCGGGTGGAACTGGAAGAACTCCATGTCCTCCAGCGGCAGTCCGCGCCGGTAGCAGGCCGCCTGCCCGTCACCGGTCAGGGTGTGCGCGTTGGAGGTCACCTTGAAGAACTTGCCGGTGCCGCCCGAGGCGTAGATGACGGCCTTCGCCTGGAAGATGTGGATCTCGCCGGTGGCCAGCTCGTACGCGACCACACCCGCCGACTTCTTGACGCCGTCGACCTCGGTGATCAGCTGGTCCAGGACGTAGAACTCGTTGAAGAACTCCACGCCCTCCTTGACGCAGTTCTGGTACAGCGTCTGGAGGATCATGTGGCCGGTGCGGTCCGCGGCGTAGCAGGACCGGCGGACCGGCGCCTCGCCGTGGTTGCGCGAGTGCCCGCCGAAGCGGCGCTGGTCGATGGTGCCGTCCGGCGTCCGGTTGAACGGCAGGCCCATCTTCTCCAGGTCGAGGACGGCGTCGATGGCCTCCTTCGCCAGGATCTCGGCGGCGTCCTGGTCGACCAGGTAGTCACCGCCCTTGACCGTGTCGAAGGTGTGCCACTCCCAGTTGTCCTCCTCCACGTTGGCGAGCGCGGCGGCCATGCCACCCTGCGCGGCGCCCGTGTGGGAGCGGGTCGGGTACAGCTTCGTCAGTACGGCGGTACGGCTGCGCTTGGTCGACTCGATGGCCGCGCGCATGCCGGCGCCGCCCGCGCCGACGATGACGGTGTCGTACTTATGGATCTTCATTGGTCTCGTCAGCCCCGGCTTTAGCGGATGTTCGGGTCGAAGGTGAAGATCACCAGCGTGCCCAGAAGGATGGTGAACACCGTGGCGGTGTACAGCAGGCCCTTGAGCCACAGGCGCGTGTTGGCGCGCTCCGCGTAGTCGTTGATGACGGTACGGAGGCCATTGGCGCCGTGCAGCATGGCGAGCCACAGCATCAGCAGGTCCCAGGTCTGCCAGAACGGGGACGCCCAGCGGCCGGCCACGAAGGCGAAGCCGATCTTGGAGACGCCGCCGTCGAGCACGAGCTGGATCAGCAGGTGGCCGATGACCAGGACGACGAGGACGACACCGGACAGGCGCATGAAGAGCCATGCGGCCATCTCGAAGTTGCCCCGGGTCGACTTCGGGGTCTTCTTGGTGCGTCGGCGAGGCGCCTCGATGTACGGAGCCGGATTGTCGGCGTCGAATCGGCGCGCAGGCTCTACGCCCTCGACGGGACCGATCACGGAAGAGGTGTCAGCAGACATGTCTGGCGTCAGCTCCCGAACAGTTCACGTACGGCGTGGCCGAGCACCGGGTAAAGGGCACCCACCATCAGCACGAACCAGATGGCCATGACGGTCCAGAACATCTGCTTCTGGTAGCGCGGGCCCTTGGACCAGAAGTCCACAGCGATGACACGCAGGCCGTTGAGCGCATGGAAGAGAATGGCGGCCACCAGGCCGTATTCCAGCAGCGCGACGATCGGCGTCTTGTACGTGGCAACGACACTGTCATACGCCTCGGGAGAGACGCGGACGAGAGCGGTGTCCAGCACGTGTACGAACAGGAAGAAGAAGATGAGGACGCCGGTGACTCGATGAGCCACCCAGGACCACATTCCTTCCCGGCCGCGGTACAGCGTTCCAGCCGGCACGGCAGAACCCTCCGGGAGCGGGGATTGGGGCCTGCCGGCTTGGGGGGTCGGTCTGGCCCGGCCGGGTACGGTCCACCGGCCCTGGCCATCGTAGCGACGAGTTGTCGGTTCGTTCGCCCGGGGTCCTCAGGTGTGATCAAACAGGCAATCAAACAGCCTCGGACGGGCTATCGGGAAGCCCCCGCGACGTCTGATTCCGGATGGTTGGCCACTACATGCGCCAGTCGGGAGCGGGTGAGGCCGCGCAGCTCCTCGGCGGAAACGGCCCGCTCCTCGTCCGGCTCGTGCGCGAGGCGGGTGCGGATACCGGCGAGTACCTGGTCGAGGTATTCCTCGGGGCGGTAGCCGTGCAGGCTGATCACGAAGGCGTGGCCGAAGCGGCTCTCGTACGCGGCGTGGGCGGCGGAGAGCGCGGTCTGCGCGGCCTGCGGCGCACCGGGATGCAGACCGGCGGAGGACTCGTCGGCGAGTGCCTCGGAGAGGTCGGCGGGGGAGAGGTCGTAGCCGGCCTCGTCGGAGGCGGCGAGCAGCGCGTCGAGGTCGGGATAGGGCCGGTGGGCGACCAGCCGCTGGGCCCAGCGGCGGCTGCTGCAGCAGCCGAGCAGTACGGCTTCGGCCAGGTCGGCGGGGGCGGCGTTGAAATGAGCGAGGCCGGGCGCGCCGTGCCGCGGGGAGGGTATGGCCGAAGGGGTGAGGGCCCGCTGGGTGTGGTGGAGTGTCGGCGGTCGCTTCGGGAGGCCGGCGTGGGATTCGCTGGACAGCGTGGGCTCCTCGAACGGGACAGCAGGACGGCTGGGAGGCAAGTTATGGATGGTTCATAACGCTATCCACGCCGCACGGGAGCTGTCCGACGGATACGTGATTTTCACCCGGACGGGAGAGTTCCGCGGCGCGTGATAGACCTGGAAGGGGGGCGCTTCGCCGTAGTTTCGCCATAAATGGGAGGTATCCGAGTGACACGGCAATCTGAGCGCGCGCGGGTCACCGGCGCGATCGTTGCCGCAGCCGCGGCCTTCTCGATGACGCTGACCGGCTGCTCCAGCGGTGAACCCGGCGGAACGGGTGGCGGTGTACGGGGCGCAGGCAAGACACCCGTGGCCGCGGCGCCCTCGCCCTCCAGGGCCTACCCGCTTTCCAAGGCTCCCGACACCATTCCCTCCGTACGCACTCACGAGCCGGCCCGCGGTCCTGGCTGGCGGCCCGGGACCGGCGGGGTCGTCATCGCCAAGGGCAGCGAGGCCCTCGCCGACGAGGGGCAGCTGATAGCGAAGGAGATGAAGCTCGGCTACCGGGGCGCGGTTCCCGCCCGGGCCGGCGACGTCGAGCTGGCACTCGCGACGGCGGCGAAGGGCAAGCCCGAGTCGTACACCGTCCTCACCCGCGGCGGCCGGGTCAGGATCTCCGGTCCTGATCAGGCCGGGGTCTTCTACGGGACCCGGACGCTGAAGCAGGCGGTGCGGTCCGGGGGCGCGATGCCGGAAGGCGTCGTACGGGATCAGCCGGACCGGCCGCAGCGCGGGCTGATGGTCGACATCGCGCGCAAGCACTTCACGGCGGGCTGGATCGAGGACCGGCTGCGCGAGATGGCCGACCTCAAGATGAACCAGCTGGGCCTGCACTTCTCGGACGACCAGGGCTTCCGTATCGCCTCGGACACGCATCCCGAGATCGTCTCGCGCGAGCACCTGACCAAGGACGAGGTCCGGCGGATCGTGGACTTCGCCGCGCGGCTGCACATCACGGTCATCCCGGAGATCGACTCCCCGGGCCACCTCGGTGCGGTGCTGGCCGCCCATCCCCAGCTCCAGTTGCGGGACGCGGCCGGCAGGGCCGTGCCCGGGGCGATCGACGTCGGGCAGCCCGCGTCGGCGAAGCTGGTGGACGAGCTGCTGAAGGAGTACGCGGATCTGTTCCCCGGCGCGTACTGGCATCTCGGCGGGGACGAGTACCAGGCGCTGGTCAGGAAGAACCCCGAAGCGTCCTTCCCGCAGCTCGCAGCCCTCGCCCGCCAGAAGTACGGGCCGAACGCGCGGGTCCAGGACCTCGCGACCGCGTGGGTGAACGACCGGGCGGCGGTGCTGCGCCCGCTGGGCCGCAAGCTCAAGGCCTGGAACGACGGCTTCTTCCGGGGCGGTGTGGTCGCCGCGGACAAGGACCTCGAGGTCGAGTACTGGACCGGTAAGGAGATCGGGGCGCGGCCGCCGGAGGAGTATCTGCGCGAGGGCCGACGGCTGATCAATCTCAACGACGAGTACATGTACTACGTGCTGGGCCAGCCGAACGAGTTCCGCTACCCCACAGGCCGTCGGATCTACGAGGAGTGGACCCCGTTCGTGATCCGCGGCACCCGGCCGGTGCCCCGGACGTACTCGGACCAGATCCTGGGCGGCCGCTTCGCGGTCTGGTGCGACCTCTCCAATGCGCAGACCCAGGACCAGGTCGCACGCGGCATCGCCATGCCGCTGCGGGCGACGTCCCAGAAGCTGTGGGACCCGCGCCCTCCGATGCGCAGCTGGCAAGCCTTTGAGCAGCTGGCCGGGAAACTGGGCTGAATGGCGGATTCATGCTGGACGGCGGCCGCCGGGGAGACATATCTTCCGCTGGCGGCCGCACGTTGTGCGGCCGCAATTCTGTGACGCCTCTGGGGAGGGGTGTCGTCTCACCCGTGGGGGGTCCGCTCAGCCATGCTCTGCTCGAACTGCCGAACAAGTACGGCCACGACCGGGGAGGGCCTCTGCGATGGCTGCTCGGTAGCCGCGGCCAACAGCACTCCGCCGCCTGCTCGCCCCTCGATGGGCTACTCCAGGCCCACATCCGTACTGCGCTCGCCGGTCGGACTCTCGTACGCCGTAGTGGCGCTGCTCTCGTTCGTCATCGTGGCCGACCTCTTCTCCGTCTTCGCCTCGGTCAATCTCCGCGGAGTGGTGGGTCCGCTGCCGGGAGACAGGTTCGAGGTCTTCGCGGACGAGGACCTGGAGCGGGCGGACGTGCTGATCGCTACGGCGGGCGGGCTTCAGTCCGTCGGACTTTTGGCGGCGGCCGTGCTCTTCATCATCTGGTTCCACCGGGTACGGATCAACGCCGGCGTGTTCGCGCCGGATCTGCAGCGCCGTGGCCCCGGCTGGGCGATCGGCGGCTGGTTCATCCCGATCGGCAATCTGTGGATCCCGCGCGGGGTCGCCGGTGACATCTGGGTGGCGAGCCGCCAGGACCCGTACGGAAGGTCGAAGGGGGAGTCACAGGCCGTCCTCAACGCCTGGTGGACGGCGTGGATCAGCTCGCTGCTGATCGACCGTGTCGCGGACCGGCAGTACGACGATGCCAAGACGGCGGAGGCGCTCAGGACGGCCGCGAACGCGTTCATCGTCACCGACCTCGTCGACATCGTGGCCGCGCTGCTGGCGATCCTCGTCGTCCGCAGGCTGACGCGCATGCAGAGCGTCAAGGCCGTGCGGGGCCCTCAGGAGGTCGCGGTGTGAGCCCGCCCGGGGGCGCGCGGGCTCACACCGGACTTCACGGCCGCGGCGGTCCCAACTGGGCGCGGTGCAGGCCGAGTTCCAGGTGGACAGAATGTAACAGAGTTGTGGCGTATATGTGTGCGAGGGACGTGTGACTGATCCTCCGGGTAAGGCTGGTGTCTCAGGCATGGGGGGAGCGGGTCATGGGATTCTCGGGTTACTACGTCGTGGGCAGGAGCGGGCGGCCACTCGCGGAGCAGGGTGCGCTGGCCGGGGTACGGGCAAATCTGGCGCTGTACCAGCGCCGGGCGGACGGCTGGCAGATCTGGCAGCACCCGAAGGAGCCCGATATCGGCGATATGGGCGCGCTCGCCCGGTCGATGGGCTCGCCGGTGCTCTTCGGCTTCGTCATGGACAGCGACTGCGTGGTCGTGGAGGCGGCGGCGCCGGACAGCGGATCCTGGTACGCGTGCCTGGCCAGGGAGGCGATGGCCGGGTATCTCGACGCGAGCGGGATGGTGCTCGACGATCTCTTCCTGACCGCCGAGGACGCGGTGCGGCGGGCGGCGGAATGGGCGGCGGAAGCCGGCACGACCATGGCGGCGGGACCGCTGAAGGGGGTACTTTGCGCCAAGCGGCCCGAGCCTTTCGCCGAGGAACTCTTCTTCCGATTCCTCGATGGACTGGGAATTCCCGGTCTGTCGGAGTGACGCATTTGAGCCACGGGGCGCAGTAAGAGGAAGTACTGCGTCCGCGACGGGAGGCGTCCATGGCGTCGAAGAGCCTGAGGGAACTGATGGCACAGGCCGATGAGCGAGGCCTGGCCGCGAGCGGGCTCGCCTGCCTGGACCGCTGTCTGCCGCTGCTCGCGTCCGAGGCGGACGCCCTGCGTCCGCTCTGGGCCGGGCTGGTGGAAGGCGAGGAGGACTGGTCCCTGCGCCTCGCGGAGGCCAGGGAGACCATGGAGAACGCGGCCGTCGACGACGAAGCCGCCGCTCTCGTACGGCAGATGCTCGGCGCCGCGCCCTCCGAGTGGGAGGTGGATCCGCTGCGGGAGTGGGCGGACGACTGCTCCGTCGCGGCCCTCGAACTCCACCACCGCTTCGACGCGGGTCCCGGTACCGAGGTACCGGAGGCGGCCGATGTGGTCGACGTGCTGAAGCGCTGCCGTGAGGGCGAGCCGGACGGCGCGGGTCCGCTGGTCGCCGGTGAACTGCGCCGTCAGGTCCAGATCCTGGAGATCCTGGCGGACGCGGAGGGAGGCGTCGGGCTGCGCCAGGCGCTGGATGTGTCGACCGAGGGGCAGCGGGTGCTGCGCGCGGTCGTCTCGCGCCGGGCGCGCGTCAAGCGCTGACGCGCGCGGCTCGAGGCCGCCGCGGACGGCTGGGGCCGCGGGAGCCGACCCGGGCCCGGCGCCGGCCGAGGCCGGTGGGAGGGCCGTTTGCTTTTCCGGTCGGGCGTCAGGTGCGCCGTTCCCTCTGGGGCCTGGGCAGCCGAGCCGCCGTCTACTTGAGGGACGTGACGAAGGACGTCCAGGCGGGGGCCGTGATTGTGAGGACCGGGCCGTGGGGGAGCTTGGAGTCGCGGACGGGGACGATGCCGGTGTGGGCGTCACAGACCTCGACGCAGTCTCCGCCGCTGCCGTTGCTGTAGGTGCTCTTGCGCCAGCGGGCGGCGCCGGGGAAGGCCTCGGCGACCTCGACGCAGTCTCCGCCAGTGCCGTTGCTGTGGCTGCTCTTGCGCCAGACAGCGGTGCTCAAGTCAATCCCGTTGCTTGCCATTTCGGTCATCCTCAGCCGCTTTCTCGATCAGGGCGAGGGACGCCTCCGGCGGCAGTGCGGCGGCCCTGAGCAGATCGTACGACCTGCGGTACTCGTCCACGAGGGCCGGATCGTCGATGGTGTCCCCGCTGTGCTGCGACTCCAAGTAGACCAGGGGCGGGGCATCGGGGAAGGCCATGATCTTGGCCATGCCCATCATGAGGGGATGCGGGCCACAGTTCCACGGAAGGATCTGTGGAACGATCCGGCGGCGCCTCGCCAGCGCCGCGATGCTCTCCAGCTGTTCGGCCGCCTGCTCCGGCGGAAGGACCGGTTGGCGCAGCAGCGACTCGGACAGGATCGCCCAGTACATCGGGGTCCTCTGGTTGTCCTCGAAGAGGCGGGCACGCGCCAACCGGGCGCTGACCTTCTCCTCCACCTCGTCGTCGGGCGCCAGCGGCATCGCTGCCCGAACCAGCGCCCGCGCGTACGCGGCTGTCTGCAGCAGTCCGGGAATCAGGGTCGGGCACCACTCCTCGATGGACTTCGCGTGCTTCTCTGCCTCCAGTACGCGCTCGAAGTAGCTCGCGTGTCCTCGCCTCTTCGCCTTCCGTACGTCCTCGCAGCGGCGCTTGAAGAAGCCGTCCGTCCCCAGCGCCTTGTCCACGTGCTCGGCCAGTTCCGCCGGCATACGGCGCGCCCCGCGTTCGATCTCGCTGAGGTGACTGGGGCCGTAGAAGCTGCCTTCGACCAACTGCTGGAGGGTGAGCCCGGCCGCCTCCCGCTTCCAGCGCAACTCCTTGCCGTAGAAGGTGGGGACGCTTGCCGACCCGTCGATGTCCTTGCGCTGCCCCATCGTTCACCGCTCCTGGTGCCGTTACCGCCCGTTTCCCGGTGTCTCCGCCCGAGTCCCGGTGATTCCCGTGCCCGTACCAACTCCACGTCACATACGTGCAGTTCAGAGCCGGGAGCCCGAACCTCTTTCACGGTACGCGGCGCCGCGTCAGGGTGTGAGCAGTTCGTCACAGAGCGCACTGGAAGGTGTGACCCCCCATGCACGACCACCCTGACGTACAGGACTGCGCCGAGGAGCTGCGGGCCGCCCTCGCCGCCCACGGCATCACGCTGCCGTCCCTCGGCGTCGACCTGCCGACCTTCGCCGCCCGCTACCCGTCCCGGCCCCTCATCGCGCTGGGCAACTGCAACCTGGCCACCGCGCGGGCTCTGGTCGACGCCCTGCGCAAGGGAGTTGCGTGATGCGACCACCGCTCACCCTGGAGTTGCTCGCCACGCCGAAGGCCGTGCCCGAGATCCGCCGGGCCCTACGTGCGTACATGGGCGGGCCCTGCGCCGACCTCCAGCTGTGCGCCAGCGAGCTGATCACGAACGTCGTCCGCCATCTCGGGGAGGGCGTCCCCGTGACCGTCCGTGTGGCCTGTGGGCAGGGCCGTACGCGACTGGAGGTCACCGACCCCGACCCCCGGGCCCTGCCCGTTCTGTGCAAGGCCGCCGACGAGGGCGAGACCGGCCGCGGCCTCGCCCTGCTCGACGCCCTGACCCTCCGGTGGGGTGTGGAACAGGGCCCCGGCAGCAAGACCGTGTGGTGCGAGATGCGGAGCATTCAGGACGGGCGGGCACGCAGACCCGCCGACCCGAGGGCCGCCTGCGGACGGTGACGTTTCTCCGTCTCCGTACGCAGAGATGAAGGGGCATGTGCCGAAGGGCGCCGGTACGGAGAGGGAACTGTGGGGGCGTACGACGCGGAACTCGGGGCTGCCGTCGAGCGGGCGCAGCAGGGTGACGAGGACGCCTTCGCGACCGCGTACCGGCTGGTGCAGCCTGGGCTGATCGGCTACGTCCGAGGGCTCGTTGGCGACGAAGCCGAGGACGTGGCCGCCGAGGCGTGGCTGGAGATCGCCCGTGACCTGAGCCGTTTCCGTGGCGACGGGGCGGGGTTCCGGGGCTGGACGGCGACGATTGCCCGGCACCGCGCCCTGGATCATCTGCGCAGGCAGAAGCGGCGTCCGCGCATCTCCTTACCGGAGCAGGATGTGCTGGAACTTCCGGACGGGCAGGACACGGCCGCCGCGGCGCTCGAAGCGCTCTCCACCGAGCGCGCTCTCGGGCTGATCGGCAGCCTGCCGCGCGAGCAGGCGGAAGCGGTACTGCTGCGGGTGGTCGTCGGGCTCGACGGGCCCGCGGCCGCGCGGGTGCTGGGCAAGCGCCCCGGAGCCGTGCGTACCGCGGCGTACCGGGGACTGAGAGGACTGGCGGAGCGACTGGCCAGGGCGTACGCCGAAGGATGAGAGATGAAACCCGAACGGGATGACCCCCGCACACCCGAACTCGATGCGTTGCTCGGGGCGGCGCGCCGCCCCGGCGTGCTCGATCCGGCTGACGAGGAGCGGGCGCTGCGGGCGTTCCGCCTGGCGTGTGACGAGGGCGGCGTGGGCGCGGCACCGGTGCGGTGGCGGCGCAGCCGGGACGACTGGCGGCCGGGCGGTGAGCGGCGCTGGGCGCGGGCGCTCAAGGCGCTGGTGGCGGGTGTTGCCGCGGCGGCGGCGCTGGGCGGGGTGGCGGTCGCGGCCGGGGAGGGTGCGATCCCGTCGCCGTTCGGGGGCGGCGCGCAGCCGAAACCGGTACGGACCGCGCCCAGGGAACCTGGCGTCGAAGAGGGCAGGGCTGGTGACGGGCGCGGGGAAGCAGCGCCGCAGAGCCCGGTGCGGCCCACTCGGCCGTCCGCGGACGACGCTCCCCCCGGGCGTCCGGGCACCGCGCGGGACACAGCCGCGCACTGCCGCCAGTATCTGGCGGCTGTTTCGCGACGGGGTACAGCCCCCAAGGTCAAGCCCATGGCCGAACTGGAGGCGGCCGCCGGCGGTCCGGAGGCCGTACGGGTCTACTGCGAGCGGCTGTTGGCGGGCGAGATGCACACCTCGCCGAACCCTGCGGATGGGAAGCCCGCGGAGAAACCGGAGAAACCGGAGAAACCGGAGAAACCGGAGAAACCGGAGAAGTCGGGGAAGTCGGGGAAGCCCGCGGGGAAGCCGGAGAAGTCGGGGAAGCCCGCGGAGAATCCGGGGCAGTAGGACACCGGGGCGGCGTCTCCGGCAGCCCGGCCCCGCCTGACAGTCGCTCGCGGACGTGGAAGGACGACCGGGGCCGCCACCCCCCACAGGAGAGGCCCCGGTCGTCGTTCGCCGGGGCCGCAGAGCGGCCCCGTACTTCTCTCAGCGCCGAGCGTGCGTTTTCTGTCACACCCCGCTGTGTCAGCATGTTGTTGCGGGTTGTACAAAATGTGGACGTGGCTCGGTAGGAGGACGTAGCGTGCTGATTCGCGCACAGGGCGGCGCGGCAGTGGTGACCAGCTGCGATTCGGGACGGGTTGAGGGAGTGCTGGGGGACGACGCGGAGTTGACCACCGCGGTGCTCGCGGCTCAGGACGGGGACGAGGACGCCTTCCGTGCTGTGTACCGCGCTGTGCACCCGCGACTGCACGGTTATGTCCGGACTCTGGTCGGCGAGCCGGAGGCCGAGGACGTCACCTCGGAGGCCTGGCTGCAGATCGCCCGCGACCTCGACCGGTTCAGCGGAGACGCGGACCGATTCCGGGGCTGGGCCGCACGAATAGCCCGCAATCGGGCGCTCGATCACATACGTATGCGGGGCCGGCGCCCCGCCGTCGGCGGCGACGAGAGTGAACTCACCGGGATGCCTGCCGGGTCGGACACCGCGGACGAGGCCATGGAGGCCCTCGCCACCGGCCACACCATGGCCCTCATCGCCCAACTGCCGCAGGACCAGGCCGAGGCCGTCGTACTGCGCGTCGTGGTCGGCCTCGACGCGAAGAGCGCGGCCAAGACGCTCGGCAAGCGGCCCGGTGCCGTACGGACCGCGGCACACCGCGGCCTGAAGCGGCTGGCCGAGCTGGTCGGCGCGGACGGCGTGGACGGTGCGGATGGTGCGGATGGTGCTGGGTTCGTAGACTGCGCGGACGGCGCCGAGGGTGCGGGCTTCGCGGACGGCGCGGACCCGGACAACGTCCGGGCAGGCGCGGCGGATCTCGGTGGCGTACCGCCGCAGCGAGGCCCCCGACCCGGTTCGACGGCACCCGCCGGTGTGACGCATTCACGCCTGGGGACGCAGAAGGACATGTGATGGCCGACGAGCGGTACGAGTGGCTTGACAAGGATGCTGCGGAGCGACTGCTGCGCGGCGAACCGGTCGAGGCCGCCGACGAACACGCCCGTACCCAGGCCGCGCGACTCTCCGGTGCGCTGTACCGCGCGGGCCGGACCGACTACAGCGGCGACGGCGAAATGCCGGGCGAGGCCGCCGCGCTGGCCGCCTTCCGCAAGGCCAGGGCCGACGCCGCGTCGCCCGCGGGCGACACCATCGGCACCGTACGACTCGCTCGCTCCACACGCTCGGCCCCCGGACTGCGCTTCGGCCGTCCGGTGCGCTTCGGGATCGCCGCCGCCGTGGCCGGCTGCGCGCTCGGCGGAGTGGCGGTCGCGGCCGGCACCGGCATGCTGCCCACTCCCTTCAGCAACGACGATCCGCTGCCCGCGTCCTCGATCTCGGCCGCCGCGACTCCCGGGCCGCTGGTCTCGGATTCGCCGACCGGCGGCCGACCGGACTCCCCGTCGCAGACGCCGGGCGGGATCAGTACGCCTCCGGTGTCCCCATCGCCGAGCGGCGGAACCGGTCAGCATCAGGACGAGGCGAACGGCGGGATGCCGGACGGCGACGGCAAGCAGCAGGGCGACGCGGGCGAGAAGTCGGGCGACCGCAACGCCGAGTGGTACCGCAAGACGGTCGATGCCTGCCGCGACTATCGCAGCGGCCGTATCGCCTCGGAGCGCAAGCGGCGACTGGAGGCAACGGCCAAGGGGCCCGAACGGGTGCAGCGGTTCTGCGACCGGGTGCTCAGCGGCGACATCACAGCCGCCCCGGACAGCAGCGGTGGCGACGACGGTGACGACGACGACGGAAAGGGCAACGGCGGCTCCGACTCGGACGACGGCCGGCCGGGCGGCGGATCGCTGCCGCCCGTGTCCTGGTCACCGCTGCCCGCCGTGTCCTCCACCGTCCCCTCCGTGAGTACCCGCTAGGTTCCGTGAGCCTCGCCAGGCCCCGCCCGGCGTCTTGTCGCATCCTGTCTGACCTGCGGTTTCTCTGCCGCTGCCGGTATCCGATCACCCAGGTGTGACGTTTTTTGAGCCACTGGCGCAGTAGATAGTGAGCCGACTGGTCATCGGCCGCGCCCGAGCCGGGGTTCCCCCCGTACCTACGGCTTGGCGCACATGGCGCGGGCGGGACACGTTCCCCCGGTCCCGCCCGCGCCACTCTTCTCCGACTCTCACCAGTAGATGACGACCTTGTCGCCGCTGTGGACCTGCGCGAAGAGCGAGGCGATCTTCCCCTTGTTCCGGACATTGACGCAGCCGTGCGACGCGCCGTTGTAGCCGCGGGCCGCGAAGTCCGAGGAATAGTGCACCGCCTGGCCGCCGCTGAAGAACATCGCGTACGGCATGGACGTGTGGTAGATCGTCGAGACGTGGTCCCTGGACTTCTGGAACACGCTGAAGGTGCCCTCACGGGTCGGCGTGTACTGCGAGCCGAAACGCACATCCATCGTCGACCGCACCTTGCCGTCGATCACCCAGGAGAGCGTGCGGGTGGTCTTGCTGATGCACATCACCCGGCCCGTCATGCAGCGCGGGTCGAGCTTCGCCGCCGGCTTGTTGACGGTGGCGCCGTTCAGCTCGTCGCGCGTCGGCTTCGTCGTCATACCGAGCAGCTTCTGCCAGGTCATGGTGTCCGTGTCGCCGGTTGCCGGCAGACCGCGTTTGCCCTGGAAGCCCTTGACCGAGGCGACCGTCACGGAACCGTAGGTGCCGGTCGGCCTGTCGTCGAACCAGCCGATCTGCGCGAGCCTGGCCTGCAGCTCGCGCACCCGCTCGCCCTTCGAGCCGTTCGCCATCAGAACCTCGGTCCGCGCGGTCCCGGCGGGCTCGCGAGGCTTGCCGGTCGTCCCCTTCGGCTTCGGCGTGGCCGGGTCCGACGCGGACGGAGTCGCCGTGCCGGTCTGCGCGGGCGCCGAGCCGCCCGGCTTGGCGTCGGCCCCGGCCGGCCGGCCGACGGCGGCCTGCGCCGTGCAGCCCGCGGTCACGGCCAGCACCGCGGCCGCGGCCAGTGATCTGCATATGACGGAATTCCGAAGCATGTTCGCCCCCCTGTATTTCCTGTGTCTCCAGAGACAGATTCCCGCCCTGCTCGGTTGCGCAATCCCGCGCACTATGGGGAACAAGCTGTGGAAGAGGCTGTGAGCAAGGTCCCGGCGTGCGGCTCTCCACCGGTCGCGGGTCCGCCGCTACAGTCCGACCCGAGCTCAGTTACCAGTGAGTAGCTCTAGTGGGAGGCACACAACCATGGCGCGCGAGTCCGAGTCGGGACTGCCTATCGAGCCGGTCTACGGACCGGGTGCACTGGACGGCTGGGATCCGGCCGAGAAGCTGGGCGAGCCCGGCGCGTACCCCTACACCCGCGGCGTCTACCCGACGATGTACACCGTCCGCCCCTGGACGATGCGCCAGTACGCGGGCTTCGGCACCGCGGTCGAGTCCAACGCCCGCTACAAGCAGCTCATCGCCAACGGCACGACGGGCCTGTCCGTCGCCTTCGACCTGCCGACCCAGATGGGCCACGATTCGGACGCGGCGATCGCGAGCGGCGAGGTCGGCAAGGTCGGCGTCGCCATCGATTCGCTCGACGACATGCGCGTGCTCTTCGGCGGTATCCCGCTGGACAAGGTCTCCACGTCGATGACGATCAACGCCCCCGCCGCGCTGCTTCTGCTGCTCTACCAGCTCGTCGGCGAGGAGCAGGGCGTCCCCGCGGACAAGCTCACCGGCACCATCCAGAACGATGTGCTCAAGGAGTACATCGCCCGCGGCACCTACATCTTCCCGCCCAAGCCCTCGCTTCGGCTGATCGCCGACATCTTCAAGTACTGCAAGGCCGAGATCCCGAAGTGGAACACCATCTCGATCTCCGGCTACCACATGGCGGAAGCCGGCGCCTCGCCCGCGCAGGAGATCGCCTTCACGCTCGCGGACGGCATCGAGTACGTCCGTACGGCCGTCGCCGCCGGCATGGACGTCGACGACTTCGCGCCCCGGCTGTCCTTCTTCTTCGTCTCGCGTACCACGATCCTGGAAGAGGTCGCCAAGTTCCGTGCCGCGCGCCGGATCTGGGCCCGGATCATGCGGGACGATTTCGGCGCGAAGAACCCCAAGTCGCTGATGCTGCGGTTCCACACCCAGACGGCCGGTGTGCAGCTGACGGCCCAGCAGCCCGAGGTGAACCTGGTGCGCGTGGCCGTCCAGGGGCTCGCGGCGGTCCTCGGCGGTACGCAGTCGCTGCACACGAACTCCTTCGACGAGGCGATCGCGCTCCCGACGGACAAGTCGGCGCGGCTCGCCCTGCGTACTCAGCAGGTCCTGGCGTACGAGACCGATGTCACCGCCACCGTGGACCCGTTCGCGGGCAGTTATGTCGTCGAGAAGATGACGGACGATGTGGAGGCGGCGGCGCTGGCGCTGATGGAACGGGTCGAGGACCTGGGCGGCGCGGTCAACGCCATCGAGCACGGCTTCCAGAAGAACGAGATCGAGCGCAGCGCGTACCGCATCGCGCAGGAGACCGACAGCGGCGAGCGCGTCGTCGTCGGCGTCAACCGCCACACGCTGGACGCGGAGGAGCCGTACGAGCCGCTGCGGGTCGACCCCGCCATCGAGGCGCAGCAGGCCGACCGGCTGACGAAGCTGCGGGCCGAGCGTGACCAGGCGGCCGTGGACACGGCGCTCGCCGCGCTGAAGAAGGCCGCGGAGGGCACGGACAATGTGCTGTACCCGATGAAGGACGCGTTGAAGGCCAGAGCGACGGTCGGCGAGGTCTGCGACGCGCTGCGCCGGGTGTGGGGCACATACGTTCCGGCCGACGCGTTCTGAGCTGCTCGTTCCGACCGGTTCCGCGATACGGAACCCAAAGGCGGAGTGTCGTGCCGATGTGCGACACTCCGCCTCATGCTGGGTGTTACCGATCTCCCGACCTATCTCGCAGGCCTTGTCCTGATCGTTCTGCTGCCGGGGCCGAACTCGCTGTACGTGCTCTCGGTCGCCGCGCGCCGCGGTGTGCGTACGGGCTATACGGCGGCCGCGGGGGTGTGGTGCGGCGATACCGTGCTGATGGTGCTCTCCGCCGCGGGCGTCGCCTCGCTGCTCCAGGCCAACGCGCTGCTCTTCGGGATCGTGAAGTTCGCCGGCGCCGGCTATCTGACCTGGCTGGCGATCGGGATGCTGCGTGCGGCCTGGTCGCTGTGGCGCACCCGCCGTGAGCTCACTGCCGAGCAGGCAGCCCCGGCCGAGGGGTCCGCCGCCGAACGGCCGTTCCGCAAGGCTCTTGTGATCAGCCTGTTCAACCCGAAGGCGATCCTCTTCTTCATCGCCTTCTTCGTGCAGTTCGTCGACCCCGCATACGCCTATCCGGCGCTCTCCTTCGTGGTGCTCGGCGTGCTCGCCCAGCTGGCGAGCTTCCTCTATCTCACTCTGCTGATCTTCACCGGGACGCATCTGGCGGCCGCCTTCCGCCGTCGCAAGCGGCTGTCCGCGGGTGCGACGTCGGCGGCCGGCGTGCTGTTCCTGGGCTTCGCGGTGAAGCTCTCTCTCAGCAGCACCTGACCAGGTACTCGGCGAGGCCGGACATGTCCTCGCCCGCCCAGCCGATGTAGCCGTCGGGCCGGACAAGGAAGAGACCCTTCCCGTACGGCTCGTACGCCTCGATCCGGTGTATGTGCACCGGTGCACCGTCGAGTACGGGCAGTTCGGAGTCCGTGCCGACCGCGAGCAGCGTGAAGTGCGGGCCGCGGAAGAGGTCGAAGATCCGTCGTCCGCCGGGCAGCGGACCGTCCGGGGCGCGGTCGCCCGCCTCCAGCGCGCCCGCGCCGCCGGAGGCGAGCGGGCCGCCGCGGTAACCGAGCCCCAGCTGCATGGTGGCCGCGCCGCGCTGCTCCTCGCCGCGGTGGATACGGGTGGAGAGGCCGAGCATCTGTGCCGCGACGGGCAGCCGCTCCCGCTCGTAGGTGTCCAGGAGCGACTCGGGTGCGCCGTGGCGAAGTACCTGGCCGAGCTTCCAGCCGAGGTTGTAGACGTCCTGGACGCTGGTGTTGAGGCCCTGCCCGCCGGCGGGGGAGTGGACATGCGCGGCGTCGCCCGCGAGGAACACGCGCCCTTCGCGGAACCGGTCCGCCATGGCGGCGCGCGGCCGGAAGTCCGAGGCCCACAGCACCTCGGTTACCTCGTCCGCGGCCAGATGGGTGCGGACGCCGATCAGCTCCCGTACGCCCGAGGGCGAGGTGTCCGGCTCGCCCTGCGCGAACTGGCCCACGACCTGGAAGTGGTCGGTCCCCGGCAGCGGACAGATGGCGAGGTAGCCGGCGCTGCCGCCCGGGAAGACATGCCAGTTGAGGCGGTCGAGCGCGGGGATGCGGACATCGGCGACCAGCATCGGGGCCGGGTCGACGCTCTCGCCGGTCATCGCTATGGAGAGGATGGCGCGGACCGTGCTGCGGCCGCCGTCCGCCGCGACCATGTAGGCCGCGCGGATCGTCGATGGTCCTGTCGCCGCCGCCCCTGTGGAGAGCTGGGCCGTCACTCCGTACGTGTCCTGGCTGAGCCCCGTCAGGGCCGTACCGAAAGCGACTCGGCCCGAGAGCTCCGTCAGGCGCGCGTGCAGGATCTGCTGGGTGCGCCACTGCGGGAGCAGCCACGGCTCGCCGTACGGCGCGGAGTCCGTGGGCCCGGGGCGCTCGAACATGTCGTGCTCCCCCTGGCGGCTGCCGTCCTGCCAGACCATGCCGACCGGAGCCTTGCCGCCCGAGGCGAGGACCGCGTCCACGACGCCGAGGTCGTCGAAGACCTCCATCGTGCGGGGCTGGATGCCCTTGCCGCGTGAGCCGGGGAAGAGCGTGTCCTGCTGCTCGACGACGAGGGCGCGTACGCCGCGGCGGGCCAGATCGCAGGCGAGGGTGAGCCCGGTGGGCCCGGCCCCGACGATCAGGACGTCGGTCTCCGCGTCGGCGACGGTTTCCTTAACGTTGTTAAGTGCCATGCCCGAGAGGATGCGCTTAACGTCGTTAAGTTGTCAAGGGCGGCAGGTAGGTTGGCACCGTGGCTACGGAACGACTCGACCGGATCCGGGTGGCGCGCGCCGCCCTGCGCCTGCTCAACGAAGTGGGACTCGAAGGGCTGACGCTGCGCGCCATCGCCAAGGAGCTCGACGTCAAGGCCCCCGCCCTGTACTGGCACTTCAAGGACAAGCAGGCGCTGCTCGACGAGATGGCGACCGAGATGCTCCGGCGGATGGCGGCCGACCTTCTGGCGGCGGAACCGGCCGCCGACTGGCGCGAGAGCCTCGCCGCGGCCATGCGCGGACTGCGCGAGCATCTGCTGCGCTACCGCGACGGCGCCAAGGTCTACAGCGGCACCCACTTCACCGACACCAGTTACGCCGGCCCGATGGAGGCGCATCTGCGCATCCTCACGGGTGCGGGCTTCACGCCGGGCGCGGCGGCCCGCGCCTGGTTCACCGCGTACAGCTACACGATCGGCCATGTGATCGAGGAGCAGTCGATTCGGCCCGACACGGCGACCGGGGCGGAAGGGTACGACCTGGTGGCCCGGGCCGACCGGCTGGCGGAGTACCCCCTCACGGCGGCCGCGGGGGAGGAGATCTTCCGCGGCTACGCCACGGGGTTCGAGACGGGGCTCGCGGCGGTGGTGGCGGGGATCGGGGAGGTGCTGGCCCCTTCGGAGCGCCCGTCCTGACCGGGGCTTGGGGCGGAGCCCCAACAGGAGCCCCGGCCTTTGAGGCACGGGGTCCGCGGCGCGGGTGCCCGGTGCGGGGGCCCAGGGGTCACCCGAGCGCCACCCGCTTCAGGCGCCGCGCCCTCCGCACCATCCGGCGTACCGTCGCGTTGCGCGGCACCGGAATGCCTCCCGGCAGCCCGAGCACCGTCAGCCTGCGGCGCTTGAAGTAGCGCCAGGTGCGGTTGTTGAGGTTGCGTCCGAGATAGCTCTCCGCCGCCGCCCGCAGATCCGGCCGCAGCTGCGGCTGCATCGCGAAGCCGACCGCGCTGACCAGACCGGTCAGTGTCTCGTCGGCCTCCTTGGGCGCACCGGCCGCGCCGTCGGCGAGATCCGGCAGCAGCGCGTCGACGATCGTCACCGGCACCCGGTTGCTGTTCTGGTACGGCGTGAGCCGGTCGAGGAGCGACTGAGTGCCGATCCGGGCCACGGGAATGCCGTAGAACGTGCTCGCCGTGAGGAGCGCGGTCGAGAAGCAGCCGGCCACCAGCGCGGGCCGAAGCCGGCGGTAGAGCACTTCGGCGATCAACGGCCGGTCCAGGACCGTCAGTTCGGCGTCCAGAGCCGCCGCCTCGCGCTCCAGCGTGCGTGTCCAGGAGGCGGGCGCGGTGGGGTGCGGCTTGAAGACGATCCGGCGGTGGCCCAGCGCGACCGCGCCCCGCACCATCCGGACGTGAAGGGCTTCTTCCTCCGCGGGCGTGATGATGCCCAGCGCCGCCAGATACTGGCCCAGCAGCAGCGCCGGGCCCTCGCCCTCGGCGGACACCGCGTCGGACGCGGGATCCGTCACGCCGTCGGAGAGCTCGGCGACCACCTTGACGAAGGCCTCCGTCGGAACGATCCGCGGCTCGGCCCCGAACTCCACCAGCAGCAGCGGCTTCAGGCCCGGCACCAGATCCAGATGGAACAGCCTGCGTACGCGCTCGCCCACCAGCGGGTCGATCTTGTTGCGGGTGGGGCCGTAGCTCATCAGGCCGTCGGCGTAGACATCGAGCGCCGCGTCCGGGAAGAGCTGCGCGACCGCGAGCGCCGGGTTGACCTGGATGGACTCGACGGCCAGCTCGATCCGGTCGTCGCCGAGGTCCCACAGCAGCCGCAGATGGCGTTCCCACAGCGGCGCGTCGTCCGGCCGCGGGGCCCAGCCGCCCGGGTGGAAGGGGGAGATGGCCTCGTTCCAGGAGAGCACGCCGTCGAAGCGCCCGCGCAGCCGCTCGAAGCCCGGCATCTCGTCCAGCGCCGGCGAGGTCTCCGGCGTCGTGGCGTTGTTGGCGACCAGCAGCAGCCGCCGGTCCGCGGGCGCGAAGCAGCCGCTGTCCAGCGCTGCGGCCAGCGTGGCGGCCCCGTACAGCGAGGACGCGAGGAAGATCTGGGTCGTACGCATCAGGCCGCGGCCTCCGCGGAAACCGGGGCGAGGCGGCGGCGCAGCCTGCGCAGACGTGACGCACGCTCGGTGTCCATCGAGTCGAGCGCGTCCTTCAGAATTTCCTGCGGCATCCGCCTCAGCGCCGCCGCACTCATCGCACGCAATTTCCGCGCCACAGGTGGTTCGAACCTCTCTACTGATCCCAAGTGGTGGGAAATAACCGCGCAGTACGTGCGTACGGCTTTCGGCAGCAGTCGTTCGGAATCCGGATCCTTCGCCGTTTCTTCGAGCACCTGGTCGAACGCGCGAATGAAATCGAGCTGCCGGATGTCGCCGATCTGAGTGAGTGATGAAGCCACTCCGCGCCGGTAGAAGATTCCGAGCCGGCTGACCGCCGCGAAGGATTCCGCCTCGCGGTGCAGCCGCCAGATCCACGGCCGGTCCTCGGCGGTGCGCAGCCCGTGCGTGAAGTGCAGCAGCCCGCGCTCCGCGAGCCGCCGGTGGTACATCCCGGCCCAGGCGAACGGGTAGTCGACGCCGGTGGAGCGGTCGGCCGGCAGGATCGCGTCGCGGGGCCGCAGCACCTCGCCGCGCCGGCCGACCGGGACGCGATGGACCGTACGGGCCCTGGCCGTGCACTGCACATGGTCCGTACGGACGAAGTCGCAGCCCAGGTCCTCGATGGCGGCGAGCAGCTGCTCGAAGTGGCCGGGGGCCAGCCAGTCGTCGCCGTCGAGGAAGGCGAGGTACTCCCCGGTCGCGGCGTCGAGGCCGGTGTTGCGTGCGGTGGCGAGTCCGCCGTTCTGTTCATGTCTGATCAGGCGAGCCCCCGGAACCTCGCGCTCCGCGCGCTCGAGGATCTCCGGTGTCCCGTCCGTCGAACAGTCGTCGACAAGCAGGAACTCGAAGTCCTCACGGGCGTTCGCCTGGAGGCTTCTGAGGGTGTCGGGCGCGTATGTCTGCACGTTGTAGAACGGCACGATGACGGAGAGCTTAACCACCCGCGTGACGCTAGGGCCGACACCCGGCATTCGTACTGACGCCGGGAGAGATGGCAGGTGAACGCAGAGCGGCGACTTTGTTAACCAGGTTGATTCAGGGGCCCTATCGCCAACCGTAGACGCGCTGTTAACCAGCTGTTGCGGTCCAGTTGGGCCGTCAAACGGAATGCCTTTCTAACGTCCTCGGCGTGCCATCAAGTACCAGCGAGGCCGTACGGGTCGCCGTACTCGCCGACTCCGACACCCGGTGGAAATGGGGCGCCCTCACCGCGCGCCGTATCGCCGCGCAGGGCGTCCCGCGCGACTCATTGGGTTCCGCCGGCCCACGGGATTCGGCCGACGCCGTCGATTGTGCTGACTCCGTCGAGCTGAGCGGCTTTCTGCTGCGCGGCCGGGCCACCCCGACGGCCCGCCAGCTCGCCGAGGTCGGTGTGCGCGCCGACGAACTGCGCGAGGTGACCGGGCACGAGTTCCTGCGGGCGATGAACGACGAGCAGTACGACGTGGTCGTACTCGCCCTCGTCGGTGGCGCGGTCCAGGCCATGCTGCACGGACTGGCCGCGCTCCGGCTGCCCCGCCGGCCCGTCGTCGTCACCGGCTATGTCGGCGTCGTCTACGAGAAGCTCGCCGACGGACTGCTGCTGCGGCACGGCGCGGACGTCGTCCTCGCCAACTCCCGTCACGACGCGGACCGCTTCCGCGCGGTGTACGAGGGAGTGGGCGCCGACCCCTCGTCCGTCACCGAGGCCGCGCTGCCCTTCCTCGGCGGCGCGCCCCACGAGGCACGGAACGGGCGCGACACCGTCGTCTTCGCCGCCCAGCCCTCGGTGCCCGAATCCCGCGCCGACCGCACCTATCTGCTGCGCCGCCTGGTCGAGCACGCCCGCCTCCACCCGAGCCGCGAGGTGCTGCTGAAGCTGCGCTCCAGGCCGGGCGAGCACACCACGCACCTCGAAGAACTCCCTTACCAGAAGCTCGCCGACAAGCTGCCGGGCGGACTGCCGCCCAACTTCAAGCTGGTCTACGGGCACATGGGCGACGTCCTCGACCGCACCGACCTGCTGGTCACCGTCTCCTCCACCGCCGCCCTCGAATCGCTGCACCGGAGCATCCCCACCGCGGTCCTCACCGACCTCGGTGTGCGCGAGGCGCTCGGCAACCACCACTTCCTCGGATCCGGGTTGCTGACCTCCTGGAACCGGCTCGACGGCGGACACCGCCCCGCGCCCGACGCCGACTGGCTCGCCCGGCAGGGCGTGGCCGCGGACGGCGCGTACGACACCGCCTTCGACGCGGCCCGCAAGCGCGTCGCCGAGCTGCTGCAGAGCTCCGGACTCCCGCCGCTCGCGCCGTACTACACGTCCGCCACCGCGCCGGGCTATCTGCCCGGCATCCTCGCCCGCCACCACCTCGGCCCCGACGGCACTCCGCTGCCGGGCGCGGCCCCGGCCACCGAGATCACCGGCGTACGGCGTGTGGTGCGCGAGGCGGTACGGAACGCGGCGCGCGGCGCGTACCGCCACGGCGTGCAGCGCGTCGCCCCGATCATCCGCCGGATGGGCGAGCTGTGACCGCGCGTCCCTGCGCCTCACCTCAACTCCCGTACTCAGGAGCTCAGATGACCGTACTCGCCGTGATCCCCGCCCGTGGCGGCTCCAAGGGCGTCCCGGCCAAGAACCTGGCCCCCGTGGGCGGAGTGCCGCTCGTCGCGCGCGCCGTGCGCGAGAGCCTCGCCGCACCGCACGTCACCGATGTCGTGGTCTCCACGGACGACGGGGACATCGCGGAGGCGGCCCGGCACGCGGGCGCCCAGGTGGTGCTGAGGCCGGCCGCGATCGCGGGGGACACCGCGACCAGCGAGGCGGCGGTGCTGCACGCGATGGACGCGTACGAGGCGATGCACGGCACGCAGGTGGACGTGGTCCTGCTCATCCAGTGCACCAGCCCGTTCCTGGCGCGCGAAGACGTCGAGGGTGTGGCGGCGGCGGTGCTCGAAGGCGGCGCGGACAGCGCGGTGACCGTCGCCCCCTTCCACGGCTTCGTCTGGCGCGAGCAGGACGGCGAGGTCGAGCAGAGCACTGCCGCGGCCATCGGCGCCCAGCGCGTCGGCGGCTCCACCGCGCTGCTCGTCGACACCGGCCGGACCTCCGGCTACGGCGTCAACCACGACGCGTCCTTCCGGCCGCGCCGCCAGGACCGGCCGCAGGACTTCCTGGAGACCGGGGCCGCGTACGCCATGTCCGCCACCGGATTCCGCGAGGCCGGCCACCGGTTCTTCGGCCGCACCGCGCTCGTGAGGACCGACCCCGCGCGCGTCCTGGAGGTCGACGACCCGCACGAGCTGGCCAGGGCCCGGGCGCTGGCGCCCCTCCTCGACACCCCCGCGCTGCCCACCCGTGAGGACATCGACGCCGTCGTGCTCGACTTCGACGGCACCCAGACCGACGACCGCGTGCTCATCGACTCCGACGGGCGCGAGATCGTCGCCGTGCACCGCGGCGACGGACTGGGCATCGCCCACCTGCGCACGTCGGGCCTGGAACTGCTGATCCTGTCCACCGAGCGGAACCCGGTCGTCGCCGCCCGCGCCCACAAACTGCAGGTCCCCGTCCTGCACGGCATCGACCGCAAGGACCTCGCACTGAAGCAGTGGTGCGAGGAGCGGGGGATCGCGCCGGAGCGGGTGCTCTACGTCGGCAACGACGTCAACGATCTTCCGTGCTTCCACCTCGTCGGCTGGCCCGTGGCCGTCGCGAGTGCGCACGGTTCCGTACGCGCGGCAGCGCGTGCCGTCACCACCAGGCCCGGCGGCGAGGGGGCGATCCGCGAGATCGCCGCCTGGCTCCTCGGCCCGACGCTCAACACCCCTGAAATCACCCCTGAAAACACCTCTCAAGAGACCACCGACACCCCTGCCACCCCCCACAACTCCCCCGAGAAGTAAGGAACCACCCCTCATGAGCACGTCCCGTCTGCGCACCCTCGGCACCAAGACCGCGGGCCCCGGTCACCCCGTCTACGTCACGGGTGAGATCGGCATCAACCACAACGGCGACCTGCACAACGCCTTCGCGCTCATCGACGCCGCCGCAGACGCCGGCTGTGACGCGGTCAAGTTCCAGAAGCGCACCCCCGAGATCTGCACCCCGCGCGACCAGTGGGACATCGAGCGCGACACCCCCTGGGGCCGGATGACATACATCGACTACCGCCACCGCGTGGAGTTCGGCGAGGACGAGTACCGCAAGATCGACGAGCACTGCAAGAAGCGCGGTATCGACTGGTTCGCATCGCCGTGGGACACCGAGGCCGTCGCCTTCCTGGAGAAGTTCGACGTCCCCGCCCACAAGGTGGCCTCCGCTTCGCTGACCGACGACGAGCTGCTGCGCTCCCTGCGCGCCACCGGCAAGACGGTCATCCTCTCCACCGGCATGTCCACGCCGAAGCAGATCCGGCACGCGGTGGAGGTGCTCGGCAGCGACAACATCCTGCTCTGCCACGCCACCTCGACATACCCGGCGAAGGCCGAGGAGCTCAACCTCACCGTCATCAACACCCTCCAGGCCGAGTTCCCGAATGTCCCGATCGGCTACAGCGGCCACGAGACCGGCCTGCAGACCACCCTCGCCGCGGTCGCGCTCGGCGCCGCCTTCGTCGAGCGCCACATCACTCTCGACCGCGCCATGTGGGGCTCCGACCAGGCGGCCTCCGTCGAGCCGGGCGGTCTGCAGCGCCTGGTCCGCGACATCCGCACCATCGAGACGGCGCTCGGCGACGGCGTCAAGAAGGTCTACGAGTCGGAGCTCGCCCCGATGAAGAAGCTGCGCCGGGTCGCGGGCGTCGTCGCCGAGGCCGGCGACCGTGAGCCGGCCGCGGTCTGACATGCCTGCCGCCGTGCTCTGCCTTCCCAGGACCCGAGGCCCCCGAAATCCGCTCCGTGGCGGGCTCCGGGACTTCGGGTCGCACAAGCAGGCCGGCCGTCAGGCCGGCCCGGCATCACGAGGTGAACTTCAGTGAATCTCGCCTTCGTCGAGAGTCCGGTACAGCTCCTGAACGTCCTGGAGTGGGCCCACGCACGGCCGGGTGCGCCGCAGACACTGAGCGGTGTCCCGGCACAGCCGGGCGGTCGTGCGGGGACGGGCCGGACCGGGTTGCCGGGGGCAGGGCCGCACAGAGGAGCCACCGACCTCACCGTCGTCGTTCTGTCGCCGACCGACCCCATGTCGCGGGGCCAGCTGCGCCGGATGGCGGAGCTGGCCCGCGACGAGGGATACGCGGTGCGCTGGCAGGAGGCGCGCGGCAGGGCGGGTGCGCCGCTGAAGACGCTGCGCGAGCTGGGCCCGATGCTGCACCGCGCCGAGCGCATCGTCATCGGGGACCCGTTCTCCCGGTACGTACAGCTGCTGCTGACCCTCGTCCGCAGCAAGGATCTGACCGTGGTCGACGACGGCACGGCCACCATGGAGTTCGTCGCGCAGCTGGCACACGGCGAGAAGCTGGTGCGCTGGCACCGGCGCGGCAGGAGGGGCCCCCGCGAACTGGTCCTCGCGCCGGTCACCTTCCTGGCGCGGCGCCGGCTCACCCCGTCCAGAACCCGCAACGTCGAGGTGTTCACCTCGATGCCGGTCGAGCCGCCGCCCGGCGTCACGGTCACGGCCAACCGGTTCGCCTGGACCCGCTCCCGCTTCGGCCCGCCCAGGATCACCCGGGGCGCGGACCTCGTCGGCACGTCTCTCGTGGAGACGGGCGTCGTCGACCCGGACCAGTATGTGGAGGCCGTCCGCGCCCTGGCCCGTACCCACGGCGCCACCCGCTACTTCGCGCACCGCCGCGAGAGCTCGGAGAAACTCCACCGCCTCGCCGTCGAGACCGGCCTGGAGATCGTCCGCCCGGACCTGCCGCTGGAACTGATCGCCCGCCGCGGCCCCATCGGCGGCATGGTCCTCAGTTTCCCGTCCACCGTGGTCCACACGCTCCCGCTCGCCCTCGCGGGCACGGGGATCAAGGTCGCGGTCTGCGACATCGCCCCGGGGTGGCTCAGGGACGGCGCGTCCCCGCGGGCCCAGGGATTCCTGGCGGGGGTGACGGGGACGGCCCGGGATGTGCACCGGCTGCCCGCTCCGGCGTGAGCGGGCCGGCACCGTGACTCGGCCGGCACCGTGACTCGGCCGGCGCCGTGACTCCGCACCGGCACCGTGACTCCCTTGGCGGAGAGCGGTTGCATGTCCTGGATGCCTCCAAGTAGAGGACAATTGGCTGCAACTGGTTCGTCACGGAGTGAGCCTCGGATCGCGGAAAATCCATGGCTCTTCGGGGATCGCCGGTCGACTTCCGGTCGAGAAGAGAAGTGAGCTTACCCACATGAGTGGACAACCATGCACCTCGCGGCCATCTTTCCTTACCCTATCGGGCTGATCTTTCGTTGATCGGTGGTCGGTCGGGGCATGCCTGGGCCTACTCTTCAACAGGTGAACCAACTGATGTCCCGCGAGTCCGAAGCCGAACAGCCCGGCGAGGCCGTACCGGCCGGCACGCTGTCCGAGTCCTTGCGCGCTGAACTGGTCGAGTTCCGCCGCGACTTGCATATGCACCCGGAGCTCGGCAACCAGGAGTTCCGTACCACCGCCGTGCTCAAGGCCCGCCTCGAGCAGGCCGGCCTCGAGCCCCGGGTGCTCGCCACGGGTACCGGACTCATGTGTGACATCGGCTCCTGGGACGGCGTACGTCCCCTGTTCGCGATCCGCGCCGACATCGACGCCCTGCCCATCCCGGACACCAAGGCCGGCGTGCCCTACCGCTCCACCGTCCCGGACCGGGCGCACGCCTGCGGGCACGATGTGCACACGACCACCGTCCTGGGTGCGGGGCTCGTCCTCGCCGAGCTCGACCGGCAGGGGCTGCTTCCGCAGCCGGTCCGGCTGATCTTCCAGCCCGCCGAGGAGGTGCTGCCCGGTGGCGCGTCCGACGCCATCGAGTCCGGCGTACTGGACGGCGTCGGCAAGATCATCGCCGTGCACTGCGACCCCAAGGTCGACGCCGGAGTCATCGGCCTGCGGCCGGGCCCCATCACCTCCGCCTGCGACCGGCTCGAGATCACCCTCGACGGCCCCGGCGGCCACACCGCCCGCCCGCATCTGACCACCGATCTGGTCACCGCCGTCGCGAAGGTCGCCACCGAGGTTCCGGCCCTGCTCGCCCGCCGGGTCGACGCCCGCTCCGGGCTCGCCGTCACCTGGGGCCGTATCGAGGCCGGTCACGCCTGCAATGTCATCCCGCAGCACGCCGAACTGTCCGGCACCGTGCGCTGCCTCGATCTGCCCGGCTGGCGCGCCGCCCCCGACCTGGTGCATGCCGCGATCGACGAGATCGCGACGCTGCACCGGGCCAAGTCGCAGATCAACTACATCCGTGGAGTCCCGCCGGTGGTCAACGACCCCGTCGTGACCGAGCTGCTGCGGGACGCGCAGACCGCGCGCAGGGGACCGTACGCCGTGGAGGACACCGAGCAGAGCCTGGGC
Source organism: Streptomyces sp. NBC_01750 (assembly GCF_035918095.1). NCBI lineage: Bacteria > Bacillati > Actinomycetota > Actinomycetes > Kitasatosporales > Streptomycetaceae > Streptomyces > Streptomyces sp. NBC_01750. The sequence goes on from NZ_CP109137.1 coordinate 5,553,869, forward strand.
GGCGAGGACTTCTCCTGGTATCTGGAGCACGTCCCGGGCGCGATGGCGCGGCTGGGCGTCCGGACGCCCGGTGACACCGCCCGGCACGATCTGCACCGCGGGGACTTCGACGTCGACGAGCGTGCCATCGAGGTCGGCGTGGAGCTGTTCACGGCTGCGGCCCTTATCGACGGGCTCCCCGCCTAGGCAGAGGGACGCCGCCCGGCCTGGAAGCAAGGCCGGGCGGCGTCGACGCGGTTTTCAGTCCACGTACGCGACGCTGACCTTGAGGATCCCGACGTTCGGGTTGTCGGAGCACTTCGCAGCAGAGGTCTGCTCGCTTCGCCGAGGCGGTCCCCAGACGATCCGCTGGCTTCCGCGGGGGTCGACACAGGTGACTTTCACCCGATGAATGCTCGTCGGCCTCCGGCCTTTGCACCAGGCGTAGCCGGTGTACGGAGCGCTGTTGGACTTCCAGAGGTTGCACTGGGGCGCCTGAGCGTCCGACTCACCGGCGGACGCGGTGGGTGCCACCGTCAGCGATCCGGCCGCGATCACAAAGCCGAGCGCGCCGGTGACGAGTGTCTTCCTCATGCGCCACTCCCTCATATGCGGTAGACGTTGGCGCCGACCTTGTAGATGCCGACGTTCGGGTTGTCCGAACACTTCGCGCTCGAGGTCTGGCCGTTGCCGGCGCCCTTGCCGTATACGGTCCACTGGTGTCCGCGAGGGTCGATACAGATGAGCTTCACCTGATGGCGCTCGACCAGTGGCAGCATCCCCGTGCAGTTGGAGTAGCCCCGCCAGGGCGCCGTGTTGGACTTCCAGGTGTTGCACGCGGCGTGCTGGGTACTTGACTCTCCGGCGGAGGCGCTCGGTGCCATCATCAGCGATCCGGTTACTACCGCTAAGGCGACAGCGGAAATTACTGACTTCCTGTCCACGATTCTCCTGTTCACGAAATAGGCAGCGCAAGCAACGGGCTGCCTCCCGAATTTTGATTTCCTGCGCGAACACTCAGTGATCGAAGGCGAACCCGACCTTGTAGATGCCGACGTTCGGATTGTCTGAGCACTTCGCGGTGGACGTCTGCGCGTTCTTCTTCCACGGGCCGTACACGAGCCATTGTGAGCCGCGGGGGTCGATGCAGGTGAGCTTCACTCGGAACTTGTCGCTCCAGCCCATTCCGCTGCAGTACGCAGAGCCAGTGTATGGAGGCCTGTTCGACTTCCAGGCGTTGCAGTCGCCGAGTTGCGCGCTCGCGGAGGCGCCGGGCGCGAGCACGAGTGCACCGGCCGTGAGCGCGAGCGTGACACCGGAGATAATGGAGGCTCTCTTATTCATGGCTCCCCCTGTCCATGACGAATGATGATTCACGCACGGGTAATCACTGAAAAGTCGAACTGTCTCCGGAATGTCCGATTTGACAGCTGCCGCTGCCTTGCTTCCAGATGTGGACAGATCTGAGAATTAGCCCCGTTGACGTGATCGCGTGGTCGTTCGATTTCTATCAGTGAATTCGCAGGCGGGGCAAGCGGGTTCGGGAAGTGTCCTGTAGCCAAGAAAGTGGATGACTGAATTCCATTCCCTCGGATGCTGGCGAGCGGGTCGTTACTCGGATATCGACACGCCGAACCGCTGTGCACGCTCCGTGTTGAGCTCGCTACCCTATGTTGAGTGGGTGGCTTGTTCGCGACGATCCGATAACGACTGATGAACGTGTCTTTAACTGACATCTACGCGCGTTACGATCGCCCCGAAATCAGCGCCGGAAGTGGCGCTTCGGCCAGTCCTGAAGGGACCCTCCTCGTGCGCCGGGTATCCAAGATCACCGCCGCGTGTGCTGTCACCGCGGCTCTCGCTCTCACCGCCACCGCCTGCGGCGAGTCGTCCACCGAGTCGACCAGCTCGGGCAAGGACACGCTGAAGATCGGCATGGCCTTCGATGTCGGCGGCCGTGGCGACAACTCCTTCAACGACTCCGCAGCCCGCGGTCTCGACAAGGCCAAGGCCGAGTTCAATGCCGAGACCAAGGAGCTCACCGCCAAGAACGGGGAGACCCCCGCCGACCGTGAGCAGCGGCTCGCCTCGCTTGCCGAGGGCGGCTACAACCCCGTCATCGGCGTCGGCTTCGCGTACAAGGACGCGATCGACGCGGTCTCCGCCAAGTACCCGAAGACCAACTTTGGCCTGATCGACTCCGTCTCCGACCAGAAGAACGTCGACTCGATCGTCTTCACCGAGGAGCAGGGCTCCTACCTCGCCGGTGTTGCTGCCGCCCTCAAGTCCAAGGACGGCAAGGTCGGCTTCATCGGTGGTGTCGATCTCCCGCTGATCAAGAAGTTCGCGGCGGGCTTCGAGCAGGGTGTCAAGGACACCAACCCGAAGGCCTCCGTGCAGATCCAGTACCTCACCACCGGTACGGACCTCTCCGGTTTCGGTGCCCCCGACAAGGGCAAGGCTGCCGCCAAGGGCATGCTCGACAAGGGCATCGACGTCATCTATGCGGCGGCGGGCGGATCCGGTGCGGGCTCCATCGAGGCCGTGGCGTCCCAGCCGGGCGCCTGGTCGATCGGCGTGGACTCGGACCAGGCCAAGGACCCGGCCCTGAAGAAGTACGCCTCGACGATCATGACCTCGGTCGTCAAGAACGTCGACACCGGCGTCTTCGACTTGGTCAAGTCCGTCAAGGACGGCAAGCCCCTGACCGGCGTGCATGCGTACTCGCTCGCCGAGAGCGGCGTCAGTCTGACCACCACCGGTGGCCACATCGATGACATCAAGAGCAAGCTCGACGAGGCCAAGAAGAAGATCGTGGACGGCACCATCAAGGTGAAGACCACTACCTGATCCATCGTGTGATCGGGGCCCGGCGAGCGGCTTCGGCTGTCTCTCCGGGCCCCGACGCGCGCGGCCCCGGTCCCGGTCTCGGCCGAGTATTCGAGTCCAGCGTCGATTTGTTGTCGATGCTACGCGCGTAACATCCCTTTGTACGCGGTATTTTTCGCGCCATCCACCGCCTTCGCTCCCCCCGCTCCTGCCAAGGAGAGTGCGCCATCAAAGCGTCCAGCAGTCCCCATGCCGTAGAGCTCCGCGGCATCACCAAGCGATTCCCCGGAGTCGTGGCCAACCACGACATCGACATCACCGTGCGCCGCGGCACCGTCCACGCCCTCGTGGGCGAGAACGGCGCCGGCAAGTCCACTCTGATGAAGATCCTTTACGGCATGCAGAAGCCGGACGAGGGCACTATCGCGGTGGACGGCGAGCAGGTCTCGTTCCATGACCCCGGCGACGCCATCGCCCGCGGCATCGGCATGGTGCACCAGCACTTCATGCTCGCGGACTACCTCACGGTTCTCGAGAACGTCGTCCTCGGCTCCGAAAAGCTGTACGGCATCGGCGACAAGGCTCGCGCCAAGATCAAGGAGATCTCGGACGCGTACGGCCTCGGCGTCCGCCCGGACGTCCTCGTCGAGGACCTCGGTGTCGCCGACCGCCAGCGCGTCGAGATCCTCAAGGTCCTCTACCGCGGCGCCCGCACCCTCATCCTCGACGAGCCGACCGCCGTGCTCGTCCCGCAGGAGGTCGACGCGCTCTTCGACAACCTGCGCGAGCTCAAGGCCGAGGGGCTGACCGTCATCTTCATCTCCCACAAGCTGGGCGAGGTACTGACGGTCGCCGACGAGATCACCGTCATCCGGCGCGGTACGACGGTCGGCAACGCCGACCCGAAGACCGTCACCACCAAGCAGCTCGCCGAGCTGATGGTCGGCGCCGAGCTGCCCTCGCCGGAGACCCGCGAGTCGACTGTCACTGATGTGCCCATGCTCCAGGTCCAGGACCTGCGGCTGACCGCCACCGACCCCGATGGTGTCGTCCGCGCGGTGCTCGACGGCATCACCTTCACCATCCACAAGGGTGAGGTGCTGGGCATCGCCGGTGTCGAGGGCAACGGCCAGTCCGAATTGGTCGAGGCGATCATGGGCATGCGCCACCCGGACACCGGTGCGGTATCCCTGGACGGCGCCGACATCTCGCGGACGCCGACCCGCAAGCGGCGCGAGGACGGGATGGCCGTCATCCCCGAGGACCGCCACCGGCACGGACTGCTGCTGGAAGCCCCGCTGTGGGAGAACCGCATCCTCGGCCACGTCACCGAGAAGCCCAACAGCAAGGGCCCGTTCCTCGACCTCAAGGCGGCCCGCGCCGACACCGCGCGGATCGTGCGCGAGTACGACGTCCGCACCCCCGGCATCGAGGTCACCGCGGCCTCTCTCTCCGGCGGCAACCAGCAGAAGCTGATCGTCGGCCGCGAGATGAGCCACAACCCCAAGCTGCTGATCGCAGCGCACCCCACCCGGGGCGTGGACGTCGGTGCGCAGGCGCAGATCTGGGACCAGATCCGCGAGGCGCGCCGCGAGGGCCTTGCGGTGCTGCTCATCTCCGCCGACCTGGACGAGCTCATCGGGCTGTCCGACACCCTGCGGGTGATGTACCGCGGCCGGCTGGTCGCGGACGCCGACCCCGCGGCGATCACCCCCGAGGAGCTGGGCTCGGCCATGACCGGCGCGGCTACCGGCCACCTCGAGCACCCTGAAGACAGCGCCCCGGAGGACGAGGCCCGATGAAGAAGTTCGACAAGGAGCGAGTGCTCCTCGGGCTGGCGGCTCCGCTGCTCGCGATCGTGGCCGCGTTCCTGGTCTCGGCGCTGGTGCTGGCGGCCACCGGCAAGGAGCCGTTCAGTGCCTTCGGCATCATGTTCGACTATGGCGTGAAGTCGGACAGCCAGGTCTACATTCTCAACAAGGCGACGACGTACTACCTGGCGGGTCTCGCGGTAGCCATCGGCTTCCGGATGAACCTGTTCAACATCGGCGTCGACGGCCAGTACCGGCTCGCCGCGTTCTTCGCCGCTGCAGTCGGAGGCGCGCTGACGCTGCCCGGCGCCCTGCAGATCCCGCTGATCATCATCACCGCGATGATCGTCGGTGCCATGTGGGCTGGTATCGCCGGTGTCCTCAAGGTCACCCGGGGCGTCAGTGAGGTCGTCTCGACGATCATGCTCAACATGATCGCGACGGCCATCATCGGCTATCTGCTCCAGCCCGGCCGCCTCGGCCACCTGGATGTCGCGGGGACGAAGGTGTCCACCACGCCGCTCCCCGAGTCCTCCCACTTCTTCGAGTTCCCGACGACGCCGGAACCGATCTGGGGCTTCATCGTCGTCGCGGTCGTGGCCGGCATTGGGTACTGGTTCACACTCTCCCGCACCCGTTTCGGCTTCGACCTGCGCACCGTCGGCCAGTCCGGCTCCGCCGCCGAGGCGAGCGGTGTGAACGTCAAGAAGATGGTCGTCACCTCCATGCTGATCTCCGGTGCCATGGCCGGTCTGATCGGTATGCCGACGCTGCTGAACGACTCGTACGAGTACAGCGGCGACTTCCCCGTCGGTATCGGCTTCACCGGTATCGCCATCGCCCTCCTCGGCCGCAACCACCCCATCGGCATCGCCCTCGGCGCCATCCTCTGGGGCTTCCTGGAGCGCGGCTCCGGAAAGCTCGAGTTCGAGGGCTACGACAAGGAGATCGTCGGCGTCATCCAGGGCGTCATCGTGCTCTGCGTCGTCATCGCCTACGAAGTGGTGCGCCGCTACGGCCTCAAGCGCCAGCAGCGGCAGGTCGGCGAGAAGCTCGCCGACCAGGCCCGTAACTCCGACAACCAGGAGGTGTCGGCGTGACCGCCACGGCGACTTCCACCCCGCCGCCCGCGGCCCCCAAGGTCTCCGGCGGCAAGGGCGGCCGCTCCCGCCTCTCATTCCCTGTCATCCTGCTGATCGTCGCGGGCTCGCTCATCGCGCTGTCCGCCGTACGCGCCATCACCGGAGCGCAGGACCTCACCTCGGCGGGCCAGATCAGCGCCGCGCTCTCGATGGCCGTGCCGATCGGTCTGGCCGGTCTCGGCGGTCTGTGGGCCGAGCGGGCCGGTGTGGTCAACATCGGCCTCGAAGGAATGATGATCCTCGGCACCTTCTTCGGTGCCTGGGCCGGTTGGCAGACCAACCCGTGGATCGGCGTTCTCGCCGGTGTACTGGGCGGCATGGCTGGTGGTCTGCTGCACGCCGTCGCCACTGTCACCTTCGGTGTCGACCACATCATCTCCGGTATCGCGATCAACATCCTGGCAGTCGGCTTCACGACGTACTTCGCCAAGCTGTGGTTCAACTCCGGTGAGGCCGCGGCGAAGGGCGGCAGCCCCAAGCAGTCCCCGCCGGCCGAGGAGATCCCTTCGGTGACCGTTCCGGGGCTCTCCGACTGGCTCGTCTCGATCGAGAAGCACCACTGGTTCTTCGTGTCGGACCTCGCGGGCATCCTCGGCGGCCTGGTCAGCAACCTGTCGCTGCTGACGATCCTGGCCGTGGTGCTCTTCTTCGCCACCTTCCTGGTGCTGTGGAAGACCTCGTTCGGTCTGCGGCTGCGCTCCTGCGGCGAGAACCCGATCGCGTCGGAGTCGCTGGGCGTCAACGTCTACAAGTACAAGTACATCGCGGTGATCGTCTCCGGCGGGATGGCCGGACTCGGCGGTGCCTTCCTCTCCCTGGTCACCTCGCACATCTACAACGAGGGCCAGACCGGAGGGCGCGGCTACATCGGCCTCGCGGCGATGATCTTCGGTAACTGGCGGCCCGGTGGACTCGCCATGGGTGCGGGCCTGTTCGGCTTCGCCGACGCGCTCCAGCTGCGTGCCGGCGGCCAGTCCGTCCACGCGCTGCTTCTGCTGCTCGCGGTGCTGCTCGCGGGCCTCGCGCTGTGGAAGCTCTACCGCAAGGCTTACCTTACGGCTGTGATCAGCGCGGTCATCGCCGCCGGTGTGCTGGTCTGGTACCTCGGCACGGACACGGTGCCCACCGAGTTCGTAAGCGCCACTCCGTACGTCGTGACACTGCTCGTCCTCTCGATCTCCGCGCAGCGGCTGCGGATGCCGAAGGCGGACGGTATGCGCTACCGGAAGGGCCAGGGCAAGTGACGCCCGTCGACTGGGACGCTCTGCGCGAGCGGGCGCGTGAGGCCATGTCGCACGCGTACGCCCCGTACTCGGGCTACCGGGTCGGCGTGGCCGCGCTCGTCGACGACGGCCGCACGGTCGTCGGCTGCAACGTCGAGAACGCCTCGTACGGGCTCAGCCTGTGCGCCGAGTGCGGTCTGGTCTCCCAGCTGCAGGCGACGGGCGGCGGCCGGCTGACCCACTTCACCTGCGTGGACGGCCGGGGCGAGTCGCTGGTGCCGTGCGGCAGATGCCGTCAGCTGCTGTACGAATTCGGCGGTCCCGAGCTGCTTCTGGAGACCCCGGGAGGGGTGCTCCCGCTGTCCGAGATGCTGCCGCAGGCCTTCGGGCCCGGGCATCTGCGCTGACACCGCGGCCCTCCCGCCCGTAGCGGGAGGGCCGCTCCGCACTCATATTTTCCCGACTTCTCTATGCGCGTAGAGTCGCGTGTACGCACTTCATTTGCCGGAAGGAATCCCATGGACGCCATCTCCGTCATCCGCACCAAGCGGGACCGGGGCGAGCTGAGCCCGGAGCAGATCGACTGGGTCATCGACGCCTACACACGCGGTGAGGTCGCCGACGAGCAGATGTCGGCGCTGGCGATGGCCATCCTGCTGAACGGCATGAACCGTGCGGAGATCGCCCGCTGGACGGCCGCGATGATCGCGTCCGGCGAGCGCATGAACTTCGACGCGCTGTCCCGCCCGACCGCCGACAAGCACTCCACGGGCGGCGTCGGCGACAAGATCACGCTGCCGCTCGCGCCGCTGGTCGCCGCGTGCGGCGCGGCCGTCCCGCAGCTGAGCGGCCGCGGCCTCGGCCACACCGGCGGCACGCTCGACAAGCTCGAGTCCATCCCCGGCTGGCGGGCGCTGCTCTCCAACGCCGAGATGCTGGACGTCCTGGACTCCACCGGCGCCGTGATCTGCGCGGCGGGCGACGGACTCGCCCCGGCGGACAAGAAGCTGTACGCGCTCCGCGATGTCACCGGCACCGTCGAGGCCATCCCGCTCATCGCCTCGTCGATCATGTCGAAGAAGATCGCCGAAGGCACGGGCTCGCTGGTCCTGGATGTGAAGGTCGGCTCCGGCGCCTTTATGAAGAACATCGAGGACGCCCGCGAACTCGCCTCCACCATGGTGGGACTCGGCACCGACCACGGTGTGAAGACCGTCGCGCTGCTCACCGACATGTCCACCCCGCTCGGCCTCACCGCCGGCAACGCTCTCGAGGTCCGCGAGTCCGTCGAGGTGCTGGCGGGCGGCGGCCCCGCCGATGTCGTCGAGCTGACCCTCGCGCTGGCCCACGAGATGCTCGAGGCGGCCGGCATCAAGGACGCGGACCCGGAGAAGGCCCTGGCCGACGGTTCGGCGATGGACCACTGGCGCCGCATGATCGCGGCCCAGGGCGGCGACCCCGACGCCGCACTGCCCGTCGCCCGTGAGCAGCACGTGGTGACGGCGCCTTCCTCCGGCGTCCTCACCCGCCTGGACGCGTACGACATCGGCGTCGCGGCCTGGCGCCTGGGCGCGGGCCGCGCCCGCAAGGAGGACCCGGTCCAGGAGGGCGCGGGCATCGAGCTGCACGCCAAGCCGGGCGAGACGGTGACGGCCGGCCAGCCTCTGCTCACCCTGCACACGGAGACTCCGGAGAAGTTCGCCTACGCGCTGGACTCGCTGACCTCGGCGTACGACATCGCCCCGGCGGGCACGGAGTTCACCGCGAACCCGATCGTGCTGGACCGCATCGCCTGACGTTGTTGCCCCCGGGGCGGCCATGGCGATGAGTTATGGCCGCCCGGGGGGTCTGTTGGGTGTGGACGCCACACAGCCGATCGTCGTGCGCATCGCCGGGAGAGTGGCCGCGGCCGATGTGCCGCGTCTGTGCGAGGAGTTGGGCGCTCAGCTCATCCGCAGCGGTGCCAGGGAGGCGATCTGTGAGGTCGGTGGACTCACTCATGCCGATCTGGCCGCTGTGAACGCTCTCGCCCGCCTGCAGCTCACCGCCCGGCGGCTGGGGTGTCGGATCCGGCTGCGCAATGCCGGACCGGAGCTGCTGGCGCTGCTGGATCTGGTGGGGTTCGGCGAGGTCGTCGTCTAGAGGTGGTGGACGACGGGGTGTCAGCCCGCGGCAGCGCCCTCCCCGTCCAGCCGCGTCGGCAACTCGAACAGCGGGAACCAGCGCTTGGTGTCAAGGAAGAAGTCCATCCCGACGATCATGCCTTTCCTGATCTCCAGGACGATGAGCGCCCACGGCTCGTACCCCTCGCCGGTCCCGCTCGGGTGGTAGTGCGCGAACGCCGGCGAGCCATTGGCCACGGTCGGGACCAGCTTCGAGCCCCGGCAGACCTCGCCGACGCCGAGCATCCAGCCCACGATGTCGTCGTGGCCGCGCAGCCACAGGTCGTAGGGCGGCATGGACATGGTCGCGTCTTCGTGCAGCAGGGCCGTGAGCGCCTTCATGTCGTACCCCTCGAAGGCCGCGACATAGCGGTCGAGGAGCTTCTTCTGCTCCTCGTCGAGCGGATCGTCCGCGTCGGTCGACGCGGGCTGCGACTCCGCCAGTGTCGCCCGCGCCCGCTGCAGCGCGCTGTTGACCGAGGCCACCGTCGTACCCAACAGCTCGGCCACCTCGGCGGACTTCCACGCCAGGACTTCGCGCAGGATCAGTACCGCCCGCTGCTTGGGCGGCAGATGCTGCAGCGCGGCGACGAACGCGAGCCGGATGCTCTCCCGCTCCACCGCGGTCTCGGCCGGGTCCGCGACGGACGGCAGCACCCGCCCGTCCGGCACCGGCTCCAGCCAGGTGATCTCCGGACGGGCGTTGAGCTGTGCCTGGGCCACGGGCGTGGCGGACGTGAGGTCCATCGGGCGGGCCCGGCGGTTGCCCGCGCTCAGCATGTCGAGGCAGACGTTCGTCGCGATGCGGTAGAGCCACGAGCGCAGCGAGGAGCGCCCCTCGAACTTCTCGAAGTTCCGCCAGGCCCGGACCATCGTGTCCTGGACCGCGTCCTCCGCCTCGAAGGCGGAGCCGAGCATGCGGTAGCAGTAGCCGGTCAGCTCCCTGCGGTGCTGCTCCAGCCTGGAATCCAGGTCCTGTGTCGTTGCCAGATCACTCATAGGGTCCACCCCTGTCGCCCATCGGCCCCAGCCCTTCGGAACCTACAGGAGGGCACTGACAACGGGGTCAGGTTCCGGGCTTGCGCCCGTAGACGTACACGTCGTCGCCGTTCTTCAGAAGATTCCAGTATGCCTTCGCATCCGCGGGGCGCATGTTGACGCAGCCCCCGGAGCCGGGCGGGTTGTACATCGACTTCGTCGTGGAGTGGAAGGCCTGTCCGCCGTCGAAGAACTGCGAGTACGGCATCCATACGCGGTAGAGGGTCGACCAGTGTTTGATGCTCCGCTGATAGATCTTCTTCGAGCCGGTACGGGTCTCGGTGCCGTTCTTGCCCGTGCGCACCGGCACCGGGCCGTACTTCAGCTTCTTGCCGTCCTGGATCCACGTCAGCTGGCGAGTGAGGTCCACGCACGCGATACGGCCCTTGTTGGTCGGGCACCTGCCCGCCTTGTTCGGGGTCTTTCCGGCCGCCCGCTGCTGGAGGATCGTGTTCATGGTGCGCCAGGTGATCTCGCCCGCGTACCCGATGGTCGGCTTGATGCCGTGCCAGCCCTGGAAGGTCCGGATCGCCTTGCAGTCGGCCGCCGACTGCTTCCCGTCCACCGGGCGGCCCAGGAACTTCTCCACCTGCTTCTGGTACGGGCCCGTGGACGTCGTGCACGACGCCGCCTGCGCGGGCGCGCTGCCCAGTGCCATGGTCAGCGGAACCACCAGTCCGGTCAGACCGAGCACGACGCCTGCCCGTCTGCGGTGTGTACCCCTCGTCATGCCCCTCACAGCCACCAACTCCCCTCCGTGCACCGCGCAGTTGCGATATGCCTGCCCGTTGGACGCACGCCGGGGAGTTGGAGTTGTGCGGATTTCTGTGTTTATTTCAGCGCTGGGCCGCAGCGAGCACCAGCCGGTGCTCGGCCCGCGCCACCCGGGTCCCGTACAGCGTGATCGATACGACGCCGAGGACCGCGAGCAGACCCAGCAGCACCGTCCCCGCCCAGCCGCCGGAGTGGAAGGCGACCGCGCCGAGCGTGCCGCCCACGCTGCTGCCGAGGTAGTACGCGGACTGGTAGAGCGCCGATGCCTGAGCGCGGCCAGTCCTGGCCGTACGGCTCACCGAGGACGAGGCGACCGCGTGGCCCGCGAAGAAACCCGCGGTGATCAGGACCAGGCCGAGCAGCACGGCGGGCAGCGAGTCCGCCAGCGAGAGCAGCAGGCCCGCGGTGGTGGTGGTGACCGCCAGGTAGAGCGCGCCACGGCGGCCGAGCCGGGCGACGAGCTTTCCGGCCGCGGCGGAGGAGACCGTACCGACCAGATAGACCAGGAAGATCGAACCGATGATGCCCTGGGGGAGGTTGAAGGGCGCCTCGACCAGGCGGTAGCCGATCACCGTGTAGACCGCGCCGAAGACGGTCATGAACAGCGCGCCGATCGCGTACAGCCGCAGCAGCAGCGGGTCGGCCAGATGGCCGCGGACCGTCTTCGCCAGGGCGCGCGGGTTGAGCGAACCGGGCGTGAAATTACGGGCCTTGGGGAGCATGGCGCGGAAGACCAGCGCGCACGCCAGCGCCAACAGGCCGACCGCGCCGAGCGCCGCGCGCCAGCCCCACAGCTGTGCCACCCAGCCGGTGACGATCCGGCCGCTCATGCCGCCGATGCTGTTGCCCGCCACGAACAGGCCGATCGCGGCGACCAGCGCCTTGGGCCGTACCTCCTCGGCGAGATATGCCATCGCCGACGCCGGCAGACCGGCGAGCGCCGCACCCTGCACGGCGCGCAGCGCCACCAGCCACTCCAGGCTCGGCGCGAACGGCACGAGCAGCCCGACCGCGACGGCGACCGCGAGCGAGGCGGTCATCACGGTGCGCCGCCCGTAGCGCTCGGAGAGAGCGCTCAGCGGCAGGACGCACAGCGCCAGCGCGCCCGTCGCGGCGGAGACCGTCCAGCTGGCGGCGCTCGCGCTCACGCCGAAGCCGGCGGAGACGGCGGGCAGCAGCGCCTGCGTGGAGTAGAGGAGGGCGAAGGTGGCCACACCGGCGGCGAAGAGCGCGAAGCTCATGCGGCGGTAACCGGGGCCGCCCGGGGCGAGGAGTGTGGGGGAGGGCGAAGGGGACAGCGGGGCGGCGCCCACGGTGGTGGGCGCCTTGGTACTGGCAGGAGGCATGCGCCAAAAGTAGGCCGCCACTTTTCATGCGTCCAATGCATGAAATTGCAATAATCGTTCCCATGGCGCATCAACACAGCTCACAGCCTCGGCTGTCACCAGGCAGTTACGAAGAATACGCAAGGGACACAGCGCTGCTGCTTGCTCCGCGTCTCGCGTACTTCGCCGGGGTCGCCCGCCACGAGCATGTGACGCGAGCCGCGCAGGAGATGGGCGTCCCGCAGTCCACGCTGTCGCGGGCGATCGTGCGGCTCGAGGAGGACCTGGGGGTCACCTTGTTCGCCCGCAAGGGCCGTACGGTGTCGCTCACCCCGGCCGGCCGCACCTTCCTCACCTCCGTGGAGCGGGCCCTGGCGGAGGTGGAACGGGCGGCGGAGTCGGTGCAGGCGGACGCGGACCCGAGCGGGGGCAAGGTCGCGTTCGGGTTTCTGCACACGATGGGCTCCGAGACGGTGCCGGGGCTGATCAGGGCCTTCCGCGCCGACCATCCGCGTATCCGGTTCACGCTCGTCCAGAACTACGGCGAGGCGATGCTCGAGCGCCTGCGCGCGGGGGATCTCGACCTGTGCCTGACCTCACCGGTCCCGGACGCGCCGGACCTGGTGGCCCGGCGCCTGGACGAACAGCGGCTACGGCTGGTCGTGCCGGACGACCACCGTCTGGCGGGCCGCAAGCGGATCCGCCTGGCAGAGGCGGCCGACGAAACCTTCGTGACCCTGGAGCCGGGTTACGGCCTGCGGCGCATCACCGACGACCTGTGCGCGGAGGTGGGCTTCACGCCACGGATCGCCTTCGAGGGCGAGGAGGCGGAGACCTTGCGCGGCCTGGTGGCTGCGGGCCTGGGCGTGGCCCTGCTCCCGCCACCGGCGGTGGCCCGCCCGGGCGTCGTGGAACTGACGGTGACGGCGCCGCGTGCGGTACGGGAGATCGGCGTCGCATGGCTGGACGGCCACCCGGACACGGCTCCGGTGGCGGCATTCAAGAAGTTCTTGCTGTCGCGACGGGGGCGCTTGCTGCCGGAGTGAGGGTCAGTTTCCGGCGAGTTGCTGAGCAACGTCATCAGCCACCTCCGCGAAGGCACCCCCGTCACCGTCCACCAACAGTCTGGTGCGAACTCCGGGACCCTGACCGGCCCGACGTTGCATGCTCATTCTTCTAGGTACTGGTACTCATCTCCGGGCCCTTTCGTCCCTCGGAGACTCTCCTGTTGCTAAGTTCCCCGGGAGTAACAAAACGACCACGGGGGGCACTTCATGGCGCTCAGCGCCAGATGGCAGGAGCTTTTCGACGCGGACAGCTCCGGGGCAACGATGACTCTGGCGTCCGCGAACGCGCCGGGAGACAGCGGCAAGGGCGGCCCGGACCACAAGGCCAGCCAGGGGCCCTGGACCCGCGCGTCGGGTGTAGCCGGTGCGCTGCACACGTCCTCGGCCTCCGCGCTGACCGAACTGGAGACCGCTGCCAAGGTCGAGGCGAAGAGCACCGCAGGGTTGGACAGCACCAAGGCGATGAGCGAGGTCCTGACCTCCTGGAAGATGCGTCTCACCGCCGTCCGCGACGAGTGCGGGCGGCTCGAGGGCTCCCTCAGGAGCGCGGGCAAGGAGTTCGGCGAGCGCGAGGTCACGACCAAGCGGACCTTCGAGGGCGGGACCGGGGGGCCGAGGCGATCACCTGGGAGCAGCTGGAGAAGCTGAATACCAAGGAGTACGAGGACGCGGCGGACGGCTGGGGCAAGGTCTCCAGCCGCGCCAACGCCGCCAAGGACCGCGTCGACAACGAAATGCTCGGCAAGCTGCGCGAGACCCAGAAGGGCCACACCGCCGATGCTGCCATCGGCGATCTGGCCCGGCTCAGCCGCAACTACCAGTACATCCACACCGAGTGCGGACTCATCCGCACCGCCCTCAACGGACTCGCCAGCGAACTCGCCGGCCCGCAGAAGAGGCTCAAGGATGCGCTGGCGGAGGCTCCCAAGGCCGGCCACGATCGCCGATCCTGCCCACCAGACGGCGTCGATCCTGTGGCTCGGTTACGACGCCCCGCAGAGCGTGCTGAGCGATGCCACCGAAACGACGTGGGCCGACAACGCGCGGGAGCCGCTGAACGACTTCCTGACCGGGATCGACGCAGCTCATGCCGGGGAGGTGAACTCCACTGTCCTAGGCCACAGTTATGGCACGTTGGTTGCCGGCGAGACCATGCGGGACCACCCTGACCTGCCGGTGGACAAGGCCATTTTCGTGGGCAGCCCGGGCGTGGGTGTGGATCACGCGAAGGACCTGCATATTCCGGCCGACCAGGTGTTCTCGGCGACAGCCGAGAATGACCTCATCAACCTTGCCCCGCCGAATGCGGGCACCTTGGCGCCCCTGAACCCGAAGGCATACATGCGGCTCTTCGACGATCACTCAATCCTCTACGGTTACGATCCGACCAGCGACGACTTCGGCGGGCGGACGTTCAAGGTCGCCGATGGCGGGGACTGGGGTCTGAACGGGACTCCCGCCCACTCGCAGTACTGGGACGGAGCTTCCCTACGAGGGATGGCCAAGATCGTGACCGGAGGACAGCCGTGACAGCGACCAGAAGGGTGTCCATTGCGACGCTGCTGGCCATGACGGTCGCGGTGACGGCGTGTGGAGCTCAAGGGAACAGCGATACAGGCACGGATGTGAAGCAGGTCAGCATGGACGAGCAGCAGGCAACCCAGCGGGCCGGGGAGATCGTTCGCCAAGCGGTGGACGGCATGTCGCCCAAGCCGATTCTTAGGCAGATCGGGCCCTCCGCCGTCGGCGCATGCGTCGCAGACGACCACGACTCCCGCGAGCGGGCGCAGCTCAGCCTTTCCTACCAACTAACGGGTGTGCCGGGTACCGAGGCCAAGAATCTGGTGAGGCAGGCACGGGACGCCTGGGTGAAGCAGGGGTACGAGTTTCAGTCCTCGGACGGGGACGGAGACTGGTCCGACCCGTTCCCCTCGGTCGACATGCGCACTAAGACCGACGACTTCTGGATGGGTGCCGTCGCCGGTGTCGTGGACCGCGCCAAGGGCGACGGCCTTGCCGCGATCACGGTGACCTCGCCCTGCTTCGACCCCGTGGCGGGATCCGAGACGGCCGGCGCGAGCCCAGCCTCCACCCGGACCGACCCCGAGCCTCATCGCCGGGTCCTCCGCCACTCCAGCCGGATCTACGACGCGCTCCAGGTCCCGTACGCCCCGACGCGGCTGGACAGGGAGCTGCGGGTGGTCGAGGAGAGCGACGGGGACGTCTCGATCCACCATGCCTGGTCGACGGCGCCGTGCGCCCCGGACCAGATGCTGCAGGCGATGCGGCGGGCCCGAGAGTACTTCGCGGGGACCGGCTGGGCTGTACGCGATGTCGCTCCTCCGGAAGCGGCCTCCGCTTTGATCGCGCGCTTCTCCGAGGATGGCAGTCTGGCACAGGTCGTTCCGGCGGCTACCGGCGGTATCAGAGTCGCTGTGACGACCCCAGCCGCACCAATGGCTGTCGCCGACGCGTGATCGTTTCTGCGAGTAGTCCCAGACGGTTCAGACGGTCAAGCATTACTGAGTACGCAGGGCGTACTTCCTGAGTACCGGCGCGGATACGGCAGCGCGGCAGCCAAAGGTTGGATCAAGGCCATGAACCCGACGCCGCCCCCACCCGCTGCGCAGCCCACCACGGCCACACCCCCCGACATCCGCAGATGGTCCCTGAACTCCGCCGTCTTGCTGATCCCGGCGGTGTTCATGGCCGGAATTCTCGCGCTGTCCACCGAGCGGGGATCGAGGTGCTTGACCTACGGCGATGACGGCTGCTCTCCCTGGCCCGCGGGCACCTTCTCGTGGACGGTGATCGGCGTGGTCCTTGCCTGTGTGGTGACCATTGCCCTTCCCGCACGTACGCGGCGGTTGCATGAGCTGCGCACGGCCGCCTTCGCCCTGCAGATCCTGCTGGAGGCCTTCGCGGTGATCGTGGCGCTCAGCTTCCCCTGAGCCTGAGAAACCAGGGGCGTGATTGCCGGCAGGAGCACCAGCTGCGCAGCGACCTGCAGCGCCCGCAGGCGCTACCGCCGCAGTGCGCGGCCGAAGCCCGCCGCCAGTGGCATCCGCAGGCCCAGCGGCGGTGGCGCCGCAAGCGCGTCCGCCACCGGGCGGGCGTACGTCCTGGTGAAGAGCGCGCCCAGCACGAAGTCCGCCGCCAGCGCCCGGACTTCCTCGTGGTGCTGGCGCAGCGCGTGGCCGTCCGAGTGGACCTCGAAGCGGCAGACGTCGCGGTTGGACTTCTTCGCGCGTTCGGCCAGGCGGAACGAGAGCTCCGGGTCCGTGCGCGCGTCATTCGTGCCGTGCACGATCAGCACATGCTTCCCCGCCAGCTGCTTCACCGGCTCCGGTGTGGCCGCCACATCGTCCTCCGGCAGCCAAGGGGCCAGCGCCAGCACGGAGTTGACGGCCGGGTGGCCCGCCGCGTGCAGAGCCGCGCGGCCGCCCATGCCGTGGCCGGTGAGGCACACCGGGACGTCGCCGTAGCGGCGTACCACCTCGTCCACCGCCCATGTCGCGTCGGCCGCGAGATGCGCGTCCGGACCGTTCCAGCCGCGGCAGCGGTAACGGACCCGGTGCACCACCAGCCCGTCCGCGCGGCCCACCCGGGCCAGCGTGCGGCCCAGCGGCAGTGCCGCCGTGTACGAGAGCCGGGACGGTCTGCGCAAGGACTCCGGCTCGCCGTCCGGCAGCAGCAGTACCACCCCGCAGACCGCGGAGTCCTGCCCGGCGACGCGCCCGCCGCTCGCGCGTCCGAGGCGGGCGCGCGGCGGGGTACGGCTCCCTCGCGCTGCCCTTGCCACGGTCGCCTCACGGCGGGTTTCCGCTCCTCCGGCCTCATCGGCCGGACGCCCCCACCACAGGGGCAGTGCGTGGTGTGCCATGGCAGAACATTCTCAGAAGGACAGGTGTACGCAACCCGTCCGCACGGTCACTGTTATGTATCGACGGGCGAGGTGAGGGGGCGCTCTCTACGCGCGTAGGGCGTAGAGTGCGCAGATGACGAGCCAGACCCTCAATACGCCCTCCGCGGACCAGATCCGCCGCGCTCCGAAGGTGCTCCTCCACGACCACCTCGACGGCGGGCTGCGACCGGGCACGATCATCGACCTCGCCCGCGAGACGGGCTACGACGAGCTCCCCGAGACCGAGCCGGACAAGCTCGGAATCTGGTTCCACGAGGCGGCCTACTCCGGCTCGCTGGAGCGCTATCTGGAGACCTTCGCGCACACCTGCGCCGTCATGCAGACCCGCGAGGCGCTCTTCCGCGTCGCCGCCGAGTGCGCCGAGGACCTTGCCGAGGACGGAGTCGTCTACGCCGAGGTCAGGTACGCACCCGAGCAGCACTTGGAAGCCGGCCTGAGCCTCGAAGAGGTCGTCGAGGCGGTCAACGCCGGCTTCCGCGAAGGCGAGCGACTGGCCCGCGAGAGCGGCCACCGTATCCGTGTCGGCGCCCTGCTCACCGCGATGCGGCACGCCGCTCGCGCCCTGGAGATCGCCGAACTGGCCAACCGCTACCGGGATATGGGCGTCGTCGGCTTCGACATCGCCGGCGCCGAGGCGGGCTTCCCGCCCACTCGCCACCTCGACGCCTTCGAGTTCCTGAAGAGGGAGAACAACCACTTCACGATTCACGCGGGCGAGGCCTTCGGGCTCCCGTCGATCTGGCAGGCGCTCCAGTGGTGCGGCGCCGACCGGCTCGGGCACGGCGTGCGGATCATCGACGACATCACGGTCGCCGATGACGGCAGTGTGAAACTCGGGCGGCTCGCCTCGTACGTACGGGACAAGCGCATCCCCCTGGAGCTGTGCCCGACGTCCAACCTGCAGACCGGCGCGGCCGCTTCGTACGCCGAACACCCCATCGGCCTGCTGCGCAGGCTGCACTTCAGGGCGACGGTCAACACCGACAACCGGCTGATGAGTGGTACGAGCATGAGCCGCGAATTCGAGCTGCTGACCGAGACCTTCGGATACACCCTCGACGACATGCAGTGGTTCACCGTCAATGCGATGAAGTCGGCGTTCATTCCTTTCGATGAACGACTGGCGATGATCAGCGATGTGATCAAGCCCGGATACGCCGAGCTGAAGTCCGAGTGGCTGTTCCGGCAGACCGCCACGACCAGCGATTCTTCCCACGGTGGCAGCTGATCGCGACACCTATACCGAAGCGGCTGGGAATGTCAACTTCCGGCCGCTTCGTGGTATTTGCGACCCCTGTGCGAGCGTGGCTAGCTTGCAGAGTCGCTCATAATCCCCGTCCCAAGGACTCATCCCTGATGAAGCAGTCTGCTGCCAAGACTCTCGGTGTCGCCGTCGTCGGCGCCGCCTTTGCCGCTGCCGCCGCCGGCACGGCCGCCGCCGTCCCCGTCCCCGACTCCGTCCCCAGTGTCGTGCCGGTCCACGATGCGCTCACCAAGCTTCCGGCGGGCGCCCCCCAGGCGCTGCCCACCGACCAGGCCGTCGACCCGGTCGGTGGGCTGCTGGGCGGCCTTCCGCTCGCCGGCGGTCTGCCGGCCGGCGGTGGCCTGCCCGGCCTCAGCTGACGTACGCCGGCTCCGTACACAAGAGGTGGGTGTACACCCGAATCGGGTGTACACCCACTTCGCTTGTGCCAGGATCGCGGCCATGCGCGTGAAGACCGCAGGACTGACCACACTTGCCACCGTCCCCGCGCTCCTGCTGGCCACGGCCTGTACGAGTGGCGTCGACGGGCGCCCCGCCAAGGACACGGACACGCCCGCGTCCACGGCGACGTCCGCAGGTACAGGTACGGGTACCGATACGGGCAAGGGTGGAGGCAGCGGCAGCGATGCGTCCGCGCCGCTCAACGGGCCGCAGTTGGAGCGGGCCGCACTGGCCACCGGCGATCTGGCCGGCTTCCAGGTGTCCTCGGGGAAGAGCGCGCTCGCGCCCTCCGGTCAGCCCGCCTCCGACAAGCCGCAGTGCCAGCCGCTCGCCGATGCCATGGGCGACAGGCCGAGCCCGCAGGCCGACCGCACCGTCAGTCGCGGTCTCGGCTCCCTCAAGAACCTCGGACTGGCGGTCTCCGCCTCGCTCAGTTCGTACAGCCGGGCCGACGCCGGCAAGCTGATGGCCGGACTCAAGTCGGCGGTGGCGGCGTGCGGCGGCGGCTTCGGTGCGACCCTCGACGGCCGCAGCGGCGCCTACCGCGAGGTGAAGGCCGCGGCCTTCACCACCCGCGGCGCCGACGAGACGGTCAGCTGGACCACCGTCGGGACCAACGAGGGCGCCGTGGCCCCGATCCACATGGTCGTGGTCCGCAAGGGAGCGACCGTGGCGCGTTTCATGGCGCTGGACCTCGCGCGGCGCACACCGCCGCGCGTCCCTCAGGAGGTCGCCGACAAACAGCTGGCGAAGGTCGCCCAGGTGCTTGCCGGCTGACTGCTCACACCGGCGCGGTGCCGGTGTACGACCGGGCGGTGCCGGTGTACGACCGGGCGGTGCCGGTGTACGACCGGGCCGTGCCGGTGTACGACCGGGCGGTGCCGGTGTACGACCGGGCGGTGCCGGTGTACGACCGGGCCGTGCCGACCTGCTACCGGCGTCCGGGCCTGCTACCAGGCAGTGCCGGCGGCTTTCTCGGACGGCAGCAGCACCCACAGCGCCAGGTAGAGCAGGAACTGCGGGCCGGGCAGCAGACATGAGAGCAGGAAGATCACACGCATCGTGGTCGCGGAGGTGCCGAAGCGCCGTGCCAGCGCCCCGCACACTCCACCGATCATGCGTCCGTCTCGGGGGCGGACAAGTGCGGCCATGGTGGGCTCCTTCGCGAGAACCTGTTGGGGAGCGTCTGTTGTGCTCCCGATGCATCCATAGTGGCTTCGCGAAGGGGGTCGAAGCGTCGCTCTACGGTGCGATCCCGACCCTTGGAATCGTCGGGGTCGGCCCCTGAGACGACTCCTCCCGCAGCATCGTGCCGTGCCGCTGCCGGGTGGAGCCCGCGGCCGCCCGCCCCTGCCTGCGGCGGAGCCGGGCCCGGCCCGCGGGCACGAAGGCCAGATGGGCCAGCGCCACCCCGGCAGTGTTCAGCAGCAGGGAGTCCACATCGACGACCTGTCCGGGCACCCCGGTCTGCAGCAGTTCGATGCCGAGCGACAGCAGCGCCCCGGCCGCGACCGTACGGGCCATCGATGCCAGCGGAGAGACGGTGAGCCGGCCGCCCGCCATCGGCAGCAGTATGCCGAGCGGGGCCAGCAGCAGCAGGCCTTCGCCGATGCGGCGCGCGGCTTCCACAGGGCCCATCGCCAGATCCGCCTTTATCCCGGCGAGCGGCTCGAGATTCGCGGCCGTCACCCACACCACGTCCAGTGGGCGCAGCGTCAGCCAGGAAACGAGCAGCAGATGCGCGAGGAGGAGGATGACCCCCGCCGCGCGGAAGCGGATGGCGGCACTGCCGACCGGACCTTGACGCTGCACGCCCCCCAAGACGCACGCTTCGCCGGGATCGGTTCCGCGAGCTTCTAAGAGGAAGCGGAACCCGCCCCTGAACCCCATCCCGAACCGGCTTTCGAACCGGCTCCGGACCAGGCTCCGGACGGGGCTGCGACGTTGCTCAGGGAGCGGCGGAGGACGACGGGAGCGCGCCGAGCGTCGGCACCGCCTCATCCGGCCGTTCCTTGATCCCGGCGGAGCACTGGTACGCCCGGGGCGCGTACTCCCCGGGCCCGCCGAGCAGCACCGAACCGCCCGTGGCGGCGGCCCTGCTCTCCGCGAAGGTGCAGACGATCTGGGCCAGTGCCGGCGCCGGCAGATCCTCCGGCTGGCGGCTGAGGCGCAGGGTGCCCGCGGGATCGCCCTTGCGCGCAGCCGTCAGGACCAGCGGCCCGCGTACGTACGTGGCGAAGCCGGCCTCGTGTTCCGGGGGCGAGGGCTCCTTCTCGAGCTCGTCGAGGAGCGCCTGCGCGACCCGTACGCGGCTGTCGACGTCCTTCACCCCGGGGATCCGCGCCGTACGGTCCACGGACTCCAGCTGCGAGGCGCAGACCAGGTAGACGCGGACCGGGACACCCTGCTGCTGTGTCTGGGGGGTGATGCTCTCCGCGGACACCTCGCAGGGCACCCGCGAGGGCGCGGGCCCGGCGTCGACCGGCACCTGGGTGGTCCTGATCCCGCAGCCGCCGAGCACAACGACGCCCACGAGTACGGCGAGTGACACTGCCGCCCGCCGGGTACGGCTCCTCGGCGTCACTGGGCGTCTTCCTCTCCACGGCCGTCGGCGCGGCCCCGGTCCGCGTCGCCGTCGGTGTCGGGGTCCGTACCGGCGTCCGGGTCCGTGCCGCCGTGGCCGTCGCCGTCCCTCAGCGACGAGGCGTCGCGCGGCAGCCGCAGTACGAACACCGCACCGTCCCCGTCCGCGGAGTTGGCTGCGGTGATGTCGCCGCCGTGGATATGGGCGTTCTCCATCGCGATCGACAGCCCGAGACCGCTGCCCTCGGAGCGCGGCCGTGAGGCGCTCGCCTTGTAGAAGCGGTCGAAGACATGCGGCAGTACGTCCTCGGGGATGCCGGGCCCGTGGTCGCGGACCTCGATCAGCAGCTCGTGGTCGACCGGCCGCACCGACACCCGTACCGGCGAGCCGCCGTGCTTGAGTGCGTTGCCGATCAGATTGGCCAGGATCACATCGAGCCGGCGCGGATCGAGCAGCGCGATGATCCCGCGCTCGGCGTCCAGATCCACCGCGTCGAGCCAGGCGCGCGCGTCGATGCAGGCGGTGACCTGGTCGGCGACGTCCACCGTGTCCAGTACGAGCCGGGCCGTGCCCGCGTCGAAGCGGGTGACCTCCATCAGGTTCTCCACCAGATCGCCCAGCCGCCGGGTCTCGCTCACCACCAGGTTCACGGCGGGCGCGATCATCGGGTCGAGGCTGTCGGCCTCGTCCTCGAGCACCTCGGTGACGGCGGTGAGCGCGGTCAGCGGGGTGCGCAGTTCGTGCGACATGTCGGCGACGAAGCGACGGCTGGACTCCTCCCGCGCACTCATGTCCGCGACCTTCTTCTCCAGCGATTCCGCGGTCTTGTTGAACGTCCTTGCCAGCTCGGCCAGTTCGTCCGTGCCGGAGACCCGCAGCCGGGTGTCGAGCTTGCCCTCGCCGAGCCGCCGCGCCGCCTCACCCAGCCGGTGCACGGGCTTGAGAACGGTCGTGGCCGCGGCCTGCGCGAGCAGCGCGGAGCCGACGAGGGCCAGCGCGGTGGCGATCGCCAGCGACCAGGCGAGCGAGTTGAGGTCCTGACGCTCCTGGTCCAGTGACTTGAAGACGTAGCCGGTCGGCCCGCCGCCGACGATCCTGGTGCCGCCGACGAGATGGGGCTTGCCGTTGCGCTCGGTGCGCTGCCAGTACAGGTGGTACGGGACGGAGTTGCCGGCCCCGACGTCCTGCCGCTGGTTCACCGCTTCCTGCAGTCTCGCCGGTACGTCGTCGAGCGTGAAACTGTCCGGGTCGGACGTACCGACGATCGGCTTGCCCTTGGCGCGCTCGCCGATGAGCAGCACGCTGTAGCCGGCGCTGCCGCCCGCCATCTGCTCGGCCGCCTTCTGGAGTTCGTTCTGCGTCGGACGCAGCGGCAGCGCCGCCGCCCGGTTCTGCATCTCCTGCCGGAAGTCCCCGAGCGCCGCGTCCTGGGTACGGGTCAGCACGGCTTCGCGGTTGAGCCAGTACGCGATGCCCGAGGCGGACACCGCGGCGGTCAGCGCGACCAGCGCGAAGACGACGACAAGTCGGAGCCTCAGGCTCGTCCAGCGGAGTCCGGCGAGGATCGCGCGCTTGGCGGCAGTGGTCACCCGGCTGTTCCGTCCATGGGCGTCGCGGCGCGCGTGTCGCTCACTGCGGGACGTCCAGCCGGTAGCCCACGCCACGCACCGTACGGATCAGGGTCGGCGAGGACGGCACGTCCTCGACCTTCGCCCGCAGCCGCTGCACACAGGCGTCCACCAGCCGCGAGTCACCGAGGTAGTCGTGCTCCCACACCAGCCGGAGCAGCTGCTGCCGCGACAGGGCCTGTCCGGGCCGTCGGCTGAGCTCGAGCAGCAGCCGCAGCTCGGTCGGCGTGAGCTGGAGATCCTCGCCGTTCTTGGTGACCGTCATCGCGGAGCGGTCGATCACCAGCGAGCCGAAGGTCGCCGAGTCGGTGGACTCGCGCTCGCCGCGCCGCAGCACCGCGCGGATACGGGCGTCCAGCACACGGCCCTGGACGGGCTTCACGACATAGTCGTCCGCGCCCGACTCGAGCCCCACGACCACATCGATGTCGTCGGTGCGTGCGGTCAGCAGAATGATCGGCAGCTGGTCGGTGCGCCTGATCCGCCGGCACACCTCGAAACCGTCGATCCCGGGCAGCATCACATCCAGCACGATCAGGTCCGGCCGCTGCTCGCGCAGCAGCTTCAGGCCGTCCTCTCCCGTCGCCGCGGTGGCCACTCGGTGGCCCTGGCGGGACAGGGAAAGTTCGAGGGCCGTGCGGATGGCGTCGTCGTCCTCGATCAGCAACAGGAAGGGCACGGAGGTCATTCTGACCCATGGGGGAGCCGGAGTTCGACAGTTGGTCGGCTCTCACACGACTCCTCCCCTTGTGGCAAGCCGTGCAAGCCCTTTCCCAAAACGCTTTCCGACTGCCTTCCGACCGCCTCCGCGACCATTCCGGCGGGGCTTGTGACGCGCCTGTGACAGTCGGCGGACACCGCCATGAAACTGCCTGGGCAAGCTTCTTGGCACACGGACCGAAGCAGACTCCAATCGACGGGGGGCGCGAGATGAACGCACTGCACAGCACCACCTCAAGCGCAGTTGTCACGCGTCTCCACGACGTCGTGCGGAGCACGGAGAAGTCCGGCGCTGTGAACGGGCGGGGGTGCGTTCGCGGCGCCGGGCGTCAGCACAAGCCGTCGTACATGGCGGTGGTTGACGCGCCTGTGGGGGGCGGCGGGGAGGCGTACCGGGAGGTAGCGGGGGAGCGGACGAGCCTGTCCGAGGCGGAGTTCACCGCCTACGTGCAGGAACGCCGTGCCTCCCTGTACGCGACCGCGTACCACCTGACCGGTGACCGGTTCGAGGCGGAGGATCTGCTGCAGAGCGCCCTCTTCTCGACATACCGGGCCTGGGACAGGATCAGCGACAAGGCGGCGGTCGGGGGCTACCTCCGCCGCACCATGACCAACCTGCACATCAGCGCCTGGCGCCGGCGCAAGCTCAACGAGTACCCGACGGAGGAGCTGCCGGAGACGGCGAGTGACATCGACGCCATGCGGGGTACGGAGCTGCGCGCGGTGCTCTGGCAGGCGCTGGCCAGGCTTCCCGAACTCCAGCGGACGATGCTCGTCCTCCGTTACTACGAGGGCCGCACGGACCCGGAGATCGCGGAGATCCTGGACATCAGTGTCGGCACGGTGAAGTCGAGCATCTGGCGGTCGCTCCGCCGGCTGCGTGAGGACGAGGTCCTCAGCTTCGGCCGTGACGAGGAAGAGTCCTTCGGCGAGCTGGTGGCCTGAGGGCAACGGGGGGAACGGGGCCGCCGTTTCGGGGGAGACGGCGGGATCGGGGGATCCACGGGGGTCACGGGGGACCGACCGGGGTCACGGGGGAGATACAGAGCGGGACCGGACAGGCCGGGGGGTCTTGTCCGGCCCCGCTTCTCTCTGTCTGCGGTGACCCGGGCACCGGCGGTACGGGCCGATGCGGGGAAGGGTGACCGGCAGCGCCGTGGTCCGCTACGCCGACGTCCGTGCCGCGGGCGTCCGGCTGCGGCCCGCCGCGGCCGCCGCGAGGCGGCCCAGTGCCTCCGCCTTCCCGCAGGGGTGCGCGCCCAACTCTGCCTGGCGCGCCACGATGCCGCGTTCCGCGCGCATCAGGCGCCAGCCCCGCCGCAGCAGGAACCCCACCGATTTGCGGCCTTCGCGCAGATCCCGCGCCAGCCGACGGCGGAACGTCGTCGACGGGCGGCCGCGCAGGCACAGCGCGTCCGCCAGTACGCCGAGGTCCTGGCACCGCCCGACGATGTCCGCCGCGAAAATGCCCTCCGCCACGAACAGCGGCGTGCGGTCGATGTCGAGCGCCTCCCGGTCGATGCGGGAGCTCGTCGCGATGTCGTACACGGGGACCGTCGTACGTCCCGCGGCGCACAGTTCGACGATCGCGGCCACCGCCGCGTCCGCGTCCCACGACAGCGGCGAGTCCCAGTCGATGTCCGTACTGCCCTCGACGAGCGGCAACGTCGGGTCGTCACCCTCCTTGTAGAAGTCGTCCAGGCGCAGTACCGGCAGGCCGGTACGGGCGGCAAGGGAAGACTTTCCGGAACCTGAGGGGCCCGCGAGCAGCACAACACGGGTCGGTATGGGGGAAGAGCTCACGGGACACCAGTGTGAGGCATTGCCCCGTGAAGGGGACCCCTCGGGGCGGAGGGTGTACAGAGCATCACACCTCAACTACGCTGCGTGCTCGTCCGATTACTCACTCAGTCAGGAATCCCATGGCACGTCACACAGCTCCCCAGTCCCGCCGGCTCGCGCTGCTGCGGGCAGGTATGACCGTCGCGGCGGTGGCCGCGGTCCTCGGCGCGGGCGATGCCGCGCACGCTGCGCCGGCGGCGCCCGTGGGCCTCGGCACGCTCGACCAAGGGCAGGGTCAGGCGCTGACCGGCGCGGTCGCGAACTCGGTGACCGGCGCCGGGCAGGTCAAGAGCCTTCAGCTCAACCCGCTTGCCAAGACGGGCGTCGACCCGCTGGACAACGGCGTGGGCACCCAGGTCGCCGACTTCAAGCCGGTCTCCACCGAGGCGGCCACCGGGCCCCTGGCGGACGGTGCCGCACTCAAGGACCTGCCGGTGGCCGGTGGCGCCGCGGGGTCGCTGCCGGTCTGAGCCGAGGTCGGCAGCCGGCGCACGCAGCCGGGACATGAAACCGGGACATGAAAGAGCCCCCTGCCGCCGGACGGGACGGCAGGGGGCTCGGCCATGGGAGGGGTCGGGTCAGTACGCCGAACCGGACGCGCCCAGCGAGCCCGTCGGGTGCCAGACCGTCTTCGTCTCCAGGAAGGCCGTCAGGCGGTGCGTGCCCGGATCGGCCGAGAAATCCACAGGCTGTGGACGGAGAACGCGCTTGAGGTTGTCCGCCGCCGCGATCTCCAGCTCCTTCGCGAGGACTTCGCCGGCTCCGGTCAGGTCGATCGCGTTGACGTCCTGGTGCGCGGCGAGCGGGGTCGCGATCTCCTCGGTCCGGCCGGACAGCACGTTGACCACGCCGCCCGGGAGGTCCGAAGTGGCCAGCACCTCGCCGAACGAGAGCGCGGGAAGCGGTGCCTTCTCGCTCGCCACCACGATCGCGGTGTTGCCCGTCGCGATCACCGGGGCGAGAACCGAGACCAGGCCCAGGAAGGACGACTCCTGCGGCGCGACGATGGTCACGACGCCTGTCGGCTCCGGCGTCGAGAGGTTGAAGAACGGGCCGGCGACCGGGTTCGCCCCGCCCACGATCTGGCCGATCTTGTCCGTCCAGCCCGCGTACCAGACCCAGCGGTCGATCGCCGCGTCGACGACGGCCGCGGCCTTGGACTTGGACAGGCCCTCGGCGGCCGCGACCTCGGCGGTGAACTGCTCGCGCCGGCCCTCCAGCATCTCCGCGATGCGGTAGAGAATCTGGCCGCGGTTGTATGCGGTCGCGCCCGACCAGCCACCGAACGCCTTGCGCGCCGCGACGACCGCGTCACGCGCGTCCTTGCGGGAGGAGAGAGGCGCGTTCGCCAGCCACTTGCCCTTGGAGTCGGTCACCTCGTACACCCGGCCGCTCTCGCTCCGGGGGAACTTGCCCCCGACGTACAGCTTGTAGGTCTTGAAGACGTTCAAACGCCGCACGGCGGAGCCGCTGTTGGTCACGTCAGACATCGAGGTACGCCTCCAGGCCGTGGCGACCGCCCTCGCGGCCGAAGCCCGACTCCTTGTAGCCGCCGAACGGCGAGGTCGGGTCGAACTTGTTGAAGGTGTTGGCCCACACGACACCCGCGCGGAGCTTGCTCGCCACCGCCAGGATCCGGGAGCCCTTCTCCGTCCACACACCGGCGGACAGGCCGTACTGGCTGTTGTTGGCCTTGGCGACCGCCTCGTCCGGCGTACGGAACGACAGTACGGACAGCACCGGGCCGAAGATCTCGTCGCGCGCGATCGTGTGCGCCTGCGTGACGCCGGTGAAGAGCGTCGGCGCGAACCAGTAGCCGGAGCTCGGCAGCTCGCAGGGCGCGGACCAGCGCTCGGCGCCCTCCGCCTCGCCCTTCTCGGTCAGCGCCGTGATCCGGGCCAGCTGCTCCGCGGAGTTGATCGCGCCGATGTCGGTGTTCTTGTCCAGCGGGTCGCCCAGGCGCAGCGTGGACAGCCGGCGCTTGAGGGAGTCGAGCAGCTCGTCCTGGATCGACTCCTGGACGAGCAGGCGCGAGCCCGCGCAGCAGACCTGGCCCTGATTGAAGAAGATGCCGCCGACGATGCCCTCGACGGCCTGGTCCATCGGGGCGTCGTCGAAGACGATGTTCGCGCCCTTGCCGCCCAGCTCCAGGGTGACCTTCTTGTCGGTGCCGGCGATCTGGCGGGCGATCGCCTTGCCGACGGCGGTCGAGCCTGTGAAGGCGACCTTGTTGACGTCGGGGTGCGCGACGAGCGCGGCTCCCGTCTCTCCGTAACCCGGAAGGATGTTGACGACACCCTTCGGCAGGCCCGCCTGACGGCAGATGTCCGCGAAGAAGAGGGCGGAGAGAGGGGTCGTCTCGGCGGGTTTCAGGACGACCGTGTTGCCCGCCGCGAGCGCCGGGGCGATCTTCCACGCGAGCATCAGGAGCGGGAAGTTCCAGGGGATGACCTGGCCCGCGACGCCGAGCGGCCGCGGGTTCGCGCCGTAGCCGGCGTGGTCGAGCTTGTCGGCCCAGCCCGCGTAGTAGAAGAAGTGCGCGGCGACCAGCGGCAGGTCCGCGTCGCGGGTCTCCCTGATCGGCTTGCCGTTGTCGAGCGTCTCCAGGACGGCCAGCTCGCGCGAGCGCTCCTGGACGATCCGCGCGATACGGAACAGGTACTTGGACCGCTCCGCGCCGGGCAGCGCCGACCACTTCTCGAAGGCCTTGCGCGCCGCCTTCACGGCGCGGTCCACGTCCTCGGCGCCGGCCCGGGCCACCTCGGCGAGCACCTCCTCGGTGCTCGGCGAGACGGTCTTGAAGACCTTGCCGTCCGCGGCGTCGGTGAATTCGCCGTCGATGAAGAGGCCGTACGACGGTGCGATGTCGACGATTGCCCGCGACTCGGGTGCGGGTGCGTACTCAAACAGCTGCTTGTCCATGTCCATGGGGCTCAGTCCACCGTCACGTAGTCGGGGCCGGAGTAGCGGCCGGTCGCCAGCTTCTGACGCTGCATGAGCAGATCGTTGAGCAGGCTCGACGCGCCGAAGCGGAACCAGTGGTTGTCCAGCCAGTCCGCACCGGCGGTCTCGTTGACCAGCACGAGGAACTTGATCGCGTCCTTGCTGGTGCGGATGCCGCCCGCAGGCTTCACGCCCACCTGCACTCCAGTCTGCTCCCGGAAGTCGCGCACGGCCTCCAGCATCAGCAGGGTGTTCGCGGGAGTGGCGTTCACCGCCACCTTGCCGGTCGAGGTCTTGATGAAGTCCGCGCCGGCGATCATGCCGAGCCAGGAGGCGCGGCGGATGTTGTCGTACGTGGAGAGCTCGCCGGTCTCGAAGATGACCTTCAGCCGGGCGGCGCCCGAGGCCTCCTTCACGGCGAGGATCTCCTCGTAGACCTTCAGGTAACGGCCGGAGAGGAAGGCTCCCCGGTCGATCACCATGTCGATCTCGTCGGCTCCGGCGGCGACGGCGTCACGGGTGTCCGCGAGCTTGACGTCGAGCGCGGCGCGGCCGGCCGGGAAGGCGGTGGCGACGGAGGCGACCTTGACGCCGGAGCCCCGCAGGGCCTCCTTGGCGATGGCTGCCATATCGGGATAGACGCAGACCGCGGCGGTCGTCGGGGTCGTGCGGTCGGTGGGATCGGGATGGACGGCCTTGGCGGCGAGCGACCGGACCTTGCCCGGGGTGTCCGCACCCTCGAGCGTCGTCAGGTCGATCATCGAGATGGCCAGATCAATGGCGTACGCCTTGGCCGTCGTCTTGATCGAACGCGTGCCGAGCCCTGCGGCGCGGGCCTCCAGGCCTACGGCGTCGACGCCGGGCAGGCCGTGGAGGAAGCGGCGCAGTGTGCTGTCGGACGCGGTCACGTCAGCGAATGCGGGTGGGGTGGTGGGCATGGTCACCAGATGAGCATATCTACGCGCGTAGCGACCTGTACAGGGGGGCAGGTCAGCGCCGCCGGACGGTGACCTCGCGGCGGGCGTGACCCGCGCGGGAGGAGAGGCTGCAGCGTACGGCAGAATCGGAGGCATGAGTAGCCCGCAGCAGCCCTCCGAGCCCACCTACGCCGACCGGGTCTTCCGGTCGCCCGCCGGGATCGCGGGCGGTGTGTTGTTGCTCGCACTCATCGTCTGGATCGCCGGGGACGCGCTCGTCCGCGGCGAGGGACGGACGCCGTGGCTCGCGCTCGCCGGGGCGGTGCTGGTCGTACCGCTCATCGTCGCGTTCACGCTGCGGCCCGCGGTCTTCGTCAACGAGGACCGGGTGCGGATCAGGAATCCGTTCCGGACGATCACCCTGCCGTGGGCGGCCGTCGCCGATGTGCGCGCCGGGTACTCCAGCGAGGTCCTCACGCAGGAGGGCACGAAGTACCAGCTCTGGGCCATCCCCGTGTCGCTGCGCCAGCGCAAGCGGGTCTCGCGCAGGCAGGTGCAGAACGCGCACGACGACCCGCACAGCCGGACGTCCGTGTCGGCCGACGTCAACGACTCCCAGGCACGGCTGGCTCCCGCCGACCGGACGGTCGCGGATCTGCGCGCAGTGGCCGAGCGCAACGCGTCGCGGCCGGGTGCGCAGGGCGAGCCGCAGGTCCGCTGGGCGTACGAGGTGGTCGCGCCGGCCGTGGCCGGGGCCGTGCTGCTCACGGTGCTGCTGGCCATCGGCTGAGGCCCCTCCTCAGCTCCTGAGTCTCCCCGAGGTGTCGGCCGGGGCCGATGAAGGCCGGGTCCGGCCGGATGCCGCCTCGTCGCCGCGCGCGGCGTCCGCGAGGCATCCGGTCCACGTCCGACCGCGACGGTCACGGCGGTCCCTTCCACACCAGCAGCATGTACGACCCCAGCCACGCCGACGACAGCATCGACGTGCCCAGCACCACCGCAACCACCGCCGTCCGCCGCGCCCTGGCCAGTGCCAGCGCGATCGGCAGCAGCAGCGGGAAGCCGGGCAGGAGAAAGCGGGTGCGCGGAAAGTAGACGCCGCCGCTGCCCAGGACGACCAGCAGCAGCACGCCGGTGAAGACGAGCAGCACCAGCGGCTGCCGGTCGGCGAGGCAGAGCAGATACAGCCCGACCGACACGATCAGTATCAACGACACCATCACCAGGAAGAGCTGAGGACGCGTCATGTACAGCAGGTACTGCCGCAGCCGCAGCAGCGTCGTCGCCCCGCCGTCCCACTCGTTGCGCCACAGCCTCTGCACGGCGAAGTAACCGTCGGGCCGTCCCACCCGCAGCCCCACCCACGCGACGTACGCCAGCCACCCCAGCGGCGCGATCAGCGCCCCCACGAGCGCCCGCCGGTTCCCGCGGCAGGACGCCAGCAGCGCGGCCACGGACACGGCCGCCGCGACCGCGATGCCCGTCGGCCTGGTCAGCCCGGCGAGCACGGCCAGCGAAGCCGCCCACAGCCAGCGCCCGGTGAGCACCGCGTACAGCGCCCACGCCGCCAGCGCCGTGAACAATGACTCGGTGTAGCCCATCCACTGGACGATCGCGACGGGCAGCACGCCCCACAGGACGGCGAGCATCGTGCCCGTCCGCCGCCCGTACAACCGGTCGCCCACCGCGAAGACCCCCCACGCGGCGACGAACGAGAACATGACCGCGAGGACGAGTGCGACCGTGGCGCGCGAGCCGGGTGTCACACCGGCGGCGGCCTTGATCAGGACCGGATAGAGCGGGAAGAAGGCCAGGTTGTTGGTGTTGAACCGGGTGCCGAGGGTGTCGGCGTACCCGTGGTCGGCGATGCCCAGGTACCAGCCGGAGTCCCAGGACGTGGCGAGCGTCGGCCAGACACCGTGGTGGCCCAGATGCGTCCACCTGGCGAGGACGAGAAGACCGCACAGCCGCACCGCGAGATAGCCGAGCAGCGCGGGCGCGGCCCGCCGCAGTGCGCGCCGCAGCCGGTCCCGTACGCCGGTCGCGGCACCGCCTCCCGGGGCCGGTGGGCGCCGGGAGGCGGGGACGGTGGGCCGAACGGTCGCGGTGGGGTGCACAGCGGCAGCTCCTGGGACTCGGTATGCGCTACCGGGACACCCTTTCCCGGACGGTCCCGGGGAGCGGGTGCCACTGCCTCAACTCCGTACGAGATTCACCCGTGCGGACGGTCGTGCGGGCGGTCGTGCGGGCGGTCCCTGTACCGACGTGCGGGCGGTTCCTGCGCCCACCGGCGGACGGTCCGTACGCACGCCGGCCGGCGGTCAGATACCCGCGGCCGCCGCGAGATCCCGCTTGATCCCGGCGAGGACCTCGGCGGCCCGCTCCCGGGCGGTGGCGAGCGCGGACGCGTCCGCGACCGGCACCACGACCTCCAGGTAGCACTTGAGCTTGGGCTCGGTGCCGCTCGGGCGGACGATGACGCGGGCCTTGAACTCGCCGTCGAGGTAGTAGCGCAGCCCGTCCGTGGGCGGCAGCCTGTCCGTACCGCGGTTGAGGTCCTCGGCGGTGACGACGGGCAGCCCGGCGAGCACGGCCGGCGGCTGCTCGCGCAGCGCCCGCATCGCGTTCGCGATGATGCTCAGGTCCTCGACCCGCACCGACAGCTGGTCCGTGGCGTGCAGACCGTGCTCGACGGCGAGGTCGTCGAGCAGATCGGTGAGCGTACGGCCCTGTTCTTTCAGCTCCGAGGCCAGCTCGGTGACGAGCAGCGCGGCGGTAATGCCGTCCTTGTCGCGTACGCCGTCGGGGTCGACGCAGTAGCCGAGCGCCTCCTCGTAGCCGTACCGCAGGCCGTCCACGCGGGCGATCCACTTGAAGCCGGTCAGCGTCTCCGCGTACGGCAGACCCGCGGCCTCGGCGATCCGCCCCAGCAGGGACGAGGACACGATCGACTCGGCGAAGGTGCTGTTCCTGTCCCGCGGAGACACTCCCTTGTGGACGAGGTGCGCGGCGAGCAGTGCGCCGACCTCGTCGCCGCGGAGCATGCGCCAGCCTCCCCCTGTCGCTGCCGGGGGGACCCCCAGCGCGGCTTCGTCGGGGACGGCGACGGCGCACCGGTCCGCGTCGGGGTCGTTGGCGACGACGATGTCTGGCTGTGCCCGGCGCGCGGTCTCGAAGGCGAGATCCATCGCACCCGGCTCCTCGGGATTGGGGAACGCGACGGTCGGGAAGGCCGGGTCGGGCTCGGCCTGCTCCTGTACGAGGGTGGGCGCGGGGAAGCCGGCGCGGTCGAAGGCGGCGATCAGCACGTCCTTGCCGACGCCGTGCATGGCCGTGTAGACGACGCGGGCGGTACGGGGGGAGCCGGTGGTCAGGACGGCGTCCGTACGCGCCAGATAGGCGTCCAGGACCTCGTCGCCGAGGGTGTCCCAGCCGCTCTCGGCCCGCGGCACATCATGGAGACTCGCCACGGCCGCGATCTCCTCGGCGATCTCCGCGTCGGCGGGCGGCACGATCTGGGAGCCGTCGCCGAGGTAGACCTTGTAGCCGTTGTCGCGCGGAGGGTTGTGGCTGGCCGTGACCTCGACACCGGCGGCCGCGCCCAACTGCCTTATGGCGAAGGCGAGTACGGGCGTCGGCAGCGGGCGCGGCAGCACGGCGGCGCGGAGCCCGGCGCCGACCATGACGGCGGCGGTGTCGCGCGCGAAGTCGGCGGACTTGTAGCGGGCGTCGTATCCGATGACGACGAGCCCGTCGCCCTGTCCCCTCGCCTTGAGGTACGCGGCGAGTCCGGCGGCGGCCCTGATGACGACGGCCCGGTTCATCCGCATGGGCCCGGCCCCGAGCTCCCCGCGCAGTCCGGCCGTCCCGAACTGCAGCATCCCGCTGAACCGCGCGGCGAGCTCGTCGAGGTCCTTGGTCTCGATGAGCTTCCCGAGTTCGTCCCGGGTCTCACTGTCCGGGTCCTCCGCCAGCCACGCGCTCGCCCGCGCGATGAGGTCCTGCTGCACGGTTGGTCCGCCTCTCGTGTGTAATCCGTCGCCCCGCCCATTATTTCGGAGGGCCGCCCCCGATCCCCTGTGGCGCCCGCGGCGCCGTGGGGCTGTCCTGTACCCGCGATCCACGGCACCGAAGCGGCACGGCTCCCCTGTGCGGGGGCCTCCGGCGCGCTCGGGCCGGCCGGTCCGGTTCCGGGGGAAGCGGACCCGGAGAACCCTCCGCCGCGGCGCGAAGTCAACGCGCTGCCGGTGCCGGGGGTGGTGTCCGGCTTGCTGTGCGTGGGCCCCTGGTTCCGTTGCCCCCGCGGCGCGAAGCCGCCGCCTCGCCGGGCGCGGGGTACGCACCGTCGATCCGTCCGGAGGTACGAGCTCCTGCGCCCGGGCCGCCACGCGGTTCCCGTGGCCCCCGCAGTGCGATTCCGCCGCCCGGCCAACCCCGCGCCCTGCCGCGCGATGCCGCTCGCACCCGGCACACGGCGCGAAGCCGCCGCGTGTGCCGGGGGTGGGGGGACCGTGCCCCCACACCCCCGCACATCGGCGGTGGGTCGGCGGGACGGGTTCTCGCCGCTCAGATGCGGTCCAGCACCCGCGTCAGCAGCTCGCCCATCCGCGCCGCCGAGTCGCGGCCCGCCTGCAGTACTTCCTCGTGGTTCAGCGGCTCGCCGGTCAGGCCCGCAGCCAGGTTCGTGACCAGCGAGATGCCGAGCACCTCCGCGCCGGCCTCGCGCGCGGCGATCGCCTCGAGGACCGTCGACATGCCCACCAGGTCGCCGCCGAGCACGCGGACCATGTTGATCTCCGCCGGCGTCTCGTAGTGCGGGCCGGGGAACTGGACGTAGACACCCTCCTCCAGGGAGGCGTCGACCTCCTTGCACAGCGCCCGCAGCCGCGGCGAGTACAGGTCCGTCAGGTCCACGAAGTTCGCGCCGATGATCGGCGACGCCGCCGTCAGGTTGATGTGGTCGCTGATCAGCACCGGCTGGCCGGGGCGCATGCCCTCGCGCAGGCCGCCGCAGCCGTTCGTCAGGACGACCGTCTTGCAGCCCGCTGCCACCGCGGTACGCACCCCGTGCGCCACCGCCGCGACCCCGCGGCCCTCGTAGTAGTGGGTCCGGCCGAGGAAGACCAGCGCCCGCTTCTCGCCGATCCGGTACGAACGGATCTTGCCGCCGTGGCCCTCGACCGCAGGCGGCGGGAAGCCGGGCAGTTCGGTGACCGGGAATTCGGCCTCGGGCGCGCCGAGCGCATCGGCGGCGGGCGCCCAGCCGGAGCCCATCACCAGGGCTACGTCGTGCGTCTCGGCGCCGGTCAGCTCGCGCAGTCTCGCGGCTGCTGCGTCGGCTGCGGCATGGGGGTCGGCAAGAGCGCCGTTGAGGTCCGGATTCACAGATGCGTTCACGCCGACGAGGGTAGCCGGTCATTCCCTACGCGCGTAGATGATGCAGCCCACGGTCTTCGGATCGTTGTCTTGTCGTTTCCGACAAATGAACGTGCGAACCACTGAACGCGACTCGCGACCCGGCAACCGGCGACCTCGACCCGGCAACCGGAAAGGCGCACGCCGCGTCAGCAAGGGCGCTTGCGCAGCTCCATCACATAGTCGTGCGGTGCCCCCGCCGAATCCGCCGCGTCCGCCAGCTCCCCCAGATACCTGGCCGACGGCAGCCCGCCCTCGTACCCGTTCAGCACGTACACCCAGGCCGGCTCCTCGCCGTCCAGCGTGTCGACGCGGATCCGCATCCGCCGGTAGATGTCGAGCCCGACACCCTCCCAGCGGTCCATGGAGTCCTCGTCCATCGGCGCGATGTCGTACAGCGCGACAAAGACCTGCGAGCGCGGCGCCTCCACGATCGTGGCCAGCGCGCCCTCCCAGCCCATCTGCTCGCCGCCGAAGGTCAGCCGCCAGCCGTTGAGCCAGCCGGTCCCGCGCAAGGGGGAGTGCGGTGCGCGGCGGGACATCAGCCGCGCGTCGAGGTTGCCGGCGTACGCGGCGTAGAGCGACATGGGATCGAGGGTACGGGAGGGGGCGGAGAGGCTGCCCACCCGGCGGAACCGCACACGGTTGCGGCGGTACGGAGCCCCGGGGGAAGAGCTACTTGAACCGTGCGGGACAATGGGGTACGTACTGCATTCCCCCGGGGCACCCCCCGGACCCCCGGTCGGGCGGGCAGGCGGGCCGGGATTGACAATGCGAGGCGGACTTTTTTGTGACCCGGATCGTGATCATCGGTGGCGGACCCGGCGGTTATGAGGCGGCCCTGGTGGGCGCCCAGCTCGGCGCGGAGGTGACCGTCGTCGACTGCGACGGCCTGGGCGGAGCGTCGGTGCTCACCGACTGCGTACCCTCGAAGACTCTGATCGCGACGGCCGAGGTGATGACGACCTTCGACTCCTCCTACGAGGAGCTGGGCATCATCGTGGCCGACGACACGCCGCACATCGAGCAGGCCGCCCGGGTCGTCGGCGTCGACCTCGGCAAGGTCAACCGACGGGTGAAGCGGCTCGCCCTCGCCCAGTCCCACGACATCACGGCCTCCGTCACCCGGGCCGGCGCGCGCGTGCTGCGCGGCCGCGGCCGGCTCTCCGGGCGCCAGGCCATGGACGGCTCCCGCAAGGTGATCGTGCGCGCCGCTGACGGCAGCGAGGAGACGCTGACTGCCGACGCCGTACTGATCGCGACCGGCGGCCACCCGCGCGAGATCCCGGACGCCCTCCCCGACGGAGAGCGCATTCTCAACTGGACGCAGGTGTACGACCTGGACGAGCTCCCCGAGGAGCTCATCGTGGTCGGCTCCGGTGTCACCGGCGCCGAGTTCGCCGGCGCGTACCAGGCGCTCGGATCCCGGGTCACCCTCGTCTCCTCCCGCGACCGCGTGCTCCCGGGCGAGGACCCGGACGCCGCCGCCGTCCTCGAGGACGTCTTCCGCCGTCGCGGCATGAACGTCATGGCCCGCTCCCGCGCCGAGGCCGCCAAGCGCGTCGGCGACCGCGTCGAGGTCACCCTCTCCGACGGCCGTGTCATCTCGGGTACGCACTGTCTGATGGCGGTCGGCGCGATCCCGAACTCCGCCGGCATGGGCCTGGAGGAGGCCGGCGTACGGCTCAAGGACTCGGGCCACATCTGGACCGACAAGGTCTCCCGTACCGGCGCTCCCGGCGTGTACGCGGCCGGTGACGTCACCGGCGTCTTCGCGCTCGCCTCGGTCGCGGCCATGCAGGGCCGGATCGCGATGTACCACTTCCTGGGCGACGCGGTGCAGCCGCTGAACCTGAAGACCGTCTCGTCGAACGTCTTCACCGACCCGGAGATCGCGACGGTCGGTTACAGCCAGGCGGACGTGGACGCCGGCAAGATCGACGCACGGGTCGTCAAGCTGCCGTTGCTGCGCAACCCGCGCGCGAAGATGCAGGGCATCCGGGACGGCTTCGTCAAGATCTTCTGCCGTCCGGGTACGGGAATCGTGGTCGGCGGTGTGGTCGTCTCGCCGCGCGCGAGCGAGCTGATCCATCCCATCTCGATCGCGGTCGACAACAATCTGACGGTGGAACAGATCGCAAACGCTTTCACTGTGTACCCCTCTCTGTCGGGGTCGATCGCCGAGGTGGCACGGCAGCTGCACACCCGCAAGGCGACCGGCGAGGCGTGATGCAGGCGTAAATCCGAAGAACCCCGGGCACTCCACGCACCGGCCGATCAACTTCGGGGCCGCCAATACCACTTGGCGGCCAGGTGTGTGCACAACTTCTGTTATTCGGCGCATAGTGCTGAAAACTATCGGCCGGTCAGGTTACTGTCAGTTTCGTGTTCGCTGCAGAACGTCGCCAATTGATCCTCGAAATGGTGCGCGCCAACGGGGCCGTGTCGCTCCGTGAGCTCGCCCGTGTTGTCCAGACCTCCGAAGTGACCGTACGGCGGGACGTGCGGGCACTGGAGGCAGAAGGACTCCTCGACCGCCGGCACGGCGGTGCGGTACTGCCGGGCGGCTTCACGCGGGAGTCCGGCTTTCCGCAGAAATCCCTGTCCGCGACCGCGGAGAAGACGGCCATCGCCGATCTTGCCGCGGGCCTCGTCGAAGAGGGCGAGGCGGTTGTGGTCGGCGCCGGGACGACAACGCAGGAGCTGGCCCGACGGCTCGCGCGTGTCCCCGGACTGACCGTCGTCACGAATTCCCTGCTGGTCGCTCAGGCGCTGGCCCATGCCAACCGGGTCGAAGTCGTCATGACCGGCGGGACGCTGCGCGGCTCCAACTATGCCCTGGTGGGCAGCGGAGCGGAGCAGTCCCTGCAGGGGCTGCGGGTCTCCCGGGCCTTCCTCTCCGGCAGCGGTCTCACCGCCGAGCGCGGGCTCTCCACGTCCAACATGCTGTCGGCGAGCGTCGACCGGGCGTTGGTGCAGGCCGCGGCAGAGGTGGTGGTCCTCGCGGACCACACCAAACTCGGCACCGACACGATGTTCCAGACGGTGCCGACGGATGTGATCACGCGGCTGGTCACCGACGAGCCGCCTGCGCATGACGACCGTGCGGCCACCGAGCTGCAGGCGCTGGCGGACCAGGGGGTCCAGATCGTGGTGGCCGGCGCCGTGTCCGGCGCCGGCGGTGACGGCCTCCCGACGGGGCGGCAGCCTCGCCGGGAGGTCCCGCTTCCGGGCCAGCGGCGTACGCGTGGCGGGCCGCAGTTGCGCAGCGCGGCGGGAGGGTCGCTGGCGGACCCGGCGCCGGGCGAACGGGCGGCGCGGGTGGCGGACCTCCGCCGCCGCTGACTTCGCGCTGCGGACGTTTCTCGTCCCACCCGGCCGCCGCTCGATCACCCGCCCCTGCGGGGCGCGGGCGCGGTCCGGGGTCCGGGGTCCGGGGCTTGCCCCGGTTGTGGGAAGGGACGGGCAGGGGAGCGGCCCCGCCTCGCCTCGCCCCGCGGCCTCAGCCCGCGTGGGTCTCGGTCCCGGACTTCAGGCCCCGCAGTGTCAGCGTCAGCAGGCGGTCCGCCAACTCCGGGTCGTCCGGATCCTGTTCCGCCGCCAGGGCGATCGCGTTCGTCAGTTGCATCAGGTCGCCGATCGACACATCCGCCCGCACCGCACCGCTCTGCTGTGCCCGCACCAGCAGCCGTTCGCCCGCGTCGCGCATCGGCACGCTGCACCCGGACAGCGCCGAACTCTCGTCGTGCGAGGCCGACATCAGCGCCCGCGCCAGACCGCGGTACTCACCCGCATGAGTGATGATGGCGCGCAGCCACTCCACCAGAGCTCCACAGGGCTGTTCGGCCGAAGCCAGTTCGCGTGAGCGCTGCAGCAGCGACGCCAGCGCCTCCTGGAAGACCGCGTTCATCATGGCGTTGCGGTTGGGGAAGTGCCGGTAGAGCGTGCCGATGCCCACGCCCGAGCGGCGTGCGATCTCCTCGAGCGAGGCATCGGTGCCGTACTCCGCGAAGGCGGTACGGGCTTCGGCCAGCAGCCGTTCGTAATTGCGGCGCGCGTCGGCTCGCATGGGGCGCGGCGAGCCCGCCGCCGCACCGGCCGTACCAGTCGCACCGGCCGTGCCCGCCGTACGTGTCGCCATCGCGCCGTCCTCCCTGAGTCCGCCCCCGGTGTCCAGGATGCCATTTGCGTATTCGGAGGAGCCCTCCGAATATTGCCGTCCCCTGGAAGCACTTCCGCCGTGTCCAAAGCCGGGACCAGCACCAGCAGTCCGCCGACTGCGCCTGAACACACGTGTGGGGCCTGCCCGCTGAAAGCCGGGCAGGCCCCACACATACACATACGGCCGGACGTCAGTCCTTGATTTCGCAGATCACCGCGCCGGACGTCAGCGAGGCGCCGACTTCGGCCGAGAGAGCCTTGATGGTGCCGGAGCGGTGCGCGTTCAGCGGCTGCTCCATCTTCATCGCTTCGAGTACGACGACCAAGTCGCCCTCCTTGACCTCCTGGCCCTCCTC
Organism: Streptomyces sp. NBC_01750; assembly: GCF_035918095.1. Lineage (NCBI taxonomy): Bacteria > Bacillati > Actinomycetota > Actinomycetes > Kitasatosporales > Streptomycetaceae > Streptomyces > Streptomyces sp. NBC_01750. The sequence continues at coordinate 5,593,415 of NZ_CP109137.1, forward strand.
GACCGCGACCTTGACGATCGTGCCCTGCATCGGGGAGGCGAGCGTGTCGCCGGAGGCCGCAGGGCCCGACTTCTTCGCGGCGCGCCGCTTGGGCTTGGCGCCCGCGGCCAGACCGGTCCTGGCCAGCGTCATGCCCAGCGAGGACGGCAGCGAGACCTCGAGACGCTTGCCGCCTACCTCGACGACGATCGTCTCGCGACCGGCCTCGTCCTCCTCCGCTTCCGCGGGCACGGAGAAGGGCTTGATCTCGTTGACGAACTCCGTCTCGATCCACCGGGTGTGCACCGTGAACGGGTCCGAGGTGAACGCCGGATCGGCGACAACCGCGCGGTGGAACGGGATGGCCGTGGCCATGCCCTCGACGTTGAACTCCGCCAGCGCACGCGCGGCGCGCTGCAGCGCCTGCTGACGCGTGGCGCCGGTGATGATCAGTTTGGCCAGCAGCGAGTCCCAGGCAGGGCCGATGACGCTGCCGGACTCGACACCCGCGTCCAGACGGACACCGGGGCCGGCCGGCGGCGCGAAGGCCGTGACCGTACCGGGAGCGGGGAGGAAGCCCCGTCCCGGATCCTCGCCGTTGATGCGGAACTCGAAGGAGTGACCGCGCACGGCCGGGTCGCCGTAGCCGAGCTCCTCGCCGTCCGCGATCCGGAACATCTCGCGGACCAGGTCGATACCGGTGACCTCTTCGGTGACCGGGTGCTCCACCTGCAGACGGGTGTTGACCTCGAGGAAGGAGATCGTGCCGTCGGTGCCGACGAGGAACTCGACGGTGCCGGCGCCGACGTAACCGGCCTCCTTGAGGATGGCCTTGGACGCGGCGTACAGCTCCGCGTTCTGCTCCTCCGTCAGGAACGGAGCCGGAGCCTCCTCCACCAGCTTCTGGTGGCGGCGCTGCAGTGAGCAGTCACGCGTCGACACGACGACGACATTGCCGTGGCTGTCGGCCAGGCACTGGGTCTCTACGTGCCGCGGCTTGTCGAGGTACCGCTCGACGAAGCACTCGCCGCGGCCGAAGGCGGCGATGGCCTCACGCACCGCCGAGTCATAGAGCTCCGGCACCTCTTCGAGAGTGCGGGCGACCTTCAGACCACGTCCGCCACCGCCGAACGCGGCCTTGATCGCGATCGGCAGCCCGTGCTCCTCGGCGAAGGTGACGACCTCGTCGGCACCGCTCACCGGGTCGGGCGTACCGGCGACCAGCGGAGCGCCGGCGCGCTGCGCGATATGACGGGCGGCGACCTTGTCACCCAGATCGCGGATCGCCTGCGGCGGCGGTCCGATCCAGGTCAGACCGGCGTCGAGCACGGCCTGGGCGAATTCGGCGTTCTCCGAGAGGAAGCCGTATCCGGGATGGATGGCGTCCGCCCCCGCATCTTTCGCGGCCTGCAGCACCTTGGCCATGTCCAGATAACTGGCGGCCGGGGTGTCACCGCCCAGGGCGAACGCTTCGTCGGCCGCGCGGACATGCAGAGCGTCCCGGTCCGGATCGGCGTAGACGGCTACGCTCGCGATCCCGGCGTCCCGACAGGCGCGGGCAACGCGGACAGCGATTTCGCCACGGTTGGCGATGAGCACCTTGCGCACGATGGCTCCCTCCTTGAAACAAGCTGAGTTTAGGGACTACCGACACGGCCTTACGACCCGTCCCCAATGGTGAGCTTGCCCACACGGAGCGTGATTCGAGGCTCGCGCAAGTCGCGAAATCCCTTGTCGCACCACGGTACGACGGGTTCCTCCCTCGCACAGTAGCCCTGTGGTGTGGCACAGGTCTCTGTTCGAGCGGTCAGTCCCGTATGGCGTTTCTTTGTCGAGTCCCTACGAATGGGCGAACGATTCTTTGCTGTCGGACTCAGCGTGCCGGGACCCTTGTCCCACGGTTTACCCGTTAGTAGCGTTCGGGATGTCGTACGTACTTCCGGTAACTGAGGGTTGGGGGCGCCGTGGCGCGCAGACCGGTGGCCATTGTGGCCGCGATTGTTCTGCTGGTGGAGGCCGTCGGCATCGTGCTGATCAACGGCATCCTTGCCACCTTCGTCCACCGGCAGGACATGTCGCTCGCCGACCTGGACCCGGCTGCGATGGTCACCGGGACCTGGGTGATGGGCGGCGTCTTCGGCCTGTTTCTGGCGGCGTGCGGTGTGGTCCTGCTGATTACCGGCCTGCGGGACCGGGCCCCGGGGCGCCTCGGGCGGATCCTGCTGATCAGCTGTGCGATCGTGCACGGAGTGCTGGGCGCCCTGACGGTGGGCCTGGTCGGCTGGGACGCGTTCGCGTTCATGATGGTCGTGCTGGGGCTGATCGTGCTGACGCTGGTGGCGTACGGGAGGCGGGAGCAGGGTCCGGTGGAGGACGCCCCGGCGGCTGCGAACGGGGCGGCGCCCACGAACGGCGCGGCGCCGGCCTGAGGACGACGACTTCGCTCCCCGGGCCGCACATGTGAGCCGGCGTCACCCCGTGGACGCGGAAGTGAGCGGATGTCACGTCCACAGGTCGGTGATGGAGTGGCCGAGCTCGCTCAGCAGCTTCCGCAGCAGCGGCAGCGAGAGGCCGATGACATTGCCGTGGTCGCCGTCGATGCCTTCGATGAAGGGTGCCGAGCGGCCGTCCAGGGTGAAGGCGCCCGCCACCTGGAGCGGTTCGCCGCTGGCGACGTAGCTGGCGATCTCGGCGTCGGACGGGCGGCCGAAGCGCACGACCGTGGACGCGGTCCCCGAGGCGTAGTGGCCGGTGGCGGTGTCGTAGACGCAGTGCCCGGTCTGCAGGGTGCCCACGCGCCCGCGCATCGACTTCCAGCGGGTGATGGCCTCCTCCGCGTCGGCGGGCTTGCCGAACGCGTGGCCGTCGAGTTCGAGTACGGAGTCGCAGCCGATGACGAGCGCGCTGCTCCTGATCACATCGGCACGGGCCGCCACAACGGATGCCTTGGCCTCCGCGAGTGCCAGCGCGAGCTCGGCCGGGGTGGGCGCGGACACGGCGTCCTCGTCGACACCGCTGACGATCACCTCGGGGGCGAGTCCGGCCTGGCGCAGCAGATTGAGGCGGGCGGGCGAGGCGGAGGCGAGGACGAGACGGCGACGCTGATCGGTCATGGGGCCATCGTAGGCGGCGATCAGTGGAGACCGACCACGAACATCGCAAGCACCATGGCCAGTGCCAGCACGAAGCCCACGCGACGCATCATGGCCTGCATCTCGCGCAGTTCTTCGGGGGGTTCGTTCTCCGGGTCGGACCACAGCATGCAATCGATCCTGCTGCCGCGGCCTGAACGGCGCCTGAGTACAAGTACTCAACCGCCGGGGTGACAACGGGCTAATTCCGGGTGTCGCCCCCCTGTAAACGGGTCTGTTGTCCCATTAGTTTCTCTCGGCTTGGTGCGGTGCTCCGGAGTTCGGCGCATGGGGTGCCGGCGGACGGCGGCCGAGGCGGCTCGGGTCCTGTGACCGGACCCGAGCCCCGCAAGCATGTCCCGCCCGATGGAGCGCGGGGTCCGGGGCGGAGCCCCGGATGCCCGGCCTACACCGGCCAGTACGTGCGCGCCCAGGCGCGCGGTCCCGGCTGCGGCCTCCGGCTCCGCCCGATGCGCGCCGGGTCCGACCACTGCTCCGGCAGTAGCGGTTCCCCGTCCGCGACGGAGGCCGTCGCCGCGGCGCGCGCCTGAACCACCGCCAGTGCGGCGGCCAGCTCCTCCGGGGTCGGGTTTCCTCGTACGACCTTGATCATCGTCAAGTCCCTTCCTGGGGGCTAGAGGGGGATGTTGCCGTGCTTCTTCGGAGGCAGGCTTTCCCGCTTCGTACGCAGCTGGCGCAGGCCCTTCACGACCTGTGCCCGCGTCTCCGACGGCATGATCACCGCGTCGACGTAGCCGCGTTCGGCCGCCGTGTACGGGTTGAGCAGCGTGTCCTCGTACTCCTGGATCAGGCGCGCCCGCGTCGCCTCCGTGCTGTCGGCGTCTCCGGCCGCCGCGATGGTGCGGCGGTGCAGGATGTTCACCGCGCCCTGCGCGCCCATCACCGCGATCTGCGCCGTCGGCCAGGCCACATTCAGGTCGGCGCCCAGGTGCTTGGAGCCCATGACGTCGTACGCGCCGCCGAAGGCTTTCCGCGTGATCACCGTGATCAGCGGGACCGTCGCCTCCGCGTAGGCGTAGATCAGCTTCGCGCCGCGCCGGATGATGCCGCCGTACTCCTGGTCCACGCCGGGCAGGAAGCCGGGCACGTCCACGAAGGTGATGACCGGGACGTTGAAGGCGTCACAGGTGCGGACGAAGCGCGCGGCCTTCTCCGAGGCGTTGATGTCGAGGCAACCCGCGAACTGCATCGGCTGGTTGGCGACGATGCCGACCGGAAGGCCCTCCACCCGCCCGAAGCCGGTGAGGATGTTCGGCGCGAACATCGCCTGCGTCTCCAGGAACTCGCTGTCGTCAAGCACATGTTCGATGACCGTGTGCATGTCGTACGGCTGGTTCGCGGAGTTCGGGATGAGGGTGTCGAGCTCGCGGTCCTCGTCGTTCGTCTCCAGGTCTGCCTCGTCGGGGAAGGCCGGCGGCTCGGAGAGGTTGTTGGACGGCAGGTACGACAGCAGCGACTTGACGTACTCGATGGCGTCCTTCTCGTCACCCGCCATGTGGTGCGCGACGCCCGAGGTGGTGTTGTGTGTGCGGGCTCCGCCCAGCTCCTCGAAGCCGACGTCCTCACCGGTGACCGTCTTGATGACGTCGGGTCCGGTGATGAACATGTGCGAGGTCTGGTCGACCATCACCGTGAAGTCGGTGATCGCCGGGGAGTAGACGGCTCCGCCCGCGCACGGTCCGACGACCAGCGAGATCTGCGGGATCACGCCGGAGGCGTGGGTGTTGCGGCGGAAGATCTCGCCGTACATGCCCAGCGCGCTGACGCCCTCCTGGATACGGGCGCCGCCGGAGTCGTTGATTCCGATGACCGGACAGCCGGTCTTCAGAGCGAAGTCCATCACCTTGATGATCTTCTGGCCGTAGACCTCGCCGAGCGCGCCGCCGAAAACCGTGAAGTCCTGCGAGAAAACGGCGACCGGGCGGCCGTCGACCGTCCCGTAACCGGTGACCACGCCGTCGCCGTACGGGCGGGTCTGCTCAAGGCCGAAGTTGGTGGAGCGGTGCCGGGCGAACTCGTCGAGCTCTACGAACGACCCCTCGTCCAGCAGCAGAACAACCCGCTCCCGGGCCGTCAACTTGCCCTTCGCGTGCTGCTTTTCCACCGCGCGCGCGGAGCCCGCATGCGTCGCCTCATCTATGCGGCGCTGCAGATCCGCGAGCTTTCCCGCGGTGGTGTGGATGTCAATCTCGGACTCCGACATCGGGATGCGGCTCCCTGTCCTGGTCAACGTCAACCGGAATGGCTACTGACACGTAGCGTATCGGCGCGCATGGCGCTCGGCAGTGCGGCGTTTGCCACACCTAACCTGGCTTGCATGACGCCTGAGAATGCGCCCGAGAGCCGCTGGTCCGACCTCAACCGGCCGCCGCTGAACGTCGCGGCACTGCGCCGCGCCCTGCTGCTGCCGGGCGGGCTGTGGACCTCGCTCGACATCGTGCCCAGCACCGGCTCCACCAATTCCGACCTGACGGCACGGGCCGCGTCCCTGGAGGAGGGGGCGGTGCTGGTCGCCGAGGAGCAGACGGCGGGCCGCGGCCGGCTCGACCGCTCCTGGACGTCGCCGGCCCGCTCCGGGCTGTTCTTCTCGGTACTGCTGCGGCCCGGGGCGGAGGTGCCGGTGGAGCGCTGGGGCTGGCTGCCGCTGCTCGCCGGAGTCGCGTCGGCGACCGGCCTCGCCCGGGCCGCCGGAGTCGATATGTCCCTCAAATGGCCTAATGACCTGCTGGTAACGATCGGCGGCGAGGAGCGCAAGACCGGCGGGATCCTCGCGGAGCGTGCGGGCGACGACGCGGTGGTGGTCGGCATCGGCCTCAATGTCACGCTGCACGCGGACGAGCTGCCGGTGCCGACGGCGGGCTCGCTGGCGCTGGCGGACGCCATCTCCACCGACCGCGACCCGCTGCTTCGGGCCGTGCTGCGCTCGCTGGAGCAGTGGTACGGCGACTGGCGCGCGGCGGGCGGCGACCCGGCGCGTTCCGGGCTCCAGGCGGCGTACGCGGCCGGCTGCGCGACGCTGGGGCGCACCGTACGGGCCGAGCTGCCCGGTGGCCGTTCGGTCACCGGCGAGGCGGTCGCGCTCGACGGTGACGGCCGTCTGGTGCTGACCACGGAGGGTGGCGGGGAGCAGTCGATCAGTGCGGGTGACGTCGTGCACCTGCGGCCGGCCGACTGATCCCGGGTGGACCCGGCTGAATCCCGATGGCGGACCGGGACGTGAGCTAGGGCACACCTGTCGTATCGTTGAGGCGATCGAGCGACAGATCGGCAGGGCAGTGCCGCAGGGAACGGGCAGGAGGCGGCTGGTGACCGTCGACGACACCAATTCCGGCGCGGGCGCGCAGCCCCCGTCGGACTCCTCTTCCGGTGCGTCCGATTCGTCCGGCTCTTCGTCCGGGTCTTCGTCCGCGGTGGCATCCAACGGGTCGGCCGGGTCTTCCGGCTCGGCCGGGTCATCGGAGTCGTCTCCTGCGTCCTCCTCGTCGGTGCATCCGACCCCGCACCACGAGGTCGACCACACCGCGGAGCCGACGCACGACCCTCTGGCCATCCGTCTGGAGCAGCTCATTCTCGGCGCCGACCGGCGCTACACGCCCTTCCAGGCGGCCCGTACGGCAGGCGTCTCGATGGAGCTCGCCTCCCGCTTCTGGCGGGCCATGGGCTTCGCCGACATCGGGCAGGCGAAAGCGCTGACGGAGGCGGACGTACTGGCCCTGCGGCGGCTCGCCGGTCTGGTCGAGGCGGGCCTGCTGAGCGAGCCGATGGCGGTCCAGGTGGCCCGCTCGACCGGCCAGACCACCGCCCGGCTGGCCGAATGGCAGATCGATTCTTTCCTGGAGGGCCTCACCGAGCCGCCCGAGCCGGGCATGACCCGTACCGAGGTCACCTATCCGCTGGTCGAGCTGCTGCTGCCCGAGCTGGAGGAATTCCTGGTGTACGTGTGGCGGCGGCAGCTCGCCGCGGCCACCGGGCGCGTGGTCCAGGCCGCGGACGACGAGGAGATGGTCGACCGCCGGCTGGCGGTGGGCTTCGCGGACCTGGTGGGCTTCACCCGGCTGACGCGGCGGCTGGAGGAAGAGGAACTGGGCGAGCTGGTCGAGGCGTTCGAGACCACCTCGGCCGACCTGGTCGCCGCGCACGGCGGCCGGCTGATCAAGACCCTCGGCGACGAGGTGCTCTTCGCGGCGGACGACGCGGGCACGGCGGCGGAAATCGCGCTGCGCCTCATCGAAACGATGACGCACGACGAGACGATGCCGGCGCTACGCGTCGGCATCGCTTTCGGCACGGTCACCACGCGGATGGGCGATGTGTTCGGCACGACGGTGAACCTGGCCAGCCGGCTGACCTCGATAGCGCCGAAGGACGGGGTGCTGGTGGACGGGGCCTTCGCGGAGGAGCTGGTACGCACCGAAGACGCGCCGGCCTCCGAGGCGGATGCCGCGGAAGCGGCGGCAGCGGCGGAGAAGGAGGGCGAGGAACCCCCCTCGTACCGCTTCGCCCTCCAGCCGATGTGGCAACGCCCGGTGCGAGGCCTGGGCGTGGTGGAGCCGTGGCAGCTGTCGCGGCGGACGAACGCCTGAGCCGTGGGGCGGCGCGGTGGGGACGGGGCCTGCGCGCCCGGCCTGCGCTGCGGCGCGAAGCCGCCGCTTGGGGGAGCGGGCGCCCCGGACCGCCGCTCGGTGCAGCCCGGCCCGGCTGCCGGCCACGGCGCTGAGCGTCGCCTCGGGGAGACCCCGGGTCGTCCGCCCGCGCTACCCGCAGCCGTTTCACGGGCGTCCGGCTGACGTCCCTGTGCGGGCGCCCCGGCGCGGTTCCGGTGCGGCCGGCGGCTCCGTTCAGCGGATCGCGGCGCCTGGCCGGCGGGCCGCGATGCCATGGTTGCGGCGCGAAGCCGCCGCTCCCGGGGTCGGGGCCCGTGCCCCCGGTTCGGGGGACAGCCGGGTGGGGGGAGACCCCGGCGCGGTGCGCGCCTATGATCCGGTGAACCATCGTTAACCGGGAGGGTGCCGTCATGACCGAGTCCGAGCAGCGGTTCGGGGAATTCGTCGTCGTACGCAGGCGCGAGCAGGGGCACGTCGCGGAACTCGTGCTCGATCGGCCCAAGGCCATGAACGCCGTCTCCACGGAGATGGCCCGGTCCATCGCCGCCGCCTGTGACGCCCTCGCCGCCGACCCGGACGTGCGCGTCACCGTGCTCACCTCCACACACGAGCGCGCCTTCTGCGTGGGCGCCGATCTCAAGGAGCGGAACTCCTTCTCCGACGCCGAGTTGGTGCGGCAGCGGCCCACCGCCCGGGCCGCGTACACCGGCGTCCTCGAGCTGCCGATGCCCACCGTCGCCGCCGTGCACGGCTTCGCCCTCGGCGGCGGGTTCGAGCTGGCGCTCGCCTGCGATCTGATCGTTGCCGACGCCACCGCCGTGGTAGGGCTGCCCGAGGTGTCCGTCGGCGTCATCCCCGGCGGCGGCGGGACCCAGCTGCTGCCGCGCCGTGTCGGTGCCGCGCGCGCCGCCGAGCTGGTGTTCACCGCGCGGCGCGTGGAGGCGGCCGAGGCGCGGGAGTTGGGGCTCGTCGACCAGCTGGCGGACGACGCCAGGACCGAGGCGCTCGCGCTTGCGGGACGTATCGCCGCGAACTCTCCCGTCGGGCTGCGCGCCGCGAAGCGCGCGATGCGGCTCGGACAGGGGCTCGATCTGCGGGCCGGCCTGGAGGTGGAGGACTCGGCCTGGCGGTCGGTGGCCTTCTCCGGAGACCGGGCGGAGGGCGTCGCGGCCTTCAACGAGAAGCGGAAGCCGCAGTGGCCCGGCGAGTGACCGTTCCGACAACGGCCCACTCCAACTGATCAAATCGTTTCGAACCTCCCTAAGCTGGGATGATGGCTGAGGATCGGCGGTTGCGAGCCGTGGTGGCGCTGGCGCAGGCGATGGCGGCCGCCCACACACCGCGCGAGTTCTGGCGCGCGGCCGCGCTCGGCGCCTGTCACGCGCTGGCCGGCTCCTTCGCCGCGCTGTCGGTATGGGAGCGCGAGCTCGGCCGGCTCAAGGTGCTCGTGAACGCCGGCGAACGGGCGGCAGGGGAGGAGGAGTTCCCCGAATCCGAGACGTACCCGGTCAACCGCTTCCCGGAGATCACGGAGTTTCTGCACGAGCGGTGGGCGGGTGGCGGCGAGCCGGACGCCTGGGTGGCGACGGTGGAAGAACCGGCGTCGCCCGCGCACGGCTACCGCCACCAGAAGGCACCTCCCACGGACGAAGTCCTGTGGGGGAGGGTCGCGGCCCTGCGACGGCGCGGCCGCGGCTGCTGTGTCGTCGCGCCGATCGTGCTGCACGGTCGGGCCTGGGGCGAACTGTATGTGGCCAGGCCGCCGGGCGCGCCGGTCTTCGACCGGGACGACGCGGACTTCGCGACCGTCCTCGCTTCCGTCGTGGCCTCCGGCATCGCCCAGAACGAGCGGCTGGAGGAGGTCCGCAGGCTCGCCTTCACGGACCCGCTGACCGGTCTCGCCAACCGCCGCGCCGTCGACATCAGGCTCGACGAGGCGTTGGAGCGGCACCGCTCGGACAGCTCGGTCGTCAGCCTGGTGGTCTGCGACCTCAACGGCCTCAAGCGCGTGAACGACACCCACGGCCATGCCGTCGGCGACCGGCTGCTCGAGCGTTTCGGCTCGGTCCTCTCGCTCTGCGGGGCGATGCTTCCCGGCACGCTGGCGGCACGGCTCGGCGGTGACGAGTTCTGTCTGGTCTCGGTCGGTCCGGCGGCGGACGAGGTGGTCCGGGTGGCGGACGAACTCTGTGTGCGGGCAGGGGAGTTGGAGCTCGGTGAGGGTGTTGCCTGTGGTGTGGCCTCGACCGGTGACCCGATCGGCCAGGTCCGCTCGGCCCGTCGGCTGTTCCGGCTGGCGGACGCGGCCCAGTACCGCGCGAAGGCGGCCCGCTCGCCGAAGCCGGTGGTCGCAGGACGCGACGGCACCGTGATGCGCCTCGCGGACACTCCGCCGCGCTCGCCGCACGAGCGCCGCGCGTTCCGGGGCGTACGTCCCGAGGACGCCACGGAGCCCTGGAGTGAGCCCTGAGACCGCTGTGACATTGCAGTAAGGGGCCGACCGGCCCGCCGCTAGTGACAGGTTGCGATTCAGTCCGTACGCTCCTGAATATGGATATGCACACAGTCGTGGTGGGGACGTCCGGTACCACCGCCGAAGACGTCATCGCCGTGGCCCGCGAGGGCGCCCGCATCGAGCTCTCCGCGGAGGCGGTCGCCGCCCTCGCCACCGCCCGCGGGATCGTGGACGCGCTCGCCGCCAAGCCCGAGCCCGTCTACGGGGTCTCCACCGGATTCGGCGCGCTCGCCAGCCGGCACATCAGCCCCGATCTCCGCGCCCAGCTGCAGCGCAACATCGTCCGTTCGCACGCCGCGGGCATGGGCCCCCGCGTCGAGCGCGAGGTCGTCCGCGCGCTGATGTTCCTCCGTCTGAAGACCGTGGCCTCCGGCTACACCGGCGTACGCCCCGAGGTCGCCCAGACCATGGCCGACGTACTGAACGCCGGCATCACGCCCGTCGTCCACGAGTACGGATCCCTCGGCTGCTCCGGGGACCTCGCCCCGCTCTCGCACTGCGCGCTGACGCTGATGGGCGAGGGTGACGCCGAAGGCCCCGACGGCCAGGTGCGGCCCGCCGGAGAGCTGCTCGCCGAGCACGGAATCACCCCCGTCGTACTCCGCGAGAAGGAGGGCCTCGCCCTCCTGAACGGCACCGACGGCATGCTCGGCATGCTGGTCATGGCCCTCGCCGACCTCCAGCGCCTCTACACCACCGCCGACATCACCGCCGCCCTCAGCCTCGAGGCGCTGCTCGGCACGGACAAGGTCCTCGCCCCCGAGCTGCATGCCATCCGCCCGCACCCGGGCCAGGGCGTCTCCGCCGCCAATATGAGTGCCGTACTCAAGGGCTCCGGTCTCACCGGGCATTTCCAGGAGGAGGAAGCGCCCCGGGTCCAGGACGCCTACTCCGTGCGCTGCGCGCCGCAGGTGGCCGGCGCCGGGCGGGACACCCTCGCCCACGCCCGTCTGGTCGCCGACCGCGAGCTCGCCTCGGCCGTCGACAACCCGATCGTGCTGCCCGACGGCCGTGTGGAGTCCAACGGCAACTTCCACGGCGCCCCGGTCGCGTACGTCCTCGACTTCCTCGCCATCGTCGCCGCCGACCTCGGCTCCATCGCGGAGCGCCGCACCGACCGGCTCCTCGACAAGAACCGCTCGCACGGTCTGCCGCCGTTCCTCGCCGACGACGCCGGGGTCGACTCGGGCCTGATGATCGCCCAGTACACGCAGGCAGCCCTGGTCAGCGAGATGAAGCGGCTCGCCGTCCCGGCATCCGCCGACTCCATCCCGTCATCGGCGATGCAGGAGGACCACGTCTCCATGGGCTGGTCGGCCGCGCGCAAGCTGCGCACCGCCGTCGGCAACCTGGGCCGGATCCTCGCCGTCGAGCTCTACGCCGCGACCCGCGCCATCGAGCTGCGGCGCGGGCTGACCCCCGCGCCCGCCTCGCAGGCCGCCATCGCGGCGCTGCGCGCGGCAGGTGTCGAGGGCCCCGGTCCGGACCGCTTCCTCGCGCCCGACCTGGAGGCCGCCGACGCGTTCGTACGGGACGGAAAGCTCGTCGCGGCGGTGGAGCCGGTGACCGGCCCGCTGGCCTAGGGTTCGGCAGCACGCAGGGCCGGACAAGGACCGCTCCGCACACCGCGGGGCGGCCCTTGCCCGGCCCGTCACATGTACATGGCCCCGCGCCGGCGCACGGAGTACGTCACAAAGCCCATGCCGATGCCGAGGAAGGCAGTGCCGCCGACCAGATACGGAGTGGTGTCCACGGTGCCCGTGGCGGCCAGGGTCAGCTCCTGGGACGACGCGCTGGCGCCGGTCTGTTGTCTCTGCACCGCTTCCCGCTCGGCAGTGGCATTCGCCGAGGGAACGAACCACAGCGCACACAGCAGGGTCCCTGCGGCAGTGGCGGTAAGAAGCGGTCGACGTGCGACGGACACGGACTCGATCCCCCTTGAGGCATCCTCGAATTGGCCGGGTGCGCTGATGCTAGTGAAAGCAGCGGGTCGTGGGAAAGCCGCGGGCGCGGGAGCTCTACGCTCCGTCGTATGACCACTTCTGAGACATCACGGTATGTGCGGCTGCGGGTGGAATTGGTGCTGGAGATCGAGGACTCCAAAACGCTGACCGGCGGCGCCCTCGAACGCATCGCGGCGGACGACTCCATGCCCGACGAGGAGCGAGTGCACGCCAAGTCGGCGGTACGCGAGGACGAGGCGGAGGCCATCGCCTATCTCGTGGACCCCTTCGACCTGGTCAGTGAGGTGCCGGGGGTGGAGCTCGCGCAGGCTTCGTGGAGCAGTGAGCAGATCGAGTACGACCCCGATGCTGAGGACTGGGATCCGGACGAGGAAGATGGGGAGTACGACGACGATGACGAGGCGGACGACGGTGACGCCGGGCGGCCGTAGCGCGTGCGTATGACGGGCTCGGGGGCGCCGTGACGTGAACCGGCGCCCGTCCGTTTTCGTGTCGCAGTGCAACCGCAGGGGCGGTGGCTGCGTCGATGAATATCTGTGAGTGGTGTTCCCCACATCCCTTTCGGATATGGAACCGGACAGCCCGAAATGGGTGTTGTCCATGTAGTGGATCAGGGTAGTGGGTCAGGTAAATCGGCGACGATGGAGAAGCGTGTGATGACGGACAGCAAGCGGCGCAAAGGCCTCATAGCCGCGTCCGCAGTGCTCGGCGGCGTGCTGGTGATGTCGGGCTGCAGCGGCGACGGTGACAAGGGCGGTAGTGCCGACAGCTCGAAGAAGTCGCAGGCCCAGGTCGACGAGGCGGCAGCGAAGGACGCGTCGAAGGCCCGCATAGCCATCTCGCCGAAGAACGGCGCGACCAACGCGGGCATCAACAACGACGCCAAGGTAACCGTCAGCGAGGGCACGCTCACTCAGGTCACCATGGCCACGGCCGACGGTGCGAGCGTCAAGGGCACCCTCGCCCCCGACGGCAAGAGCTGGAAGCCGGACGGGCAGCTCGAGCGTTCCACCACGTACAAGATCTCCGCCTCGGCGAAGGACGCCAAGGGCCTGGAGGCCCACGAGAACTCCTCCTTCACCACTGTCTCGCCCGCCAACAGCTTCATCGGCAACTTCACGCCCGAGGACGGTTCCACCGTCGGCGTCGGTATGCCGGTCTCGATCAACTTCAACAAGGCGATCACGGACAAGAAGGCCGTCCAGGCCGGGGTCACCGTGACGTCGAGCAGCGGCCAGGAGGTCGTCGGTCACTGGTTCAACGGGCAGCGGTTGGACTTCCGCCCCGACCAGTACTGGCAGGAGGGCTCGACGGTCACCCTGAAGCTGAACCTCGACGGGGTCCAGGGCGCCCAGGGAGTCTTCGGCGTCCAGCAGAAGACGGTCACCTTCAAGATCGGCCGTAACCAGGTCTCGACCGTCGACGCGTCGGCCAAGACGATGACGGTCACCCAGGACGGCAAGACGATCAAGACCATCCCGATCTCCGCCGGCGGCCCGGACAACCCCACCTACAACGGCCAGATGGTGATCTCCGAGAAGTTCAAGGAGACCCGGATGGACGGCTCGACGGTCGGCTTCAAGAAGAAGGACGGCAAGGGCGAGTACGACATCAAGGACGTCCCGCACGCGATGCGGCTGTCCACGTCGGGCACATTCATCCACGGCAACTACTGGGGTGCCGACTCGATCTTCGGCAGCGCCAACACCAGCCACGGCTGTGTCGGTCTGAACGATGTGAAGGGCGCGGGCGACCCGAACCAGCCCGCCGCCTGGCTGTTCGACAACTCGATCGTCGGCGACGTCGTCATCGTGAAGAACTCCAAGGACAAGACCGTCCAGCCGGACAACGGCCTGAACGGCTGGAACCTGAGCTGGAGCGAGTGGAAGGCCGGCTCGGCCGCCTGAGCCACCACCTCATGCGCATGAGGGCGGCGGCACCCCGTGGGGTGCCGCCGCCCTCGTCCGTTCTCCCCGTACCGTCATCGGTATGACGATCACACAGCTCCCCGTACCGCCCGCCGAATCCGCTGTCGACGCCTGGCACGCGGTGGTCACCGCGGCGCACGGCCACGATCTACCCGCCGGGGTGCCGGTGCCCGGCCGCGTCGACACCGAAGGAAAGCTGCGGCAGTCCTCGGTGAGCGGGCGCACGCTCCATCTCGTCGCGACAGCGTCCGACGGCTCGAACGAGGGCTCGGCGGACGGCTCGAAGGGCGGCTCGAACGAGGGCTCGGGGGGCGGCTCGTACGACGGGGTGGCCTCGCTGGTCCTCTTCACGGAAGAGGGCAACCGCCACACCGCCTTCCTCGATGTGCTCACCGTACGTCCGGAGGCGAGGCGGCGCGGCGTCGGAGCGGCGCTGTGGGCGGCCGTACGCGCCGAACTGGCTGCCGACGGTCGCACGTCGGTCTCCACCGTCCTGGAACCGGGCGGCGCGGGCGAGGAGTTCGCCACCGGGCTCGGCTTCGAGAATGTGCTGCCGCTCGCCTGGTACGTACAGAACATCCAGGGCGCGCTCGCCGCGCACCCGGAGCAGCTCGCACTGCCCGAGGGCTACACCTACGGCCAGTGGGCGGGCGTCGTGCCGGATGCCTTCGCCGACGCCTTCGCCGAGGCCCACAAAGCCATGGAGGACGCTCCCACCGGCGACCTGGATGAGCGGGCTCACGTCTGGGACGCGGACCGGGTGCGGGCCGCCGCGCAGGTGATTGTGGACCGGGGCGGCGTGGTCCTCTCCTCGGTCGTGCTGCACATGGCGGACGACGGCGCGGTGAAGGGCGGTGCCACGGGCCGTGGCGAGGTCGCCGCCTACACCGAACTGGTGCTGAGAGACCCGTCGGACGTCCGCGCCATCCAGTACGACACCGTGGTCACCCCGGCCCATCGGGGCCGCGGGCTCGGCCGTGCGGTCAAGCGCCACATGCTGGGGACTGTGAGCGCACTGCAACCGGGCGTACGGGAGATTGCGACGACCGTCGCCGACGACAACGGCCCGATGCTGGCCGTCAACGCGCGTCTCGGCTACCGCCGTGAGCGTCCCGTCGCCTTCTTCCAGGCCAAGCTGTAACGGCGTTACAGCGCGTCGGCGTCCGCCACCTCGTCCACGCCCCAGCCGGCCAGCAGCCGCAGCGACTCGGCCGCGCGCGTGCCGGGCTCCGCGTGGTAGGTGACCAGCGAGAGATCGTGGTCGTCGGGCAGCCTCAGCGTCTCGTACGACAGGGTCATCTCGCCCACCAGCGGATGGTGCAGCCGCTTGGTGCCGTGGCCCTTGTCCTGGACCGTGTGCGCGGCCCAGAGCTTGCGGAACTCTTCGCTCTTGACCGACAGTTCGCCGATGAGCGGGGGCAGCTGCGGGTCGTCGGCCGAGCAGCCCGCGTACATCCGCAGCACGCTCACCACCTCGGTCGCCTTGCACTCCCAGTCGACGTACAGATCAGGCGCGTTGGGGTCGAGGAAGACGAGCCGGGCCATGTTCCGCTCCTGCGGCGGCAGCGCGGCGAAGTCGCCGAGCAGTGCGCGGGCCATGCGGTTCCAGCCGATGATGTCCAGCCGGCGCCCGAGTACATACGCGGGCACCCCGTCCATCGCGTCAATCAGCTGCTGCACCGCGGGCCGCAGCTGCTGCGGTCGGCCCATGCGCCGGTGTTTCTTCTGCTTCGGCTTCGCGAGGTGGCTGAGATGGTCCCGCTCGACGTCGGACAGGCGCAGGGCCCGCGCGATCGCGTCGAGCACCTCGGTGGACACATTGCGTCCGTTGCCCTGCTCGAGACGTGTGTAGTACGCGACGGAGACCCCGGCGAGCTGTGCCAGCTCCTCACGGCGCAGCCCGGGGACACGACGGTGGCGGCCCAGCTGCGGCAGGCCGACGTCCTCCGGCTGCAGCCGGGCACGGCGGGAGCGGAGGAATTCGCTGAGTTCGGCGCGCTGGTCCATACAGCCAAGTATTACCGGCCGGGGAGCATGTCCATCCTGACCCTGCCAGTCGTACGCACGCTGGACGTAGGCACAACAGAGGGCTGGGTAAGTGCCCCGCTCCGCGGCACGCTCGTAGCCATGACCACCACCGTTTCCGCATACGCCGCTCCCGCCGCCAAGGCGCCGCTGGAGCGGACCACCGTCCCGCGCCGTCCT
Organism: Streptomyces sp. NBC_01750; assembly: GCF_035918095.1. Lineage (NCBI taxonomy): Bacteria > Bacillati > Actinomycetota > Actinomycetes > Kitasatosporales > Streptomycetaceae > Streptomyces > Streptomyces sp. NBC_01750. The sequence goes on from NZ_CP109137.1 coordinate 5,609,762, forward strand.
GTCGGCGAGCACGACGTGCTCATCGAGATCAAGTACGCGGGCATCTGTCACTCCGACATCCACCAGGCGCGCGACGGCTGGGCCGAGGGCATCTTCCCGATGGTGCCGGGCCACGAGATCGCAGGCATCGTCACCGAGGTCGGTCCCGGTGTGACGAAGTTCGCCGCCGGCGACCGGGTGGGCGTCGGTTGCATGGTCGACTCCTGCCGTGAGTGCGACAACTGCAAGGCCGGCCTTGAGCAGTACTGCTCGGGCGGCAACGTCGGCACGTACAACGCCCTCGACAAGAGCGGCGAGCCGACCTACGGGGGCTACTCCACCCACATCGTCGTCGACGAGGCCTTCACGCTGCGCATCCCCGACGGCCTGTCGCTGGACGTCGCGGCCCCGCTGCTGTGCGCCGGCATCACCCTCTACTCGCCGCTCGCCCACTGGAACGCGGGCCCCGGCAAGAAGGTCGCCATCGTCGGCCTGGGCGGCCTCGGCCACATGGGCGTCAAGATCGCCCATGCGCTGGGTGCCGAGGTGACCGTGCTCAGCCAGTCGCTGCGCAAGAAGGACGACGGGCTGAAGCTGGGCGCCGACCACTACTACGCGACGAGCGACGAGGCGACCTTCGAGGAGCTGGCCGGCAGCTTCGACCTGATCGTCTCGACCGTGTCCGCGCCGCTGCCGCTGGACGCGTATCTGCGCCTGCTGAAGACGGACGGCGCCTTTGTGAACGTGGGCGCTCCCGAGGAGCCCGTCTCGCTCAACCTGTTCTCCGTCATCGGCGGCCGCAAGAGCCTCGCGGGCTCGGGGATCGGCGGTATCGCGGAGACCCAGGAGATGCTCGACTTCTGCGCCGAGCACGGCCTGGGCGCGGAGATCGAACTGATCCGCGCGGACCAGATCAACGAGGCGTACGAGCGGGTGCTGGCGAGCGACGTCCGCTACCGCTTCGTGATCGACACGGCGACGATCTGAGCCCCACCCTCTCGAAGTCGCACCGCCTCACCGCTTCACCGGCTCAACTGCGGCCCCGGCCGCGCCGGATCAGCTTCGTGCCGATCCGGCGCGGGCCGGGGCCTCGGTGCGTACACCATACGGCCGACCACGGCAGCACCGGCACGTACAGCATCGGCGAGTAAGCCTCGCGAATACGGTGAAGCCCTCGTCGGTTCCAGGGCCGACGGGGGCTTCCGTCCAGGCGGGCCAGGACACACGCCGCCTTTCTGACCAGCCCTGGCTTCCAAGGGCTCCGGCGGTGCCCGCTACAAGCTCGATGCCAGCCAACTGCGTTGTGTCGAAATGGTGTTGGGTGCTGGTCCGGCTGCATCCGGCTGGAGTGACCAGTGCTGGACCCTTGCCCGGATCAACGAAGTGGTGCGACGCCGATTCGGCGTGGCATACACCTTGGCCGGGTTGGACCTGCTGCTGCACCGCATCGGCTGGAGTGTGCAGGTCCCATCCTCATCGAGGGCCTCGTCGCCAGGACTGGCCTCGACCTCCAACCGCCGTAACCTCAGCCATTAAAGATCTCTGGATCCAGGAATTCGCATCCGGCCCGGCGTATGTTTCCGGCCTGCGCCGTCCAGAGGGCATTTGCTGCCGCTTGTTCAATATCGCAAAGGCGTGGAGTGTTCGGAGTCGAAATCGTCTTCTGTCTCTGACTTCACAGGAATGGCAGTGAGCGGCGGGCCGGCGGCCGGTAACGCCGCGCTTTTCTGTGTGCCGCCAGCGTGTCGTGGCGTAATCCGAGGCGAGCACCCTCAGTGAAGAAAATCAATGGCGCGGACGAACCACCGGATCCCCACTCCCCTGACGGGCAGTGGTCGACGGTCGGCCTGTCAGGAGTGATTGACTGCAGCGACGGCGGTGGCTTGCCGCACGGGATGAATGACAGCCAGTCGGCTCAATATTTGTCATACATTCTTGAATTTATATGGTGAGTTCCGGCGACATCACCCGGATGAATCATAACCGAGGAGGGGTATCGCCGTAATCTGCCGCTGACAGAAGAGGCGATTCCGTCCGGCGGTGAACGCCGGGCGTCACCACCCTCACAGGAGTTGGCTCCTCGATGACACTGAATATTCCCGATGCGCCGCATCGGCGCACAATGACGGCCTGGACCGCAGGGGTACTTGCCCTGCTGGTCGCCTTGGCAGTTGTGGCAGTGACGCCTACACAGGCAAAAGCAGCAACATTTGTACCTCTGGGTACCGCGGAAAGCTTCGCGGTGCTGGCCGGTTCGGCTGTCACCAAACCGGCAGTTCTGTGATCACCGGAGACGTCGGCGTATCTCCGTCGATGGCCCTGGGCGGATTCCCGCCCGGGGTGGTGGTGGACGGTACGTTCCACCCCGGGGACGCAGTGGCTGGGCAGGCGCAGGACGACCTGGGCACGGCGTACGACTTCGCCTTCGCCGAGCCCACGCAAGCCAACATCTCCGCGGCGCCGGTGACTCCGACGCTGGTTCCGGGCACCTACGGCGCCACGGCCGGTCTCCTGGTCAACGGTATCTGGACCCTGGACGCCCAGAACAACCCCAATGCCGTCTGGGTCTTCAAGATTCCTGAGGGCCTGACAACGACAACCACGAGCAGCATTGTCCTCGCCAACGGCGCCCAGGCGTGCAACGTGTTCTGGGTGGTCGGCGAATCCGCCACGATCCAAGCCGGCTCCATCTTCGCGGGCACCATCATGGCGCTCACCTCGATCACCGTCGTCAGTGGGGCGAACATCCAAGGCCGGGCGCTGGCCCGAAACGGGGCCGTGACGCTGGACACCAACGTGATCACCCGGCCGGATGACTGTGGCGTCGGCACGACCACGACCGATGGCGCGGCCACCACCACGACCGATGGCGCCGCCACGACCACGACCGATGGCGCGGCCACGACCACGACCGATGGCGCGGCCACGACCACGACCGATGGCGCGGCCACGACCACGACCGATGGCGCGGCCACGACCACGAGCACCGGTGGTGCCAACGGTGGTGATGCGAACGGTGGTGATGCGAACGGTGGTGGTGCGAACGGTGGTGGTGCCAACGGTGGTGATGCGAACGGTGGTGATGCGAACGGTGGTGATGCGAACGGTGGTGGTGCCAACGGTGGTGATGCGAACGGTGGTGATGCCCACGGTGGTGGTGCCAACGGTGGTGATGCGAACGGTGGTGATGCCCACGGCACCAGCTCGGGCGGACACACGGGCGGACACTACTGCGACCACTGCTGGGAACCTTCGAAGCCGAAGCCGGTGAAGCCCTGGAAGCCCGGCCACCACAACAAGCCGGGGAAGCCCGACAAGGACGAGGGGAAGCACAAGGCGCAGTTCACCACCGAGTGAGTCCTTCCCCCGAAGTTCGGTGGGAGCAGTGAGACGCGCGTGCGTCGCTTCGGCGGAGTGCGCGCACAGGTAGTCGCCCCACAGGCGAGTGGGACGGGTGGCGCGCGGCGGGATCGTCATCGATTCCGTCGCGCGCCGCATGCGGAAGCAAGGAGCAGCAGGTGCGAGCAGGCGGGATGGGAAGGACCGGGTGGGACCGTGCTGGGCGGCGTTGAGTCGACGAATGTGAAGGAATCGCAGCGGACCGGCGCTGAGCCGGCAACGCAAGGCGGTGGCGGGGTACCGCGTAGGACCCGTGGGATTTCAGGGCCACCCCGCCCGCTGAGCGCGGGAACGGGAGCCGCGGTGGCCCTCTGTCTGGCAGTGGCCCTGGTCCATGTGCTCCTGGTGTTTCTGTACGTTGCGCCCCCGAACGCCATCTCGCAGGCGTACAGCCGGCAGATCAACGCGTGGGTCCTGCCCGTGTTCGAGCAGAACTGGCGGCTCTTCGCCCCGAATCCGCAGTCGGTCAACCGGCAGATCTCGGCGAGGACCAGGCTGACAGCACCGGACGGCACCGCACGGGTGAGCGACTGGATCGATCTGAGCGCCATGGACGATTCCGCCGTCAAGCACAGTGTCTTCCCGAGCCATACGGCACAGAACATGCTGCGCCAGGCTTGGAATTCCTACCTCAGAACGCACGGCGGCGACGACCAGCCGCGCTCGGAACGGGCTCTGATGATGCAGAAGTATCTGCGCAACATCGCAGCGCATCGCGTCGCCGCCCAACGTGGCGGCACCTTCGAGTCCATCCAGCTTCGGGTGATCACCCTGCCCATCGCCGCGCCCGGCGCAGCGGGCGGTTTCCGCCCGGCCAGCGCGGCACCGGCGCGGGTCGAAACCCGGTATCTGCCCTGGTGGAAGGTGGCCTCACATGGAACGGACTGAGCAGGCACTCGCCACGCCCACAACGTCCCGACGCACCACCGAGCCGGCGGCCGTACGCACGCCGCAGCGCGTACCCGAGAGGGTCCATGCGTTCCTCGTCCTCCTGACCGAGCGGCCGGTCTCCCTGTATGCGGCAGCGGTGCTGCGCATCGGGTACGGGCTGCTCTATCTCGCTTTCCTGCTCCGCGAGTTTCCGCACCGCGACGAGATGTGGGGCCCCGGTTCACCGTGGACGCCCGCGCTGGCCAGACAGATGCTCGACCAGAGCGGGTGGTTCAGCGTCCTCACCCTGTCCGACAGCCGGGTGTACTTCGAGGTCTGCTACGCCGTGGCTCTCGTCACGTGTGCGCTGTTCTTGCTGGGCTGGCGGACCCGGGCGGTGTCCGTGCTGTTCGCGGTCGTGGTGGTGTCGTTCCACGCCAAAGCGATCTTCATGGCGGACGGCGGGGACAATCTCATGGTCCTCATGGCCGTCTACCTCGTCTTCACCGCATCCGGCCGGCGCTGGTCCCTCGACGCGCGCAGGACCCGGCTCCGAGCGTCGGTGGGCAAGACGGCAGGCCCGCGCGGCGGCGGTCTCCGGCACCAACTCGGCGACACCCGCGATATCTTGACCACCGTGCTGCACAACTGCGGCATGTTCGTCATCGCCGTCCAGGTCTGTTTCCTCTACGGGTGCGCGGGCCTGTACAAGGTGCAGGGCCCCAGTTGGGGCAACGGCACCGCCCTCCACTACGTCCTGAACATCGACCTGTTCCGGCCCTGGCCGGGTCTGTCCCAGATGATCGACGGCCATCACGTGCTGATCGCCGTCGCCGGCTACCTGACGGTGCTGGTGCAGGTCGCCTTTCCGTTCGTTCTGTTCGGCAGGCTCAAATACCCCGTCCTGATCGTTCTCCTGGGCATGCACGTGAATATCGCGGTGCTCATGGGACTGCCGCTCTTCTCCGGCGCGATGATCGTCGCCGATGCCGCGTTCCTGCCTGACCGCTTCTACCGCTCCCTGGGACGCCTGTGGCAGCGCGCCCCCCGTCCCCCAGGTGTCACGGGAGCGGGAGCCTCGCCCGGATCAGCACACGCCGCGGTACCGCCGCAACCCCGGCCCGCTGGTTGACGCAAACCTCCGCAGGCCGAGTCCGACCCAAGGGCCCCGCCGTGGACGGGGGGTCCTTGGGCATGCCGGCCCCGGAAACCACTCAGGGGCCTGACCCGCTCTGCAGATCAGGCCCCTGACCCGGTACTTGTCTGTCGGGACGGCGGGAGACCCGAGGGCGACGAGTTCCGCGTCGCGGCGTCTTCCGCCTGACCGACGCCGCTCCAGACGGTGCGGGCGACTCACAGAGCTGAACGGACCGCCCTGATCAGAGCCTGGACGCGGGGCACCCGAGCGTGTCTCGCAAGCAGTTGCGTCCGGTGACCACATCGGGTGCCGAAGCCATGGACGACATCTTCAAGGCGAGCCGCGGCGCGACAGCCACAGAGACAGCGGGAAGCCCGCGCTGAGCGTCGTGGTTTCCTCTCTGGCTCCCCACAGCCGGTGAGCGCCGGGGACTGGGTCTGTGACCTGGACAGGGAGCACCCTGCCGCCATTACCTCGCGGGTAATCGACGGCCTCCCGTTCCCTCGGCAGGATCGAAGACATCCGAACGAGCCCCCGCACCAGGAGGACATCATGACCGCCTACGCCGTCGGGCACCTGCTGCCCGCCGCGCACCTGCACGACGAGATCTTCGACTACATGGAGCGGATCCAGTCCACCCTCGACCCCTTCGGCGGTCGCTTCCTCGTCCATGGCGCGACCGTCGAACTCCGCGAGGGCGAGTGGCCGGGCGCGCTCGTCATCATCGGCTTCGCGGGCATGGAGCGGGCGCGCGGGTGGTACGAATCCGAGGCCTACCAGGAGCTTCTGCCGCTGCGTACCCGGCATATGGCCGGTGATGTGATCCTGGTCGACGGCGTCTCCCCGGGCTACGACGCCTCGGCAACCGCCGCCCGGTTCCGGGCGGCCCAGGCCGAGGCGTCATGACAGTCACGATGACGATCTACGGAGAGGCCCGTACGGCGCTGGCGGCCCGGCGCGATCCGAGCCAAGCCGACGAACCGAGGAACGGCCCGCACCCCAGCGCGCGGATGACCGGCCGTCGTGCCCCGGGCGCGCACCGAACCCAGGCGGAAGAAGGGCTGCTGCGCCCCGGTCTCACTCCGGCATATGGCAGGTCGCCTCCACGTTGTTGCCGTCCGGATCCCTGACGAACGCGCCGTAGTAGGCCGCGTGGTACTCGGGCCACACCCGTGGCTCGTGCAGCACCTCCGCCCCCGCCTCGACGGCCGCCGCGTAGAACGCCCGTACCTTCGCGCGGTCGGCCGCGACAAAGGCGATATGCACCTCGCGGGCCTGCCCCTCCGTCGTCACCGGACCGATCCAGAAGGTCGGCTGCGTCGTGCCGTAACCGATCACCTCACCGAAGTCGAGCAGCCGTTTGCCGCCGAGCGGGGCCAGCACACGGTCGTAGAAGGCGGCGCCGGCCGCCGGATCCGCCACTTGTACCGAGATGTGGTCAATCATGAGCCGAGCGTGGCACACGCCACTGACAACCGGCCGCCAGCGCCGGAGCCGGAGCTCAGGCGGACGCGACCTCGACGAGGCGGTCGTCCCTTCTTCTCGAGCCACGATGTCGGTGTCGTACCCCGCGTTCACGACAAGTGTCAGCAGTCCTGTGGTGAAGCGCTGTCGGATTCCGCCGCGCTCAGCGCCCGGAATATCTGTCGAGCAGGCTCGGCTTCTCGGGGGCGAAGGGGACTCCGCTCGCCAGGCCCCGCGCGCCGACGACCAGCGCCTCGCCCAGGAAGCCGACGCCGATGGACAGGTTGATCGGCCGCGCTTCCTCGTGCATGCCCATCCGTACGGCGAGGAAGCCGAAACCCGCCATCACCACCAGGGACCCGACGATGACGAGGAACGTCCTGCCCGTATAGCGCTGATAGAGAATCCCGTCCTTGGGGTAGACCTGGATGGTTGCTCCGCGCAGCGCGCCGAGCCCCACGCCTACCACCGCTCCGCCGATCACCCAGCCGAGGTCGGTCCCGGACAGTTCCTCGACTTCGGTGAGTGCCCAGATTCCGAGTCCAGTGAGTACCAGCGGCGGTGCGAACAAGTCGCGGGCGTTGAGTGGCTCGCCCATCAGCCGCTTGACCACCACTGCGACTGCCACGACGGCGATGATCGTGACGAGTAACCAGATATTCACCACAGCTCCCTCTTTGTTCCAGCCTGTCCGCGTCCGGCGAACGGCGTTTATTTAGCGTGGCCGTGCTATAAAGACAGTATGCCAAAAGTTGTCGTGGCCGAAGCCCGCCGTCAGGACGTCGCACAGGCGGTGCTGCGCGTTGTGGGCCGGGACGGGCTGGAGAGTGCTTCACTGCGCAACGTCGCCGAGGAGGCGGGGTTGGCCATCGGTTCCGTGCGGCACTACTTCGCCGGCCAGACGGAGCTGATGATCTTTACGATGGAGGAGCTCCGGCGGCGCATCGACAACCGCATCCGCCGCCATGCCGAGCAGCTCCTCGACCCGGACGCCGGTATCGACCGCCGGGTCCGCACCGAGGAACTACTCGCCGAATTCCTCCCCCTCGACGAGACTCGACGTGAAGAAGCCGTGCTCTGGACGGCGTTCGTCACCGCCGCAAGCACCCGCCCCGAATTCCGGCCGTGCGCCCGCAGGATGCATGACGAGATGCGCGAGCTGATCGCTCGGGTGCTGCACGAGGCCCAGAAGTCCGGCGGCATTCCCGCCGGACTCGACATCGAGCTGGAGACGCTGCGGCTTGCCGCGCTTCTGGACGGTCTCGCCTTCGGGGGAGTGCTGTACCCGGGCGGTGTCGCCCCTGATGCCGCGCGCGACATCCTCCGTCGGCATCTTCAGTCCCTCACGGTTCCCGCCCAGCCCGGTTGAGACCCGCAGGGAAGATCAGTGCCAGAACCCGACCAGCCGTCAGCGCCGGCCACCGTCAGCAGCCGGAGCCGCCCGAGCCGCCCGAGCGCGACAGACGGTAGGGCGAGTCCAACCGGTACTCACCCGCCCGCGGCACGGTCAGCCGCGTCCACTCGCCCTCCTGCCGCAGACACGCCCTCTGCGCCCGCAGCCACGGCGAGTACGCGACCCGTACCGTCACCGATCCGGCCGCCGGCATCCGTACGACCAGCTCCGCGTCGTCGCCGCTGACCACCGTCGCCGGTGCTGCGGCCAGCGGAACCGCGTCCCGCACCCGGTAGACCGTCCAGCCGCCGTCCTGCCACACCCGCTCCAGCCAGCCCGGCCCGCTCCTGACGATCGCAGCCTCGTCCTCGGCGGGCCCGTCAGGACGCCCGTGGTGCAGGACCACGAAGCCCACCGCCCAGCGGTCCAGCCACTGCCGGTACGTCGCCGGTGTCAGCGACCCGTCGTAGAAGAGCCGCCCGCGCTCCACATCCAGCTGCCGGTTCCAGCCGCGCGCCATATTGACGTGCGGGGCGAGAACGCTCGCCTCGCGGTGGTTGCGGGCGGGGACGACTTCGACGCGCGTGCGGTCGGCGCCCAGCCGCTGCAACTCCCGTACGACGCCGTCGGTGTGCGCGGCCCACGCGGGCACCTCGCCGGAGACGGCCAGATCGTCCTCGGTCTTGTCGATCAGCCAGTAGGTGTTCACGGCCAGCCCGATCGCGAGCACGGCCCGCAGGAGTCTGCCGAGCCCTCCCGCCAGCACCGCCGCGAGCAGCACCGGCGGCCCGACGAGACCCACCAGACGCTCGACGTTCGTGCCGATCGGCGAGGCGATGAGATAGGTGAGGACGACGCCGACGCCGTACACCCCGGCTCCGTACCGCACCACCCGCCAGTCGCGCGGCGCCGCGACCGCCACGGCGGCGGAGGCGGCCAGCGGCATCCACAGTTTCCCGGCCGCCATGGGCTGTTCGCCCTGGAAGGGGAAGAGCAGCGTCACCGCGCCCACCACGGCGAACGGCGGCAGCACGAGCGCGGCGCCGTTGCGCCACTGGCGGTCCAGCAGATACGCGGCCCCCGCCACCACCAGAAAGAGCCCGGCCACCGGACTTGCCATGGCAGCGAGCGCCGCGCACACCACCGCGACGCCCGTCCTGCGTACGTACAGCACGGCGAGCAGCCCGATCGCGACGCCCAGCGCGAAGGTCGTACGACCGGAGGCGACATCGCACCAGAGAGCCAGTGCCCCGAGCACGGCGGGCGGGCCGGGCCGCCGCACTCCGCTGCGTACGAACAGGCAGGCCAGCAGCCATGTGCCGGCCAGACCGGCGGCGACGGACACCGCGCGCACGCCGAAGACGGCCATGAGTGGTGGCGTCAGCAGGCTGTAGTTGGCGGTGTGGGCGCCGCCGTACCAGGAGAGGTTGTACGCCGATGTGGGGTGCCGTTCCATGAACCCCGCCCAGGCGAGCTGCGCCGCCAGGTCGCCGCCGCCGGTCGCGAGCCAGACGGCCCACAGGAGGTACAGCGGCACGACGACGGCCGTCGCGACGAGCGGGACACGCCACCGGGGTGGTGTGTCCCGCTCGTCGTCATCGGCTCGTACGGTCTCTGCCCGCTCGCTGATCCCCACGCCGCAAACCCTAATGGGGCTTCACGGCCCCGCCGTGAGTTCGCCGGCACCTGGCCACGCGGCGAACGGGCCACGCGGCGAACGGTTCCTCCTGCGAGGAGCGGATCGGTCGAGCGCTCCTTGTGGTGGCGGGCGCCGGCGAGCGGTGTCGGGTGCGGGCCGTGGGGGACTCTGTCCTCGACCATGGCCGAACCCTCCTGCCTGCGCGCCACCCGGCCGTTCTACGACGCCGTCGCCGTCGACTACGCCGAGCGCTACCGCACCGGACTCGAGGCCGAGCCGGACGCCCGGATGCTGCGCGAGCCCGACCGGGACGAGAAGGTCCAGCAGGCGCACCTCATGGCCCGCAAACCGGGGAAGCCGTAACGCCGTTGCTGCCGCAGAGCGCACCGGCACTCCCTCTGCTGGCATCGGCGGCCGGAACGCGTGATTTCGCACGGGGCGGAACTCTGCTGCCTCCCGGCCGACCACAACGCTCCTACCCTGAGGGGGTGAGCAGCCACGTGCCGAACCAAGCCCGCGTCATTCCACTCCGCCCGGCCACTGCGGCGCCGCCCCCCGCGGCCAAAGAGCCCCTCTGGCGGCACGTCGTCGGTGACGTACTGCGCCGTGAGCGCCTCGCCCAGGAACGCACGCTCAAGGATGTGGCCGACGCCGCCCGGATCTCGATGCCCTATCTCTCCGAGCTCGAGCGGGGCCGCAAGGAGGCCTCGTCCGAAGTCCTCGCGGCCGCCGCCCGTGCCCTGGGCCTGGGACTGGCCGATGTCCTCGCGCTGGCCCACGGTGAGCTTGCCCGCTCGGCCCGGGCGAGGCCGGCCCGGACCGAGACCGAACCCACTGCGGTCACCTCGGTCGTCTCGGGGCGCGACCGCAGCTCCGGGCGCGCGGCAGCTTCGCCGCACGGCGGAATGTGCCTCGCGGCCTGACAGACGGCCGTCGCCCCGGCCGGGGCGCGGCCGTCGGGCGCCGGCGCACATCAGCGCGTCAGGCAGGTGGGATCCGTCGGCTGAGAACCTCGTCGGCGAGCCCGTACGCCACTGCCTCCTGCGCGGTGAAGACCTTGTCGCGGTCCATGTCCGCGCGCAGGGTCGCGACATCGTGGTGCGTGTGCCGGGACAGGACCTCCTCGACCTCGGAGCGGACCCGGAGCATCTCCTTGGCCTGGAGACTGAGGTCCGAGACGGTCCCCTGCCGGCCGCCGCTCGTCGGCTGCCCCAACAGCACCCGGGCGTGCTCGAGAACGAACCGCCGTCCCGGGTCTCCGCCGGCCATGAGCACCGCCGCGGTCGAGGCCGCCTGCCCGACGCAGAACGTCGAGATCGGCGCGCCGACGAAGGTCATCGTGTCGTAGATCGCCATGAGTGAAGTGAAAGAGCCACCAGGTGAGTTGATGTAGATCGCGATCTCGCGGTCCGGGTTCGAGGACTCGAGATGGAGCAGCTGGGCGATGACGACATTCGCGACGCCGTCGTCGATCTCTGTGCCGAGGAAGATGATGCGCTCGGACAGCAGCCGACTGAAGACGTCGTACGACCGCTCTCCCTGCGGGGTGCGCTCGACGACGTTCGGGATCGTGTACTGGCCCATGTCAGAGCCCTACCCGTCGCCGCGGTCCGGCAGGACGGACGTCGTCGAGCGACTCGACGACGCGGTCGACCATGCCGTACTCCTTCGCCTGTTCGGCAGTGAACCACCGGTCGCGGTCGCCGTCCCGGGAGATCGTCTCCTCGGACTGGCCGGTGTGCTCCGCGGTGATCCGCTCGACGGCCTTCTTCGTGAACTCGAGGTTCTCGGCCTGGATCGCGATGTCGGCGGCGGTCCCGCCGATGCCGGCCGACGGCTGGTGCATCATGATCCGCGCGTTCGGCAGCGCAAAGCGCTTCCCCTCCGTCCCGACGGTGAGGAGGAACTGCCCCATGCTCGCGGCAAAGCCCATGGCGAGCGTAGAGACGTCGTTGGGGATCAGCCGCATCGTGTCGTAGATCGCCAGCCCCGCCGTCACCGACCCGCCCGGACTGTTGATGCAGAGGCTGATGTCGGTCCTCGGGTCCTCCGCCGACAGAAGGAGCATCTGCGCGCACACCCGGTTCGCGGAGACCTCGTCCACCTGGGTGCCGAGGAAGACGATCCGCTGTGCGAGGAGTTGTGCGGCGAGGTGGTCGTCGAACCGCGTCGCAGGTGTGTCACCCTCGGCGGCTCGTGGGTCCATGACCGGGTCCCGGCCGGTGATGAGTGGCGCCATCGGTCCTCCTTGTAGTGGCGCGGCTCGGGTCAGCCGCGGTCCCACCACTCTTGGCCCGCGGTTGGCGCTCCGTCAGCTTTCTTGGCCGGGAGCAGATTCGCTGACGGCAGAGGGGGCGGGTATCCCGGCCGCTGCCGAGCCCGGCGGGGGCGCTACGCTGCGCCGGCTGACAACACGGAGTACGGAGAGCAGGGCGGGGATGCAACGAATAGGCCCGAGACGGGTGTTGGTCACGGTGGTGGCCCTGGGCGCGGGTGTCTTTCTTCTGGGCGCCGGTCTGATGCGGTTGGAGACACGGCTGACGGGGGTGGCCGGACAATTCCGCGCCGAGCGCTGCGAGATCTCGGAGTCCCGGCACGGTGACGACGGTCTGCTGTGTTCCGGATCCTTCGAGGCTGAAGACGGGGCCTTCCGGATTACGCAGATCGATGTCGAGACCACGTTCGACGAGAGGCCGACCGGGCCGGTGGCCGCCACGGTCGACGGCCCCTCGGCCACGGTGGCGGTCGAGCACCGTGTCGGGGCCTGGCTGGCTCCAGGCGCCACCGGTCTGTTCTGCCTGCTCGTCGCGGCCTGGAACATCTGGTCGGCCCTGCGTCGCACGCGAGGTACCGGCTCGCCCACGGCGAGCGACACCGCGGAGGCGGGGCGGTCTCAGCAGTCCCCGGTCTGAGCGGGACGTGGGGTGAAGCGTCCCCGGTCAGCGGTGATCGCGATCGGGGGCGCTTTCGCCGCCCTGCAGGGCCAGGTCGGCCATCCGTTGGAATTCAGCATCCAGGGTGAGCAGGGCTTCCTCGAAGGGCTGAGGTTCCGGGACCGCCCGGTCACGGATACAGGTGTGTCAGCAGTTCGTCCTGGGCGGGGTAGGGACGCTCCTGGGGCAGCAGTTGGGCCGCGGAATCCAGGTCGCCGTCGCTCACGAGCGCGTGGATGTCGCGAGCGAGCGGAGTCACGTCGCTGATGCTGACCGTCCACTCGTCCGCGTAGCGTCGTACGGCCTCACCGGAGAGCCCGAGTTGCAGTGAGCGGTACGGCAGGGGCCGCAGGTGCAGATCGCGTTCGGGGTCCCATTGGACGCGGGCGGGTGCGCGCTTCACCTGGCGTTGCCAGGTGCTGCGGTCGGGATGCACCCCGCGCACGTAGCTCGACAGGCATGCGTGGCGCAACGCCCACTCGAAGCCGCTGCGGGAGATCTCGACGGCCAGGACGGTCTCCTGACCGGCCTTCGTGCCCCATCCGCAGCGGTACATCATCCACAGGAACGACGGCTTGATCCAAGTCAAGCAGCGTTCATAGTCCTTTTCGCGACGGTCGAACCCAGCGGGCGTGATCGAGAGCGGCCAGTTCTCGTGGCGTGAGGGGGTACTGAGAACGGTAACGTGCCACCGAAGTCGGCAATGTGAGGTGCGGAGCGTTGGCCAGGACGTGGTGGCTCATGCAGGGCGAAGTCCAAGTCGGTGAGCTCCGCGAGTACGGGGTCGACCAGCCGACGTTTCTGTGCCACTTCGTACCCGGGCCGGGCTGGGAGGCCGTCCAAGGGCTGTTCGAAGCGTGGGCGGCCGTGCAGGACCCTGACCCTGATGGAAGCCGGACCGCGCAGACCATCCGGCCCCTGATGGATCTGGGGCTGACGCTGGTCCCCACAGACGGGGGCACTCCGCTGGACTGCTTCAGAACGTGCATCGTGCGTATCCACGGGGACACGGCCCGCCTCCGTTACTGACGAGCTCGGCGCTCACGCCTCCACGAGGAGCACTGTAGGGCGCGGCGCCGTGAGCACGGTTGCGTGCGTCTGGTCATGGCGTTCGACTGAACGCGCGGAGAGCGCGAGCCCTCCGCTGGGCCGCAGTGCCGCGAACCTGCCGTCGGGTGAGGACCGGAGAGCTGGACGTCAGCAGGAGTCGTACCGCCACTGTCCTGACTCGCGTACCCACGGCTGCTGCTTCTGATCGAACTTCGGCAGAGCCACCCCGTATGACACTCGGGCCATGTCCCCGGACAGTTGATCGACGCTGAATCTCCTAACGTCCTGCTGCCCGTAGTCGCCGCTCGCTCGCTCCAGCATCACCTCGAACTGCTCCTTGCTGGTCGCCTCCTTGCATCGCCTGGACACCATCGCGTACCCGGCGTCGACGTCAGGCTTGAAGTACGCCGCGGTGTATTCGCGTACAGCCTTCTCCAATGCAGCTCTGTCCGATGCGGACGCCTCGTCGTTGGTGACGCCTTTGCTAGGGGTGGCGCTGACGGCTGGCTTGTCAGAGCGTTCCTTCTTGTCATCGCTGTCGCTGCTGCAACCGGTGACACCGAGCAGCAGAGCTGCCGTGAGTGCCGTGATGATGCGGGTGCGCATGGTCCCCCCTGGACGTGTGCGTCGCGCCGGATATCGGCAAATCGGTCTCGGACAGTATGTAGTCAGCACGGGGAGGTTTGCCGGTAGCCACCGAATGGGCTCAACAGCCAGTGTCCTTGGCGGCAGCGCCTCACCCTGAGGACGCTCCACGATGAGTCATGTCAAGCCGTGTTCACAGTCCTCTTTGCGGCCGACGCACCTCGCGGGATCGGCGCTGAGAAGGGCGACGTGGGCACTGCAGGCCGGTACAGCCTTGGAGGGCATCTCTTGTGGCTCGTCCGAACGCAGTCATGCGAAAGCCACCACCTCGCCGGCCATGACCTGGGGAGGGTTGGGGAGCAGTGAAGCAAGGTTGTCCCGCACGAAGCCCGCAGCCCTCGAGATCGATTCCTCGGCACCGGCCTGGTCCTGGAAGACGCTGGTCGAGATCATCACTCCGTCCCCGGTATCGATCCAGTAGTAGGCCACGAAGCCGGAGACCTGGCGCATGAGCGGCACGAACCCCTCGTTCACGAGACGTGCCGCCTCGGCCGAATCGGTCACCCCTTCGTACCGCCGGACTGCTGCGTACATCGTCAAGCTCCTCACGGCGTTCTGGGTTCGTCCTCTGCTGAGACGTCGTACCTCTGCGGCGGCTGCCTGGCTCATGAGGCGTCCGGTAATCACCTGAAGGGCCGCCTGGGGTGATCCGAACGGCGGCCGCCGGCCCGGACACACGGCCCTGCGCACGTCTGTCACGAGACGGCATTGACGTGGAGAGAGCAGCCTCGGCCGGCGGCTGCCTGCAGCACGGAAGAGGCTGTGAACGCGGCTTGATGACTCAGTCAAGCCGTGTTCATAGTCCTTTTTGCTCTGCCATATACCCGCAGGTCAACCGACTGCCCAGTGATCGTTCTCTCCGGGTACGGCAGATTGTCACGCCCCGGCTCCGTCTGTCTACGCCACCTGTGGGTACCGCCGCCATGACGTTACTGCCGACCGCTGCCAACCTCGGGGTCCGGCTGCCGGGTGGCGGTATTGGGGGAGTGGGTACAGTCATGCCTTCCTCATAGCCTTTTGGTGGGAAGCTGTCGCGCGGGGCCTGGGCACACTTATTTGCGCGGCCTGGTTGGCGGGTCGTGGTCCGCCCTAGGCTCTGGCTCATGACTGAGTGCGTGCAGGTGTACACAGCGACGGAGAGCCGTGAGGCAGCGGTAGCACTGGCCAGGGGTGCGACGGAGGCACGTCTGGCCGCGGGTGCGCAGGTGGTCGGCCCTGTCACCTCGGTGTTCTGGCACCTTGGCGAATTCGGTGAGGGCGAAGAGTGGCAGGTGATCTTCAAGACAACGGCGGCTCGATACCCCGAACTTGAGGCGCATCTGTTGGATCACCACCCGTGGAAGAACCCCGAGATCAACGCGGTACCCATCGTGGCGGGCTCTGCGGCCGGCCTGGACTGGATCGCCCGCAGTGTCGCTGAGTGATCACATGGCCGCGCGGTCCAGCAGCTCGGCGACGGGCGCGATCGTCCGGTGCGGCTGAAGCCTGAGTAGGAACTCGTTCGCGCGTTGCTGGGGCCGGACGGAGCCGATTCCGGCGGAGAGATCCATGGCCTTGGTGATCACGGTTGCTGACTGCTCGATCTCTCCGGCGTCCAGGTAGGCGTGTGCCAGCCAGGTGAGGTACAGCGACTTGTCGCGGGCGTGAGCGTCGTCGAAGTCGGCTAGCGCTTCTTCGAGGGCGGGCACGGCCCGTAGTGGCCGGTGCAGCTCGGTCCAGCAGCGGCCCTTCATGATCTGGAGCTCGCGGGTGTCTACCCACGATGACCAGTCGGGCCCGGGTCGATCGCCGCCGTTCCCCGTCAACGCTTCCTCGGCCTGGCCGAGTGCTTGCTCGGTTTCCTTGGCCTGGCCTGCTTTGGCATGGGCCCACGCGCGACGTTCAAAGAGCAGGGCCCGGACAGTCGCGGGCGCGTCTGCGCTGGCTGTCTCGCAGGATGCGGCGGCGGTCGCCACTCCGGACGTGCCGGTGCTGACCTGCTGGTATGCGAGGAACGCGAGGGAGTTGCCTGCCAGCGCCGCGTCCTGGGCCTCGGTCGCCGCCTGAAAGGCCTTCTCGTAGAGGGCTGACGCCTCGGTCTGCCGTCCTGCGTCGAACGCTGCCCAGCCTGCCTGCTGCGCCTGCTCGGCCACCAGACTGAGGAGCTGTCGACCGGTGTTCTCCGTGTACGAGGCGTTGCGCAGCAGGTTCATGGTGGTGCCGAGTTCGGCGCGGTAAATGTGCCGGGTATCGGCTCCGCCGAGTACGTCATCGAGGCTGCGAAGACGGGTGGTGCGCCGCTGAAGGTGCTGCACCTGCCGTTGCCCGATGCGGCGGCCGGCGGTGGATCCTGGCGTCATGGCCGCGCCGGTGGCGATGCCGATGGAAGCTGCGAGGAACCTCCTGCGCTGCACTTCGTCTCCTTCGAGGTCGACGGTTCCCACATCATCGGGCTCGGGCACACCCGCAATTCTTGGGGCGTCGGTCGCGAGGGGAGAGATCAGCTCCGGGCGACTTGCGGATGTGGGCGTCGATGCCTGCTCCCACGGGCGCGGTGCCATCCCGATCATGTGGCCGGGGATGCTCAGGGCGTCTGCGATGTACGCGATCTTCTCGTACGTGGTGATCGCGCCGTCGCCTCGCGCCAGCTTCCCCACTCGCTCCGGCTTGATGTCGCACGCGTCGGCGATTTTCAGGAAGCTGATCCCGCCCCATTGCCGGGCCAGCCTGAAGACCTGTCCGAAGTCGTGTCGCTTCAGCGCGGTCTGCACATCGGATCGGCCAAGGACATGGGCCGGTAATGCCGTCGGTGAGAGGTCTCCTGACACGCGCTTCCCCAAACTGCCTGGGCACAAGGAATATCAGCGATTCTCAGCGCCGAGTTTACCCATCATGGGTACCCCTATCGCCGGGAATCGATGGGGCGGATGAGACGCCCATCCTCTGAGGCATGCAGGAGCGACAGGATGCGCTGAACGGCCCGGAGATGGTGTGCCGATGGGCTCGCCATCCGCGGTGCGTCGGCCTGGCCCGCGTCGAGCTGCGCAAGACGCTCGCCGCCTGGGGCCTGGCAGAGATTGAGGACACGGCTCTGCTCGTGCTCTCCGAACTGGTCACGAATGCCGTCCGGCATGCGCACGTTTCGCCGGGGCGTGAGATCGAGACCCGCTTTCAACTGGCCGGCGAAGACCTCCGTATCGAGGTGCATGACAGCTCGGACGTGTGGCCCCACGAGCATGCCGCTGCCAGCGACTCGGAGTGCGGACGAGGACTCGTCCTGGTCGGCGTGTTTGCGGACCAGTGGGGCGTGAGCGAACGCGGCGGGGTCGGAAAGTCCGTATGGGCACTGATGTCGGTGCCGCCTCAGGACGGAGACAGTTGATGGACGGTACTCAGAAGCCTGTGAACGCCGGCGCGTTGGAGCCTCAGTCGGCGAGACCTCGCTCAGTTATGCGGTTCGCCGACTGGATGTTGAGCACGGACAGGCAAGGCAGCGGGCCGGTCTATGAGGCCGAGTGCACGACATGCGGCGAGTCCTCCGACGCGGCGGAAAGCAAGGACGAGCCTGAGCTTTGGTGCTTGCGGCACGCGGGCGCTCTCGGACACACCGGCTTCCGCGGGATCACGACCGCGTTCTTCCGCGCCGCTCTGGTCAACGCGCGAAGTGATGGTGCGGACTCATGAGGCAGCGATTATGCGCCCTCGGAATCGTCGTCTTCTGGATCGCGGTCTACGTGCCGTTGGCGGTGATCAGTGATCCCTATTCGTAAGCCTTTTGGCGTCTGGCCCGCGTAGGCCGGATGCAGGCCGGACCGCCCCCTTGGCCTGGAAGCATTCGGGGGCGGTCCGGTTTGGGGTGCAGATGCAACCCGGTGCCGATGGTACCGGGGCAACGTCGTGTCCATGATCGATGACCCCTCTCATGGTCGGAGTTGAGCCAGCGACGGGGAAGGGACTGCAAGCGGATGCACGACCCAGAGGACGCGGGTTTCGAGAGCGAGCCTTCGACCCTGACGACGTGGTGTGGGTGCGCGGGTTCGACTACGTGGCGGGCTGGCGTGATGCGGCGGACGCCGGCGCGGAGTTGGCGGACGCGTTGGCGAGCGCGGGGTTCGACAGGGCGGGCCTCCACTGGCAGGCCAGGACGAATGCAGACGGGACCGGGACGGTGCGGTTGGCGCTGTCGGCGGCAGGGGCTCGTGACGTGGCGGCGCTTGTGCGAGCGGTCGCTCGGCTAGGCAAGGCAAGCTGAGGCAGCAGCGTGCCAAGTCTGTGGCACAGGCACCAAGTCGGTGTCTCAACCTGATTTCCCGTGCCGTGGGCCGTTGGCGTGCCGCAGCTGCCTTGACTGGGCGAAGCCTGAGCTGCAAGTTGCCGGGGCCCGTAGACCAGCTACGGCTGGCGAAGCAGAGGCCCGGCGGCCCTCTCCACTTGTTCTGGCACCGATCTGGCACGGGCACCTGAGGGTGCGCCCGCTGAGAAAGCAGCCAGCTCACGGCCGCAGGCATTCTCCCTGCGGATCAAAGCAGACGAGTCCGTGCTCGCGAGCCAGCGAAGCGGCGTACTCAGACACTTCCTCAGCCTTGCTGTCGGAAATGAGCAGGTACACGATCGGCCCCGAGGCCTCGTCGCTGACCGGTGGCGACGCCCATACGACACTGTTCTCGACGTCCGGGTATCGCTCGACGAGCGCTTCGACGTAGGCCACGATGCGGGGCGCCGACGGCACGACGGCGCCATCCGACTCGAGGTAGCGCGCATAGAGCTCGTCGTAGACCGAGTCCGCCTGATGGTTGTCGAGTGGACGTTCACCGTCCCACACAGCAAGGTCGTAGCTCACAGGCGAATCGTTGCAGGTGACAGCTCAGCCGGAGCCAGCAGACCCCCTCTACGTTGACGTCAGCCGTGTAACCCACGTCCGTTGAGGGCGTCGGTCGAGGACTGTACGACGATGAACACGCTGCAATCGGCAACCTGGCGGGCTTGGATACCATCCGCCGATGGAATGGTGGAAGACGATCGCGCCGCTTGTGGGCGTTGCTCTGGGCAGCCTTGGCACGCTGTTGGGGCAGAGGCTGGCTGACACCCGCTCCCTCCGGCGGGACCGAATATTGGCTCACGTAGAAGCGAAGCTTCGTCTGCGTGCCGAGCGGGTCACCCTCCAGCGGGAAGCCATTATCGAGATTCAACACGGGCTCGAAGCCGTCATGGCAGCGAACAGTCCTAATCGAGGACGATCCCTGAGTAATGAGTTCCGTGCGGCGGCTACGCAGTCGGCTCTTCATCTCAACGCGCACGTCGCTCGGCTGGAGGACCGTGAGCTTGCCACTAGCGTGCAGGAGTGGTTGGGGTCTCATGCAAGCGCAGAAGCGGCCCGGACGGCCTTGGATGACCTTCAAGATCACCTCAGTCGTCACCTGCGGGCTCTGTACTCAGATCAGCCGGTCTAATAACGCGCTCGATGGCGGAGTAGCCAGGCGATTTCCCTATCTCGTCGCCTCGGCTCGTGCCCCCATCTCATCCTGCATCTCCGGCATTCCACCGGAGATGCGTTTCCTTAGCTACGTGTAGGAGAACCGATTGCAGGGCTGCCCGGTGTGCGCCACGCTCCTTCATCGCGTGACAGTTGGGGCATAGAGCGACCATCTGTACAGGATGATCGCGGCCGCCACCAGCAATGCGCTCCACATGGTCCACCTCCAAGATCGCCTGACCATGATCAGTAAGGTCAGAGGGTTGGCCGCCGCACGAGGGATTCTCGCACTGTCCCTGGCAACGCAGAAGTACAGCCTCCCTAGCTTCCTTGAGGCGTACCGGTTCACGTCTCACATGCTCACGCCGACCCCCGCTGGCGGCGGATTCGCGCTCCTCGACCTTTTCTACGAGCGCGCGATACCTGGCAGACACCCTGGGCGGCTGCAAGTCACGGATTGCCAAGGAACTACTAGGGCGGACTCGTCTGGATTTCAAGTGGCGCGCCGAGTAGGGCTGTCCGTTGCTCAATGGATTCCTTGAGACCGTCTTATGGTCCGACACGGGCCCCCTCCAGTCGCCTTCAGCAGGCATGACCGCGGCTGGGAGAACATGTGCCGGTTTCAGGCTGGTTGGTGCTGTACGCGGCCCAGTTCGCGGCTCGGCACCCCCTGATGCGGAGACCTGGGTCAGTCTGAAGCGTGGACCTCGAAGAGTTGCTGAGCGTCATGGACCGTGCTGCCGCCAACTTGGCCAAGCTAGAAGCCGTCTGGGCACGCGCGTCGGTCTTTGTCCCCGATAGCCCGCGCGGGGATCTAACCCTGAATACGATGATCATCGCCGAGCCTGGGCCGACTTTCTCCCGGGCCTTCCGCCGATTGATGGTTGGATAATTACCGGCCAGCTACCCGACATTGATGAAATGGGTCAGAGCTTTATCGACTATGCCGAAATTGGCGAGCTGCCGGTGGCTGTTTGGGAAGCCGGCGAGAAGCCAGCCAAAGACCTTGCCGACTATCGGTATCGTCTACATCGGGCCCGGCGAAGGGCAGTTGCAGGACGACTGCAACAACTTCAGGCCCAGGTGGAAATAGCTCTGCCGGGAATTCTTCAAGATGTTCCACGCGCATCTCGCGAACGGCTCGTCAACCCTTCGGTCAACATCATCACCTCTGCGGTCAGCGCGATTGAGAGGCTCCTCGGGGATACTGCGGAGAGGAAGGGGCGCTGGGGCGACCTTCACCGACACATTTCCTTCGGAGAGGGCCACGACTGGCACGATATCGCGGAGATCGATTGGCCCAGTATCCAGCCCGATATCGACAGCGGTGCCTTGTCCGATTCCGATCCGCTCCCTGTGCCGGACCTCGACCTTGGAAGCGCAGCAGCCGGAAGCCTGACGGGCGTAGCTACGATTGCGCTACCCTGGGACCGCTTAGATGATGACAAGTTCGAGAGACTTCTATACGACCTCCTCCGCGACTTCGCCGAAGATGAGAATGTCCAGTGGTTGATGCACACGCGCGCACCTGATCGTGGACGTGATCTCTCTCTAGACCGTGTCATCAGAGACGGCACTGGTGGTGTGCGAAGCGAGCGGGTCATCGTCCAAGCCAAGCATTGGTTGAAGCGATCGGTGGATGTGGCCGCTCTAGCGGCGACCGTCGCAGCCGTGAAGTTGTGGGAGCCGCCAGTCGTGCGCGGACTCGTCATGGCGACCTCCGGCCGCTTCACCGCCGACGCAGTCTCCTGGGCGGAACAACAAAACGAGAGCGGCTCCGCTCCATACATAGAGTTGTGGCCCGACAGCCGTTTGGAGACCTTGCTCGCGCAGAAGCCCCACCTTGCGGCAGCCCATGGTCTCCGATGACCTGCCTGCTGCCGGTAGTGGATTGCATCCTCACCGAAGCCGGCGGCGCACTGGTGGCTGCACTGGCGTACGGAGGGCGGTTGAGTATCACCGCTTTAGGAGCGAGGTGGGGCGAGTTGGGGTCTGACCTGCGGGATGCCGACTTCGGCGTCTGCTAGCTGTGACCTCCGTCAGCAGCCGCAGCTCCCCGTGAGTCCCCGCCCAATCTGGCGCGGTTGTGGCACAGACGGCTTCAGATCCGTAGCTCCAGCGAGATCCGGCGCCTACGGTCAGTCGGGCCATTAGTTGCCCTCGTACGGCATGGGGCGGGCCGACGATGCCCACCGGTCTGCGGGCATGATCTTCCCCGGAGGGACGGATATGGACGTTGTAGAACTGATGGAATGGCTGGCCGAGCGAGGGTGCTCGATGGTATTCAAGGCTGATGGTGAGCGCACACGCGGACATCGATGGATGGTGATCGTCTCTGGCGGTGTCTTGGGGGAGTCGTTCCTCAGGCGTGACTTGGCATCCGCCGAAGCATGCCTTGAGGCCACACTCGCCCACTTGGAGAGCCGCGGCATATCGCCGTTCGCCTGAGACCGGAGCTTCGGAATCACGTGTGTGAGGTCTCACGCAAACAGCCTGACCTGCGAGTTGGCCGCCTTCACTTGGGTCTTCGCACCTGCGACGGGTCCATGGTTGACCGTGATTTACCGATCGATCTGGCACGGATCTGGCACGGACATGGAAGGGGCGCGGTCTGGAACCATGGGCCCGTGGAGATCAGAACGGAGTTGCAGCGCCTGGTGGGATCGCTGGCCGACGGCGAGAGCGTCTACGGGCGAGTTGCCCCCGGGGATGTTGGCGCCGTCGCGGAGGAGGTTCATCGTCTCGCCGCGGAGGCTCAGCAGGCCTGGGCGCGCTATGCCGTGAAGGGGGCCCTGGGACCGGACTCACCGGCGGAGACCGCTGACGCGCTTCGTGAGACGACGAGCCAGCGTGCGGTGGAACTCATGACCTACCTCTCGGTCGATGACCTGGTATTCCTTGGGCAGGGTAGGCGCGACCGTGCCCGCGCGTTGCGAGCCGCTGAGCGCCTGGTGAAGCTCCTCGGCTATGACTCGCAGTGGTGGACGAACATCGACGACCTCTCCGCCGACGTCCGAGCATGGACACCAGTGACCCGACAGACCTTCGATGGGGTCATTGCAGGTGCTGGGAATGGGCTCGTTGTCGCGCTGCTGCAGGTGGGCGAGGACTGAGGGCGACAGTCGAGAACAGGCGAGCACCGCTTCAGGAGACGCGCGTCACCCGCAAGGTGTCCAACACAATGGCCCCCGGGGGAAGGGCTTTCATGCCCTCGTTCTTGATCTTGCGGAACTCGACGTCGATCACGTGGTCCTTGATCTGCGCTGCACCCTCGGCATCGACCAGCACGGCGTGCAAATCAGATTGCTTGTCCAGGGTGTCCTTGGTCCCGACACGAAGATAGGCGCAGTCCCACTCGCCGCCCTGCAGGGTGCAGGGACTGTACTTGGGGTAGAAGAGCCCTCCATCCACGTCTCTGACGAACGCCCACACTGCGTACCCGGCCGGCCGGTGCTGAACGTCACCGGAGAACTCGACGCGCTCACCAACGGCCGGGTTCCGAGGTTGCTCGATGGAACCAGTCGGCTTCTTCGTTGGCGCTTCCTCGTCCTGAAGCCATGGCCCTGCGATGAAGGCTGCGGCCAACACCATGAGTGCCGTCACCAGGTTGCTGAGGGCGATGACGAGGCCATTGTGTCTCTCCGCCCATGAAGGACTGTTTGGCGAGGCTGGCGCCCCAGCCGGGTGAGTCGCAGAGGCGGGCGATGGCGACGGCACGGGTGGCGGCAGGGGCGGCTGAACGGACATGAATCACCCGATTCGACATAGGAGGACCGTAGGTCGCCGTCAGTATCTACTTTGTCACCTGACGTGGTTGGCCGTTTGTCAGATCACGGATGCCGTGTGGTATCGCGGCCGCAAGCGGTACCCGAACTGGTGGTCACGGCATCCTGTACGTGCTGCAAGCCGCATCACCCGGGAGCGCCTGTCGCAGAAGCTCGGCTTTGGCTCGGGCAGGACCTGCAGCTACACATCTGCTACTGCGACATGTGCTGGCCGCACTCGGCTCTATCTGAGCTTGGGAAGCTGCGATCATTGGCGGTGGCTTCGGGCGCTGACCTGGGAGAACGTCTGAGACGGGATGTCATCGCCCTTGCTCGCTTTCACCGTGATTTCCCGCTGTTCCCCGCTCTATCTGGTGCGCTTGTGGTGCAGGAGGGCACAGCTACAGCGACGACCGTTGCGGTGCTGTCGGTCGGGGCCGTCGCCACGGAGTCCGGCGCAAGCGCCTTCGGAAGGTGCCAGTCGGCGCAGGGTCATAGCTGGCGTCGTCCCACAGCCCCGGCGCAGGTGCCTGAATTCGTAGTCGCGCCCAGCCGCTGAGTCCTCACAAGTTTCGGCCCAAATACGGTCGAACGGCGGCCGGCGCATCTGTGAAGAGATGGCACCGCTCCAGTCACGCCACGTGTCGTCGGAAACCCACCCCTGAGCCCGCAAGTCAGCTTCGTCCTCACTGAGACGGAAGTACAGACGGATCGCCATTTCCTCCCGCTCGTTCAATGCGGGTGTCCCTATGCCGCGCAGAGTGCGAGGTGACAGCTTGTCAAGCAACGACCAGTAGCGAGCAACGTAGAAGTCCTCGACCTGGCGCACGCGTTGCGTCCGCACCTGCCAGATCGCGAGCCCCGAGGCGACCGACGCCGTGACGAGGGTGATCGTAAGTGCTGGACTGCGCACCCCTCGGGGGAGGCTTTGAGGACCGTCGATACGGTGAACTTGATGCCGGTCACCGACGTGAGCTGGGCCGCGGCCTGTTTGGCGGCGGGCCCCAGCTTGGTCCGGGCGTCGGCGCTGGCGAACTGGATGGTGTAGCCGGTGCCGTCCGCCGACAGGGACTTGATGCCGGGCAGTGCCTTCCAGCCGTTACCCGAATAGACCTGGGTGCCGGTGGTGTTGGCGGCGTCGGCACTGGTGGCGGGAAGGAGTAGCACGATGGTTGCGCCTGCGGCTATGGAGCAGAGCTCGCGCCCCAGGCCGGTGTATTTCATGAATAGGCCCCCACGGTCGTTGTGTTCGATGTGCGCGACTCAAGGGGGCACTCTCAGGCTCGGCTCATCGCACCCGGCCCCCCACCGAGTTGCTCCGCGGGACATTACAGGCCATGGCTTTACACACCGTCACCGGCTGCCCAGGTGACGGCACGATGGCAGCCAACGAACCTCGTGCGGCGTTCTTCTTCGACGGGCCGGGGGTGTACTTGCCGATACCGAGAAGCGGGTCCTACCGACTTCGCAGGTAGAAGAGGCGCTTGCGAGCCGTCCCGTTTCCCGCCTCCGCAAAGCCGTGCGGGCCCCGCGGGCACTTCCCCGACGAGTCCCGGCGCTCAATTGCGTCAGGGTCCACGCACGTCGCGGCGTGGGCCGGCACCGTCTCCGTCGCCTTCGTCGTCGACACCTTCTGCGGCTGGCACACCTCCCGGGGTCAACGTTGCCAAGGACGACCCCTTAGCCTCGATCCACCGATGTGGGCTGAGGGTGATCTTCTGGCTGAGGTCGGGGGACGGCCGTTGGATTGGGCACCTTGTAGCTGCTGGTCTGCCCAGCGTTTCCACGTGTTCGGTTCCGGTTGGGCCCTTGCGGGCGGGGTGGGCAGGGACGTTCGTGTCAGCCGGCTGGGCCGTGGACGGTGTCGAAGAGGTGTGTCCAGGCGTGCTGCCAGGGCCAGTTGTTCGGTAGGTGCAGGGTGACGCGCCGTGCGGAGCGGGCGGTCCGGGCGGGAACGTGGATCAGGTGGGCGCGGAGGGTGGCGGTGGTGGCCTTGGCGTGGAAGGCGGAGGTCAGAGCACCGGTGGCCCGCAGCAGGTTGTAGGTCATCGCCCACAGGGTCAGCCAGGCGGAGTTGGCGTGGAAGTGTCCGGACGGCAGGTGGGCCAGAGCTGCGGCTTTGCTGTCGGCGATGACCTGCTCGACGACGGCGTGGTGACGGTGTTCCCGTTCTGACTGGAGGGTCGGGGCGGGGTTGTCGGTGAAGAACGGGTGGTAGCGCCAGAGGGGGAACAGCTCGCCCTGTTCACCCACGACGGCGGGTTCGGCCAGGTCCCGGACCCGGCGCACGATCAGCCGGGCCGTGACCCGCTCGCTCTTCTTGCGGCCGGTGAAGGCGGTGTAGGCGGGTATCTCGGCGACTTCGGCGCCGGAGATGAGCTCGCCGGTGTCGGGGTCGGGCACCGCGGTGGGATAGGTGATCTGCTGCCATGCCTCGTCCGGAATGCCGAGGACGGCCCGCTTGATGGAGGGGTTCATGCCGCAGGTGATGGAGAAGCGGGCCCCGGTCCGGCGGCAGGCGGCGATTACACCGGCGTTGTAGAACTGTGAATCTGCCCGCAGGATCCGCAGGCCGGTGCAGCCGACCTCGACGGCGGTGGCCAGCGCCTCACTGACCAGTTTCGGGGCGCCGCGTGAGTCGGCTGCCTTCCCGCGGCGCATCCGCACGGTGGCGATCACCGGCCGCGAGGCGGGGGTGCAGATCGTGGCCAGCAGCGGGTGCAGGGTGCGGACGCCCTTGAACCGGCCGTACTCGGCGCCCTGCTTGGTCCGGCCGTAGACCCGTTTGTGGGTGGAGTCGACATCGATGAACGCCTTCTCGCCTGCGCCGGGCAGCAGCGGCGTGTGCGAGGCCAAAGCGGCCAGGAACCTGCGGTGCACCGCGTGGAGCTGGAGTGCGTGACCGTGGGTGAACGCGCGCAGGAAGCTGCCCAGCGTGGAGGGCGCACGGACGCCTGCGAACAACACGGGCATCGCGCCGTGGCGCAGGACGTGAAGGTCGTCGATGCTGTCCGCACCGGCGGCCATCCCGGCCACGATGCTGGTGACCTTGGCATCCGGCCCGGCACCCGCGCCGTTCTTCGCTCCGGTCAGCTTCACCTTCTCCGCCACCAGACGGGCCAGCCCGCACCGCTCGGCCAGCTGCATCACCGGGACCAGCCCGGCATGCGCGATCAGATTCGGGTCGTCGAACGCAGCGGAGACCGCCGCCGGAGTATGGGAAACTTTCATCTACGAGGTGCCTTGCTGATTGTGCGTGCTGGAAGCGTCAGAACTCCCATCATCGCAGGTCAGCAGGCACCTCTTCTTGATTCCTTATCCACAGGACGCGGGTCACTCGGTGGATCGAGGCTTAGGCGCTGCCGCCCGACACGGCCATAGCTACCCTCCAGTAAGGGTGACCTGCGGGGATGGCCCGAGCTGGTTGCCTTTGACGAGTGGATATGCGAGACGGCAGTTGCTGGATAGAGTCGTCTCGTTACAACTGGTTGTGGGGACAACCAAAAGCGCCTTTCGGCTGCCATCGTCCTGGGGAGGGCCTGCAGCACATGAGTCGTCGCTCTACTGGCTTTGTCGGCGTGTGGGCTGAGATGCAACGGCAGCAGCAACGCCAACTGGAAGCCGAAGCCAGACAGCGGAGACAAGAAGCTCAGCAAGCGCGGGCCTACCAGCGACGAGCTGCCCAGAGCCACCGCGAATACAAGCAGGCAGAGGCGCTGCGTCGCACGGAGGAACTGGACGCACAGGTTGCGTCACTGCAAGCTCTTCTCGCATCGGGTTGTCGAGCCCCGGCTTTCAGGGCTGCCTCACTCATGCGACATGAGGAGATCCAGCCCTTCGCCCCCGGACCGTTGGCGCAGCCCGTGCCCATGCCGGATTTCAATCAGTACCAAACGCAGAGCGGTTGGACCGCGAGTCGCCGGGCTCAGGCGCAGGCCGAAGCGCAGACGCGCTTCGAGCGGGACTGGCAGGCTGCCCAGGCCGTGGAGGCTCAGCGACAGCAGCAGCTGGCGTCGTACCAGCGGGAGTACCAGCACTGGGCCGACGCTCAGTTGGCTGAGGTGCGCGCGCACAATGCCGGCGTCGTCGCGGTAATCGAGGGCGTAAAGCGCCGGGGTCCCGATTCCGTGGTCGAGTACTTCTCCGCCGCTCTCTATGCCTCAACGGCGTGGCCCGAAGGTTTCCCGCGTCAGGTTGCAGCTGCCTACGACCCGGCAGCCCGGCAGTTGGTGCTGGATTGGGAGTTGCCCGCTTACAGCATCGTCCCCGAGGTCAAGTCCGTTCGGTACATGTCCGGGGTCGATCAGGAAAAGGAGACCCCCCGTCCGGTAGGCCAGCGTCGAGCTCTGTACAGGGAGGTACTCGCGCAGTGCATGCTGCTCGTATTGCACGAACTCTTCGCCGCAGATGAGCTGGGTGCCCTTGAGTCGGTGGCCTTGAACGGGTTCGTCGATGGACACGACCCTACGACGGGCCGACCGGGCCATATCTTCCTCGCAACTGTCATGGCCTCGCGCTCTTCGTTCCATGACCTGCACCTAGCGCAGGTGGAGGCAGGCAGTTGCCTGGCTGACGCTCTGCGAGGGCAGCTCTCAGCCAGGCCGGACCAACTCATACCAGTACGGCCGAGTCGGCGGCCGCAAGATGTCGGGAACCGCGTCGTCGCCCACGGCAGCGACGAGGAACCGGATCTGTACGACATGGATCCGGTCGCATTCGAGAATCTTGTCGCCGATCTCTTCCGGGCCATGGGGATGCAAGCGGTGACGACCCAACGCTCAAACGATGGCGGTGTGGACGTCGACGCCCTGGATCCGGCACCGATCCGAGGCGGCAAGATCGTCGTGCAGGTGAAGCGTTACCGCAACACGGTGCCTCCCACTGCCGTGCGTGACTTGTTCGGGACTGTGCAGGACGCCGGCGCCAACAAGGGTGTCCTCGTGACGACGTCAGGGTTCGGTCCTGGCTCACACACCTTCGCCAATGGCAAGCCGCTGGAACTTGTCTCGGGCACAGAGCTCGTCGACCTGCTGCATCGTCATGGGCTGCGTGGGCGACTGGGCGAGAGCCGTCGTCAAGCCGCTGCACAGCTGACACCGTCGGGCCCGGACACTCGTTTGCCTGACGACTACAACGTCCTGGGCATGTCGTGGTCGGGAAGGGTCGCCTTGGACGTGTGTGCCCTCGTCTGCAGTGGCAACCGCGTCCTCAGCGACGATCACTTCGTCTTCTACAACAACCCGCAGACTCCGGACGGCTCAGTGCGTGCTCTTCCCGCAGCGGCGCCCGACAAGGCAGCAATGTGCGTCTCCTTCGACGGGTTGCCAGAGGAGGCCGATCGGTTCGTACTCGTGGCCGCCATCGACCCAGAGGTCAACCCGGACGCCGATCTCTCCGGTTTCACTGACGCCTGCATCCGGCTGCTCGATCCGGGGATGGCGGAGCTGGGACGGCTTGAGGTCTCCGACGGCCGGCCGCGCGAGACTGCCTTGGTACTCGGCTCCTTCCGTCGAAGGCCCAACGGGGACTGGGACTTCGTCCTCGGTGGCAAGGGCTACACGGGCGGCCTGGAGGAACTCGTTCAGGGTTACGGCATCGAGGTGGAGTAGCTCAGCGAGTCCGGATCCTGCGAGCGGCATGGATGGGCTGTGAACGCAGCTTGATGACCCAGGTCAAGCCTGGCTCACAGCCCTTTGAGCGAAACATCCGTGTCGCCCGTCATCGGCCTCATGACCGTTCGTTAGGCTCGGCCGCCACACAGGTTCCGATCTTCACGGAGGGCAGGACGGCGAGGATCAATCGCGAGCGGCTCGTCAGAACGCTGACATTCTGGCTGCGTCCCGCCTTCGCGTTGCGAGTCATCAACCGGTTTCAGAGGATCGTTGGTTTCGACCGCTCGATGGCCCTGGCGTCCAGCGCTCTCACCGCACTGGTTCCGCTCATAATCCTCGGCAGCGCCGTCCTGAGCGACTTCGTCCACTACGACTCCGCGGACCGGATGATCAAGCGCTACAGCCTCTCCGGAGCGGGCGCCGAGGCAGTCAACTCCCTCTTCACCCCTGCCGAGAGCACGAACGCGAGTGCGGGCATCTTCGGGGTGGTGTTCCTGACGATCTCGGTGCTGAGCTTCGCGCGGGCCTCGCAGCGGCTCTTCGAACAGACATGGGAACTCAAGCCCCTCAGCGTGCGCAACACACGAAACGGCCTGTGGTGGATCCTGACTCTTGGCGGCTACGCATTGGTCACCGGGTGGCTCTCCGTAGTCCTTGGCGGGAGCGGGCTGGGTTTGGTGACCGCGGCCGGCGAGGCAGCGGTAACCGCCGTGTTCCTTGTCTGGAGCGGCTGGATCCTGTCAGCGAAGCGGATCAACTGGCCCGACCTGATCCCTTTCGGAGTCACTGCAGCCGTTCTGACAGCGGTCTATTCCGTGGGCGCAACCCTCTACCTGCCGCGTCTCTTCAACTCCTCCGTCTCACGCTACGGGGTGTTCGGTGCCGTCTTCGCGATGATCTCGGCCCTCTTCGGAGCCATGCTCGTCCTCGTCGCATCGGCTGCACTCGGACGAGAAGTACGAGACGAGCTCAGCCGGATCCGTCAGGGCCAGCGCCCTTCAGACCATGAGGTTCGCCAGGAGTGGGACAGTGTGGTCGAGCAGACACGGTCACGTTGGCGCACGGCGCGGGAACAGGTCTCTCATCGTCGGATCAAGGGCGCGGACCACTGACAGGCGGCGCCGGCCACGACCGGCATTCACGTTCCCAACGTCTACAGCCAGGAGAGAGAGCACCGGGGGAGCTTTAGTGGCAGGCCAGGACGAATGCAGACGGGACCGGGACGGTGCGCCTGGTGCTGTCGGCGGCAGCGGCTCATGACGTGGCGGCACTGGTGCGGGCGGTTGCTCGGCTAGGCAAGGTCGGCTGAGCCGGGCCGGATCTTGAATGGCCCCGGCGGTGTCATCTTCTCGTGGTCGATTCTGGCACGCCGAGATCTTGGCGCATGACACGGCGGAGTTCGGCCACTGCCGAATCGAACCTGTTCTCCAGCTCGCTGTACGCCGGGCTCTCGATCACAGCTCCGTCCACGAGCAGGTCTCTCGTGTGCCTCAAGACCACGAACGCGGCGCGGGCGGCGTCAACGACATCTTGCGGGGCGATGATGGCCAGCTGGTGGCGGATCTCGTACGCCCCGGGCGTCAGAAACAGCTCGCGCACCCTCTGAGGGCGCTCGCTTGCAGGTATGTCTGCCTGCGCGCACTCGTGGAGCGTCGTTCGCATACGCGAGAGTGCAGCGGTGTAGTCGGAGAGCTGCCTCCGTACGTCGAGACTCTGGCCGGCGCGCTCCCTGCCCCACCTGAGCCGATCGCCAATCAACGTCGACCCGACCCCGATTACCGCGCCAAGTGCCGTACTGACTGGCGATATCCACTCCATGGCAGGGGAGCGTAGGACGTCCGTTTGCCCGCCGCTCGGGGGCGTACCTTGGACGTGCGCTCCGAGCTCGGGAATCATCGCGCTTCGGCGGTCCGATCTGCGTCCTGACCAGGTACAACGGGTGCTGCAATGAAGCCCGAAGGCCTGGTCCGGCATCCGCTGTTGACCGTGCTTCCCCGTCTCGTCGGGCACGGATCGGGCACGGACTACCCCCTCGATGCGAACTATCGGCGTGGCGGTCGCTGAGGTCCGCTCGGGCGGTCGGGTAGCCGGCGGGACCGGTCGGCGTGTTCGACCAGTCCATGGTCATCACGAACAGGTCTGTGCCCGCGAACAGTTCGTCGAGGATCGTGTTGTACCGGTCCAGCACGATCGCGTACTCGTCTTCGGACTCCGGGGTAGCGCTTCGAGCCGGGGAGGCTGTGGAAGCGCACCCAGCGGTCGGGGTACGTACTGCGGAACGTGTGGGCGGCGGGTGGGCCCGACTGCCGTCGTTCCTGCCACAGCCTCGCCAGCAGCTCGGGGGTGACGCCAGCGCTCAACCGTCGGCCTTGGCGACGCCGATCGGGCACGAGACGCCCGTCCCGCCAAGCCTGTGCTGCCATGTGACCCGTTGGATCAGGCGCGCAGACCCGTGAGTCCGTCATACGCGGCCGTGACGATCTCTAGTCCCCGATTGTCGTCGGCGGGTTCACGCATCTGATGTGTCACGTACGCCACTGCCATACGGGCATCAGGGTCGATCACGACCAGTGAGCCGCCCCAACCGCCCCACCCATAGGTGTTGCCGAACAGTCCGTAGCCCAGACCCCAGCGCATCGGCATGCCCAGGACGCGGTCATCGCCGTGGAACTGCTCCTCCCGGGCACGGTCACAACCCGCCTGCGACAGCAGCCGCGCCCCCCGCACCGATCCTCCGCAGGCCATCACGGACTGGACGAGGGCGACCGAGCGGGCGTTGCCGAGCCCGCTCGCCGCAGGGATTTGCGCACGGCGCCAGGCCACGCTGTTCCCGTCGTGGACCCGTATCGGTGTCCCGGCGGCGGGAGCCGCGCCGCTGACGCGGGCACTCGCGGCGTAGCCGTCGTCCCGGGACTGTGGCGGGATCGTGAGCGCCACCCGGTGGTCGTGCTCGGCGGGCAGGCCGATGTGGAAGTCCGCGCCCAGCGGGCCGGCAACCTCGTCGGCGAAGAACGCGCCCAGAGTCCGACCGGTGATGCGGCGTACGACCTCGCCCACGAGGAATCCCTGGGTGAGCGAGTGGTATCCGGCCTCGGTGCCCGGCTCCCATTGCGGAGCCTGCGCGGCCAGTCGTGCCGTGGCGGACGTCCAGTCGTACAGCTCCGCCACCGGCCCGTCCCAGTCGGGCAGGCCAGCCGTGTGCGCGAGCAGGTGGCGTACCAGCACCTTCTCTTTGCCCGCCGCGGCGAACTCCGGCCAGTACCGGGCGACCGGCGCGGCCAGGTCCAGTTCGCCACGGTCGGCGAGAACCAGGGCGCACAGCGCGGTCATCGTCTTGGTGACGGACCAGACGTTGACGATCGTGTCGCGCTGCCACGGGATCGTACGGTCGGCGTCGGTGAATCCGCCCCAGACGTCCACCACCGGCCGGCCATCCACGAAGACGGCCACCGAGCCACCGGCGTCTCCCTCGTCCAGCAATGCCGCCAGCGCGCTGGGCACGGCAGTGAACAGATCATCGTATGATCCCTGAATGTCCGCCATGCTGAGAATCTAGCCAGCTTGGGGTGACGCGAGGCAACTGAATTCCCGGCCCGCTAGGGGCGACTATCCCTCAGTGGCTTCCGGCGCAGGGGCGATGCCGGTCGGGCAGGACGCTCCCCAGTTCGTCTCGAACGGGGTACTCAGCTTGACGCCCGTCCCGCCGATCCAGCAGTACCCCGCGGGGTTCTGCCGGCGGCCCAGCTCGCTTGCACCGTTGCTTCCTTGACCCAAGTCAGGCGACCGGACGCGTCTCGCAGCGCTGCGGGGGGTGGCCGATGTCTCGCTTCCACCACTGGCCATCCGCGTCGCGGAAACCGAAGGTGATCACAAGCCTCATGCCCGGCGTGGGTGAAAGTGGTACGCCCCCTGCATCGAGCAGTTGTACACGCGACGTCAGAGATTCTCCAGGCTGCAAGATGCACGCCTCTGCAGTGTTGTGCGAGATGTTCGGATTGAGGCGCCAGGTTGCTTCTGGGTCTGCCGCTGCTGCGCGCACACTGAGCAGGTCCACATCGGCGATGGCGGTCGGTGCACCGTTGGTGATCATTACGTCAATGGTTGTGCTACTGGACCAGGGGGTTGAAGCCGTGACCAAGGATGCACGGCCCGCGGCCGAGCGTGCCTGTACAGCTGCGGCTTCCCGTTCTGCCTTGAGCGCCCTGCGATGAGGGACAAGGAATGCCGCGACCGCGACCAGGAGTGCTGCCAGTGTGCTGCCCACTGTCCACGCCTCACCCATGGCTCGCTCCTGACGTTAGACCTCTGTTCTGTCGATTCTGAGTGCCACACTCGTTGCCTGGTTGGACCCTGCTGAGCGAGACCGCCGCACCGTGTCACAGCGTGGCTGTTCTTAGGATGCCCCGGTCGGGGGCCGCATAGGGCTGCCGCCGCGAGATGGGCGGCAGTCTCGGCGTCGTCGGGAAACTCGCGCCGCTGATGCGATGCCCGAGGCTGTAGTCGAGTCGCTTCGCCTCAAGGGCCTTTGCCCCACGTACAGCTCGAAAGGTACTGCTGGTGTCAGAGCCCCGCTTTGTTGGGGAGCCAAAGTCGCGCCGGTCGAGGGTGAGTGTCGCGTTCATTGGCCTTCCGCCAGTCGCTGGACTGTCCACCAACGCGGTGCTTCGTCGTCGGGATGTCCGGGGATATCCGGGGAGGCTGAGTGGAACGACACCCGCACCGTGGCCGCCGCCCCGAGAACGGGCCAACTGGCCCGGTTCTGGCCGCTGCCAGCCGAGTTGTCCGCGAACTCCCCCGAGATTGTCCGTGATCGGTAACGGACGCATCCCGTGGCCGCCGCCCCTCGTCCTGCCAGGTGGTCGCAAAGTGACCGGGGATCGGCCAGGGACTGGGCGAAAGCGGGGCGGACATGGCACGGCACGGTGGTGGGCGGGGCTGGTACGGCAAGCTGGTCGGGGCGGCGCTCGGGGTGACGGTGCTCGCCACCGGTGCCTCGGTGTGGACGGCGCAGGCCGGCGCCGTGGGCGGCGCGTCGCCAAAAGCGGCCGCGTCGGCGACGCCGGGCAGTGACGTCAAGCCGGTCGCGGTGACCATCGCGCACGCCTCGGACAAGGGGACGCGCGGCGTCAACATCACCATCGACGACGGCCCCGACCCTGTGTGGACCCCTCAAGTGCTGGACGTGCTGCGGGAGTACGGGGTGAAGGCCACGTTCTGCATGGTGGGGATGCAGGCGCAGGCCCACCCCGACCTCGTGAAGAAGGTGGTCGCGGCCGGGCACCGGCTGTGCAACCACTCGGTGTCGCACGACACCACCATGGACAAGAAGTCCCAGGCCTACCAGTCGCAGCAGATACGCGACGCCGAACGCATGATCACCGAGGCGTCCGGAGGTGTACGGCCGATGTACTACCGGGCGCCCGGCGGGGCCTTCACCCCTCACAGCCGTACGCTCGCCGCTTCCCGGGGGATGCGCCCGCTGGGCTGGAACGTGGACACCAAGGACTTCGAACGACCGGGCACGGACGCCATCGTCGCCATCGTCGAGCGGGAGCTGCCGAATGGGCCGACGCTCCTCTTCCACGACGCGGGCGGCGACCGTTCCCAGACGGTCGAGGCCTTGCGCCGGATCCTCCCCTGGCTCAAGGAGCAGGGCTACTCCTGCGGCTTCCCGGTGCGTTGAGCGGCCCTGGTCGGTCCCGGCGTTCGAGGTTCCGGCCCCGGCGCGAGCGCCACCAAGGCCCGCCTACTCCGGTATCAGTGTGCGCAGATCCTTCGCGGGCGACTCGGGTGTGCCTCCGGGCATCATGGCTCCTCAAGCGTACAAAGAGGGGCACCCACCGGTCGCAGTACGTACTGCGGAACGTGTGGGCGACGGGCGGACCCGACGGACGCCGCTCCTGCCACAGCTCAGCCAGCAGCTCGGGGGTGACGCCAGCGTTCACCCGTCCGCCTTGGCCACGCCGATCGGGCAGCTGACGCCCGTCCCGCCGATCCCGCAGTACCCCGCCGGGTTCTTGTCGAGATACTGCTGGTGGTACGCCTCCGCCGCGTAGAACGTACGGTCCGCCGCCGGCAGCACTTCCGTCGTGATCGTGCCGTACCCCGATCCCGTCAGGACCTTCTGGTACGCCTCCCGCGACGCCTCCGCCGCCTCGGCCTGAGCCGTCGAGTGGGTGTAGATCGCCGAGCGGTACTGCGTGCCCACGTCGTTGCCCTGGCGGAAGACCTGCGTCGGGTTGTGGGACTCCCAGAACAGCTTCAGCAGCTCCGCGTACGAGACGATCTTCGGGTCGAAGACGACGCGTACCGCCTCCGTGTGGCCCGTGAGGCCCGAGCAGACCTCGTCGTATGTCGGGTTCGGCGTGTAGCCGCCCTGGTAGCCGACCAAGGTCGTCCAGACGCCTTCCGTCTGCCAGAACTTGCGCTCCGCGCCCCAGAAGCAGCCCAGGCCGAAGTCCGCGATCTCCAGGCCTTCCGGGTACGGGCCCAGCAGTGGGTTGCCCAGCACCGTGTGGCGGTCGGGGACGGTGAATTCGGGGTCGGGGCGGCCGCGCAGGGCCTGGTCAGGGGTGGGGAGCTCGGGGGTGCGGCGGGACAGGAACATGCGGGGCTCCTCGTGGTGTGGGGTGCGTAGTGGGAACGTACGGACCCCTGTCGGGCATTCCTCGGCCTGCCTCGATGCGCCGTCGACCTGCTGTCGGCCGAGCATCGACGCGCGCCCTCCCGCGTCAGTGCGGCAGCGTCGCCGGGCTGCCGCCGTTCGCCTCGTACCCGGCCACCGCCAGCGCCCGGCAGACCGTGTACTCGGCCGCCGGATCGCCGCTTTGTGTCCAAGGCAGCGCGCCGATGTGGCCGTCCACCCGCACCAGCTGGTTCATCGCCTCCGCCCACCTCTCCGAATGGACGAGGAAGAGGATCAGGAGGTGGCGTACGTGCGCGAGCATCGGGTCGTCGGCGCCTGCCGAGTGCACCGCGAAGAGCGCTCCCTCCACCGCCTTGGTGACCACCGCGCTCTGGTAGAAGCCCTGCACGAGGATCACGTCCGGGATGTGCTCGTACACCGCGAAGAGCGGGAGGGCGGCGAGGAGCGAGCCCTGCGGAGCGCGTGCCGCGGCCGTTGTCGCGAAGTGGTCCGCCTCCTCGCGGGAGCCGTGCCACTTCTCGCACCAGTAGTGCAGCGCGGCCAGATGCGCGCCCATGTGCTGCGGCGCGCGGTCGATGACCTTCGCCCACAGCTGGTCGAACTGCTCGGGGGAGTAGCCGAGTCCGCGTGCGACGGCGAGTTCGACGATGTACGGGACCGGGTCGCCGGGTGCGAGCAGTGCCGCCTCGCCGCAGACCGCGCGGGCCTCCTCCAGGATGATCCGGAAGTCGTCCGTCCCGGCGGTCGAGGACCGCCAGGCCTGCTGCACCAGGAACTCGGCGTGCACCTGCGCGGCGCCCGCGTCCTTCGGGGACTCGGAGCGCCAGGCGCGCAGCCACGCGCCGCCGGCGCCGGGCCGCTGCTGGAGCTCCAGCGACGCGGCGCCGGCGAAGGCCTGCACGCGCTGCCAGCGCACCTCGCCCTCCTTGGAGGTGCCGGCCAGCAGCTGGGCGGCGGCCCGCCACTCCTGGGTGCGCTGGACGACATCGAGCACGTCGAGGAGGTCCTGGTCCGGTCCCGGCAGCCTGATGTCCAGTTCCTCCTGGCGCACAAATCCGTACGTGGCCGGGTCGGCGGCGTCGGGCGAGCCGGGCGCGACCTGGCGGATGCCGGAGCGGCGGCGCAGCAGATAGGGACCGAAGGCCGCGGCCAGCAGACCCATCGCGATCAGGAACCAGAGAATCTCCATGACCCCATTGTTCCGGACAGAGGTCGGGCCGGGCCACGTCCGGGGTCCCGCCGGGACTACGCTCGGACCTCATGAGTGACGAGCACAGTGTGCACAGCTTCGAGACCCTCGCCATCCACGCGGGCAACACCGCGGATCCGCTGACAGGCGCGGTCGTCCCGCCCATCTACCAGGTATCCACCTACAAGCAGGACGGGGTGGGCGGGCTCCGCGGCGGCTACGAGTACAGCCGTAGCGCCAACCCGACGCGTACCGCGCTGGAGGAGAACCTGGCGGCCATCGAGGGCGGCCGGCGCGGGCTCGCCTTCGCGTCCGGGCTGGCGGCGGAGGACTGCCTGCTGCGTACGCTGCTGGCGCCGGGTGACCATGTGGTGATCCCGAACGACGCGTACGGCGGCACCTTCCGGCTCTTCGCGAAGGTCGTCTCGCGCTGGGGCGTGGAGTGGTCGGTGGCCGACACCTCCGACCCGGTGGCGGTACGTGCCGCGGTCACCCCGAAGACGAAGGTGATCTGGGTCGAGACGCCCTCCAACCCGCTGCTCGGCATCACCGACATCGCGGCCGTGGCGGACGTGGCCCGCGGCGCGGGCGCGAAGCTCGTCGTCGACAACACTTTTGCCAGCCCCTATCTGCAGCAGCCGATCGCGCTCGGCGCGGACATCGTCGTGCACTCCCTCACCAAGTACATGGGCGGGCACTCGGACGTTGTCGGCGGTGCGCTGATCGCGGCGGACAGGACGGTCGGCGAGGAACTGGCGTACCACCAGAACGCGATGGGCGCGGTGGCCGGCCCGTTCGACGCGTGGCTGGTGCTGCGCGGCATCAAGACCCTTCCCGTCCGGATGGACCGGCACAGTGAGAACGCCGGCCGCGTCGCCGAGATGCTGACCAAGCACCCCAAGGTCACCAAGGTCCTCTACCCGGGGCTGCCGGAGCACCCGGGGCACGAGATCGCCGCGAAGCAGATGAAGGCGTACGGCGGCATGGTGTCGTTCCGCATCGCGGGCGGCGAGGAGGCGGCGGTCGAGGTCTGCAACCGCGCGAAGCTCTTCACGCTGGGCGAGTCCCTGGGCGGCGTCGAGTCCCTCATCGAGCACCCGGGCCGGATGACGCACGCGTCCGTGGTGGGTTCGGCGCTGGAGGTCCCGGGGGACCTGGTGCGCCTGTCGGTGGGCATCGAGTCGGGCGACGACCTCCTCGCGGACCTGAAGCAGGCGCTGGGCTGACGAGCTGAAGCGGGCGCGGACCGGAGGCAGGCACGTACCACGTCCGTCCGGCGGCCGGTGTGTCCTCAATCGCCGGGCGGGCTTGACCCCGAGCCCGTCCGGCGAACGACGTCAGGCGCTGACCTTCTCGTCCTCGAGAGTCTCGCGGATCTGTGCGCGCAGATCGAGGCTGTCCGTGTGCCCGTGGACGGAGACCGCGTGTTCGGCGGCGGCCCGTACGACTTCCTCCTCCTCACCGGAGATGGTGAGAGAGCAGTCCATCTCGCTGGGGAACTTGCGGCAGTCGGCAACTTTCCTCGTCATAACGACCTCCTCGGTCGGTCTGTACGCCGCTTCCTCCAGCATAGATCCGCACAAGCCGGATACACCCGGATGAAACCGCTTACCAGCCCTCCAGCGGAGGAGTCGTCTTCGTCGGCGGTGTGATCCACGGCTCTGCCGCCGCCGCCCAGATCGCGAACGCGATCGCCGCCGCCACCAGCAGCAGCCATGCTGCGCGGCGCAGAACGCGGTGGCGGCGCAGCAGGCGGGTGCCGTGTTCCGCGGCGCGCTCCGCAAGATCGGCCGGGACCGGCGGATGCCGGGTCTCCAGCATCCGGCGGACCTCGTCCTCCTTGCGGTCGGGGCCGCTCATGACACCGCCTCCGCCGGGGCGCTGCGCATCGTCGCGATTGCGCGCGTGCAGATCGAGCGGACCCGTTCCACCGGGAGTCCGATCAGCGCCGCCGTCTGCTCCTCGGCGACCCCTTCGTACAGGCGCAGCACCAGGATCAGGCGCTCCTGCGGGGTGAGACGTGCCAGTACGCCGCCGTGCACCTTGTGGTAGCGCCAGGCACTGCGTGCGAAGCGCGTGGCGAGTTCCTGGCGTGTGCGGTCGTACGGATCCTCGCCGCGCAGCCGGTCCCACTCCGCGTACGTATGGGCCAGCGCGGCGGTGAGCAGCTGCTGCGCGTGCGGGGTGACGCCGGGTGCCTCGGCGGTGAGCAGCGTCGCCGCATGCAGCAGTCGGCCGGCCGCGCCCGCGACGAATGCCTCGAACTCCCGGGCCCGGCGACGCCCCTGGGCCGTCTGCCGCTCGCTCACCTCCTCATATAGAGGCAGCTGCGCTCCCCGGGTCAAGAGGTCGGCGGCGTCTCCGTGTCCACGGGCGGCAGTCCGGCCTGGCGGGCGGAGAGCGCGGTGTTGAAGCGGGTGAGCAGAGTGCAGAACGACTCGCGCTCCGCCTCCGTCCAGCCGTCCGTCACCTGCGCCATCAGCTCGCGCCGCGAGGAGCGGACCTCTTCGAGCCTGGCCTGCCCGCGCGGGGACAGCTGGAGCACGACCGCGCGGCCGTCCTCCGGGTGCGAGGTGCGCTTGACGAGGCCGGTGTCGACGAGCGGCGCCACCTGGCGGGTGACGGTCGACGAGTCGATGCCCATCCCCGCGGCCAGGGCCTTGACGCCCATCGGGCCTTCCAGGTCGAGCCGGTTGAGGAGCAGATAGGCGGCGCGGTCCATGGAGTTGCGGACCTGGCCGACCCCGCCGAGCCGGGTCTGTTCCGCGCGGCGTGCGAAGACGGCGACCTGGTGCTGGAGGGCATCGAGGAGGCCGGGGTCGAGATGAGTCGTCATGTCCTGAGAAGTGGGCATGGCTGCCGTGGCTCTCTCGTGCGGTGGTCGGTTGGTGGGGGACAGAGTACGCGGCCGTGACCCGGTGCGTACCAGCGCTGCACAAACCGGTGGGGAAGCACGGGATCCGGGCGGCCGCCGCGCCGGTGAGCTGCGAGACTTGGCGTCATGAGCTTCAGTACGTCTGGCACCTTGCGTCCCGTCATCCTCGACGACATCCGCGGGGCGCAGAAGATGCTCTCGGGCGTCGCGAGAACCACCGCGATGGAGGGCAGCAGACATCTGTCGCGGCTGGTGGGCGCGCCCGTCCACCTCAAGTGCGAGAACCTTCAGCGCACCGGTTCGTTCAAGCTGCGCGGCGCGTACGTACGGATCGCGGGCCTCTCCCCCGAGGAGCGCGCGGCGGGCGTCGTGGCCGCCTCCGCCGGCAACCACGCGCAGGGTGTGGCGCTGGCGTCCTCGCTGCTCGGCGTGCACTCCACCGTGTTCATGCCGATGGGAGCGCCGCTGCCGAAGGTCGCCGCGACCAGGGAGTACGGGGCCGAGGTGCGGCTGCACGGTCAGGTCATCGAGGAGACCATGACCGCGGCGCAGGAGTACGCGCGCGAGACGGGTGCGGTCTTCATCCACCCCTTCGACCACCCGGACATCATCGCCGGGCAGGGCACGGTGGGTCTGGAGATCCTCGAGCAGTGCCCTGAGGTGCAGACGATCGTCGTCGGTATCGGCGGCGGCGGGCTTGCGGCCGGTATCGCTGTGGCGGTGAAGACGCTGCGTCCCGATGTGAAGCTGATCGGTGTGCAGGCGGAGGGCTCGGCCGCGTACCCGCCTTCGCTGTCCGCCGGGCATCCGGTGTCGATCGATTCGCCGTCGACGATGGCGGACGGCATCAAGGTGGGCCGGCCCGGCGACGTTCCGTTCAAAATCATTGGCGATCTCATGGACGAGGTCCGTACGGTCTCCGAGGACGCGCTCTCCAGCGCGCTGCTGCTCTGCCTGGAGCGGGCGAAGCTCGTTGTCGAGCCTGCCGGGGCGAGTCCGGTGGCGGCGCTGCTGAGTGACCCGCGGTCGTTCCAGGGGCCGGTCGTGGCCCTGCTGTCGGGCGGCAATGTGGACCCGCTGCTGATGCAGCGCATCCTGCGGCACGGCATGGCGGCGGCGGGACGCTATCTCTCGCTGCGGGTGCGTCTGACGGACCGGCCGGGGGCGCTTGCCGCACTTCTGGCGGCGTTGTCAGTGGTCGACGCTAACGTGCTTGACGTGAGTCATGTACGGACCGACCCGCGGCTCGGGCTCACGGAGGTGGAGGTGGAGTTGCAGCTGGAGACGAAGGGCCCGGAGCACTGCGAAGAGGTCGCGACGGCACTGCGCGGGGCGGGTTACACGGTCGTGGGCTGAGCCTGGGGGCAAGCGCTCGCCGTCACTCCCTC
Source organism: Streptomyces sp. NBC_01750 (assembly GCF_035918095.1). Lineage (NCBI taxonomy): Bacteria > Bacillati > Actinomycetota > Actinomycetes > Kitasatosporales > Streptomycetaceae > Streptomyces > Streptomyces sp. NBC_01750. Next base: position 5,651,198 of record NZ_CP109137.1, read on the forward strand.
GCGGATCGCCTCGCGCATCACCCCGGGGATCACCTCGGGACGTCACTTCCTCGCGACACAGTCTTGAGTATCGCGATGTATCGCGTTACGGTGAAGATCCTGCCATGCTCCCGTCAGGCGGCGGGAGGACGTACACATCCACGTTTTCGCACGAAGAACCCACCCACCCGCCACCTTGGGAGAACCCATATGCCAGGCGCCATATACGCCGAAGGTCTGGTCAAGACCTTCGGCGAAGTAAGGGCTCTGGACGGCGTCGATCTCGACGTCCCCGAAGGCACGGTCCTGGGGCTTCTCGGCCCCAATGGAGCCGGCAAGACCACCGCCGTGCGCGTACTGACCACTTTGCTCCAGCCCGACAGCGGCCATGCCGTCGTCGCCGGAATCGACGTCCTGAAGCATCCGAACGAAGTCCGTCGCTGCATAGGCCTCTCCGGCCAGTTCGCCGCGGTCGACGAGTATCTGACAGGCCGTGAGAACCTCCACATGGTCGGCCAGCTCTACCAGATGAGCGCGCGCGACGCGAAGGCACGGGCGGTCCAGCTGCTCGACCGCTTCAACCTCGCCGACGCCGCCGACCGCCCGGCCAAGACGTACTCCGGCGGCATGCGCCGCCGGCTGGACCTCGCGGCCGCGCTGGTCGTCTCCCCGCCCGTGATGTTCATGGACGAGCCCACCACCGGGCTCGACCCGCGCAACCGGATGCAGCTGTGGGAGGTCATCCAGGAACTGGTCGGCGGCGGTACGACGCTGCTGCTCACCACCCAGTACCTCGAAGAGGCCGACCACCTGGCCGACGACATCTGCGTCATCGACCACGGCAAGGTCATCGCCCGCGGTACCGCCGACCAGCTCAAGGCCCAGACCGGCGGCGAGCGCGTCGAGGTCGTCGTGCACGAGCGGGACCAGATCGCCCCCGCCCGCGAGGTGCTGCTCGGCCTCGGCAAGGGCGATGTCGCCGTCGCCGACCACACCCGCAAGCTCACCGTTCCGGTCACCGGCGGCGCGAAGCTGCTCGCCGAGGTCATCCGCGAACTGGACACCCGGGGTGTCGAGATCGACGACATCGGTCTGCGCCGACCGACCCTCGACGACGTCTTCATCTCGCTCACCGGCCATGCCGCCGAGCTCCAGGACGAAGAGAACGGCGAACCCGAGGACGCCGTGGCGGCCAAGGGCAAGAAGACCCGGAAGGAGAGCGCGAAGTGACCACCACTGCGGAAACGCTGAAGCCGACGGCACCGAGACCACGCGGCGGCGTCGTCCAGTCCGTCAACGACTCACTCGTCGTCGCCAGGCGCAATCTGATCCGGATGACCCGGATCCCGGAGATGATCATCTTCGGGATGATCCAGCCGATCATGTTCGTGGTGCTGTTCAGCTATGTTTTCGGCGGCTCCATGAACGTCGGCGGCACCACGGACCCCGGCGTCTACCGTGAGTTCCTGATGGCCGGCATCTTCGCCCAGACTGTGACGTTCGCCACGGCGGGCGCGGGTGCGGGCATCGCCGACGATATGCACAAGGGCCTCATCGACCGGTTCCGCTCGCTGCCGATGGCCCGTGGAGCGGTCCTCACCGGCCGTACGCTCGCGGACCTCGTCCAGACCGCGCTGACCGTCGTCGTCCTCGCGATCGTCGCTCTGCTGGTCGGCTGGCGGATCCACGAGGGCATTCCCAAGGCGCTCGGCGCGTTCGCGCTGCTGCTTCTGCTGGGTTACGCCTTCTCCTGGATCGGCGCACTGATCGGACTCTCGGTCCGGACGCCCGAGGCGGCCACCTCCGGCGGTCTGATCTGGCTCTTCCCGGTCACGTTCATCTCGAACGCGTTCGTGCAGTCCAGCAATCTGCCCGGCTGGCTGCAGCCCGTCGCCGAGTGGAATCCCTTCAGCGCCACGGTCCAGGCCTGCCGTGAGCTGTTCGGCAACCCGGGCGCCTCGCCGTCCGACGCCTGGCCGATGGCACACCCGGTGCTGGCCTCGATGCTCTGGTCGGTCCTGATCATCGTGGTCTTCCGGACGCTGTCGGTGCGCAAGTACCGCTCGGCGACCGCCTGAGGCCGGACGCTGACACCAGGTGATGAAACGCCGGAAGGTGATGAAACGCCGGAAGGTGCTGAAGCACCGGAAGGTGCCGGAACGACGGAGGGGCCCGACCGCATGCGGCGGCCCGGCCCCTCCGTTGTTCCTCCTGTTTCAGCCCGTGTACGGCTTGGCCTCGAGGATCTTCACCGAGGCCGTCTTGCCGTTGGGCAGCTCGTACTCCGCGTTCTCGCCGACCTTCTTGCCGTTCACGCCGGACCCGAGCGGGGACTGCGGTGAGTACGTCTCGATGTTGTCGCTCGCGTACTCGCGCGAGGCGAGCAGGAAGGTCGTCGTGTCGTTCTCGTCGCCGTCGAAGGCGATCGTCACGACCGTGCCGGGCGCGACCACGCCGTCCGCGACGGCAGGCGCCTCGCCGACCTTCGCGTGCTCCAGGAGCTGGGTCAGCTGGCGCACCCGGAGCTCCTGCTTGCCCTGCTCCTCCTTGGCCGCGTGGTACCCGCCGTTCTCGCGCAGGTCGCCCTCCTCACGCGCAGCGGCGATCTTGGTGGCGATCTCCGTGCGCGCAGGACCAGACAGGTACTCCAGCTCGGCCTTCAGCTGGTTGTACGCCTCCTGGGTGAGCCAGGTGACGTTTTCGCTGGTCTGGGTCACAGGTGCTCCTCGTAGGTACTGGGAATACAAAGCATCGCCCTACCCAAAGGATGTGCCTCCCCGGGTGGGCGAAACCACGAGCCTAACAATTTCGTGGCGGAAGGGGGAGGACGAATGCCATCAGAATTACATCAACGCAGGTCAGCGACGAGACCCGCCGACAGCGAGCCGGGCCGGGGGCCGGTCAGCGGGCGGTGCACTCCACCAGCTCGGCGCTGGTGGCGCGCGCCGTTGTCCGCACCTTGACGACCTGGTCGATCCGCTTCAGGTCCCGCTGGTCCACGGCGACGTCCAGCCGCCCGACCTCGTTGCCGTCCTTCGCGCGGGAGCGCAGCGTACAGGTGCCTGTGGCGTCTTTGTCCTTGCGCACCTCCAGGTGCACCTGGACCTCGGAGTCGGAGGTGACATCGAACTTGATCACCTCGGCGCTGATCTTCTGGCCGGCGATGTAGTCGTAACCGAACCAGCCGATCATCCCGAGCAGCGCGACCCCGAGGACCGCGCCCACGATCTTGAGCTTGCGGTCGGCGCGCTCGTCCGCCGGGCGGCCGTAGCGGCCCTCGGGGAGCTGTTCGCGCACCGCAGCCATGATCATTCCTTCCGGGGCGGGCGGCCGGAATTTTCCGGCCCCCGATTCGGTCACTATAGAAGTCTCTTGCCCGCCACCCGACCGCCGCCCCACAGCGACGTCCCTGCGGGACGGCACCAGTATTTCGCGACGAATCACTGAGGATCGAGTCTTGACTGAGCAGCTGCGACTGATGGCCGTTCACGCCCACCCCGACGACGAGTCGAGCAAGGGCGCGGCCACGATGGCCAAGTACGTGTCCGAGGGGGTGGACGTGCTGGTCGTGACCTGCACGGGAGGCGAGCGCGGCTCCATCCTCAATCCCAAGCTCCAGGGCGACGCGTACATCGAGGAGAACATCCACGAAGTGCGCAAGAAGGAGATGGACGAGGCGCGGGAGATCCTCGGCGTGAGCCAGGAGTGGCTCGGCTTCGTCGACTCCGGCCTGCCGGAGGGCGACCCGCTGCCGCCGCTTCCCGAGGGCTGCTTCGCCCTGGAGGACGTGGAGGCGGCCGCCGGCCGCCTGGTGAAGTCCATCCGCACCTTCCGCCCGCATGTCGTCACGACGTACGACGAGAACGGCGGATACCCGCACCCCGACCACATCATGACCCACAAGATCTCGATGGTGGCCTTCGACGGAGCCGGCGACGCCGAGAAGTTCCCGGAGTCCGAGTTCGGCCCGGTCTGGCAGCCGCAGAAGCTCTACTACAACCAGGGCTTCAACCGTCCCCGTACGGTCGCGCTGCACGAGGCGCTGCTCGAGCGCGGTATGGAGTCCCCGTACGGCGAGTGGCTGGAGCGCTGGAAGGAGTTCCAGCGCGCCGAGCGCACGCTGACCACCTACGTCCCGTGTGCCGACTTCTTCGAGATCCGCGACAAGGCGCTGATCGCGCACGCGACGCAGATCGACCCGGACGGCGGCTGGTTCCGCGTTCCGATGGACATCCAGAAGAAGGTCTGGCCCACGGAGGAGTACGAGCTCGCCAAGTCCCTGGTCGATACCTCCCTCCCCGAGGACGACCTCTTCGCGGGCATCGGCGACAATGCCTGATATGAGCGCAAGCGCAAACCTCGCACTGACGCATCTCGTCCCTCTCGCCAAGGAGGTCGACGACAACAAGGTCACCCCGGGCGTCCTCGGCTTCATCGTCTTCGCGGCGCTGGCCGTGGGCGTATGGCTGCTGATGAAGTCGATGAACCGCCACATGGGCAAGGTCGACTTCGAGGAGGCCCCGGACCCGAAGGCGGACGCCCCCACGGGCGGCAAGGGCAATTCGGGCGCTGCCGCGGCGTGACCGGGCGGGGTGCCCGCGGCGGGCTTTGCCCCCGCCCCTTCCCGAAACCATGGGCCAGGCCCCTGGACCCCGGTACGCCCTCGGGCGGTTGAGGAGCGGGGGGTTCGGGGGCAGTGCCCGGTGAGGGCCCCGCCCGCGAAAGGCCCCGCTCCACCAAGGGCCGCCCCTGCCTACTTCGCCGCAGTCACCGGTACGCCCATCACCTCCCGCGCATGCCGGTTCGGCACCATCCCCAGATGCCAGGCCTGCCAGCCGTCCTCCAGGTGCACGCCCCGCTCCAGCATCACCGCCAGAGCCTCCGCGCAGTCCTCCAGCTTGCCGTCGCGCGACGGGTGCGTCGTCCCCGTCAGCTCGGCCAGCTCCTCCTGGGCCACCACCGTGCCGACCTCGATACCGCCCGGTGAGGCGAACGGCAGCAGCGTGCAGCGCAGGAAGCGCGCCCAGTCCGCGCCGCGATGGTCCTCGTACGAGGTGAACAGCGCCGCCGCCTCGTCGCACAGCGCCAGCGCCTGAGCCGGACGGTTGTTGCCGCCGTCGATCAGCGCCAGCTCCAGAGCGGTCCATGCCTCCCCGTGCGCGACACCGATGCGGTGGAAGTCCGCACGGGCGTCCACCAGAAGCTGGCGGGCGAAGCCGGAATTGCGCAGATTCCCGGTCTGGGCCGCGCGCTGGTCCCTCGTCACCCGGCCCGAGTGGTGGCGGGCACAGGCCAGGCCGTACACATCGCGCATCCGCGAGAACATCGTGCGCGCCCGCTCCAGTTCCCGTACCGCCTGATCGCGGTCGCCACGTTCCTCCAGCGCCTGGCCCAGGTAGTACAGCGTCCACGCCTCACCGCGTGCGTCCTCGTTGTCCCGGTGGCGCGACAGCGCCTGGCGCAGCTGGTCCACCGCCGGGGCCGGATCGCCGTCCACCAGCCGGGCACGCGCCAGCTGGGTCAGCGCCCAGGCCTCGCCGCGGCCGTCGTGGGTACGGCCGTAGGAATCCAGCGCCGTACGCAACTCCTCCTCCGCGCGCGGCACATCGCCCATCCGCAGACACACCTGACCCAGCTGGAAGTGCGTCCACGCCTCGCCGTGCAGCGACTCGCCCTCCCGGTGCAGCCGCAACGCCGTCGCCAGCAGATCCAGCGCCTGGCTGAGATTGGCCCGGTCGCGTTCCACCGCGGCCAGTGCGTGCAGCGACCACGCCCGGTCCTCGGCCTGCTCGTCCGAGGACTGCAGCTCGATCGCCTCGTTGAGCTTCGCCGCGGCCTCGGTCAGATTGCCCTGATGGTGCAGCGTGATGCCGAGGGAACAGAGCGCGAGCGCCGTGCCCGAATCGTTCTGCGCCTCGCGGTAGAGGCCGACGACCGAGGACAGCGTCGTACGCGCCTTGTCGAGCTCGCCGAGCTGGCGGGCCGCGATGCCGGTACGCCACCGTACGGAACGCTCCAGCAGTCCCTGGTCGACAGCCTGTGACAGCTCGCTGATCTCCCCGAGCCGGTACAGGTCGCCGCGCAACAGGCAGTAGTCGCAGAGCGCGCCCAGCAGATTGAGCACAGCCTGTTGGTTCACCCCCTCGGCATGCCGCAGCGCCGAGGTGATGAAGCTCGACTCGTCGTCCAGCCAGCGCAGCGCCGCGTCCAGCGAGGAGAAACCGTGCGCCCCGAACTGGCCCGCACGCGTGGACATCTTGCCGTCCACCATCCGGATCACCGCGCCCGCCAGATCCGCGTAGTTCTGGATCAGCCGCTCCTGAGCCGCCGTACGCTCTGCCGCCTCCTCCTCGTCCAGCAGCCTGGCCCGCGCGAAGGACCGGACGACATCGTGCAGCCGGTAACGACTGGCCCGCACATGATCTATCAGGCCCGCACCGGCCAGCCCCGACAGCAGCCGCTGCGACTCCTGCTCGTCCGTGGCCAGCAGCGCCGCCGCCGCGGCGACGCCCAGCGACGCCCGCCCGGCCAGCGCGAGCCGGCGCAGCAGCCTGCGCGCCTGCTCGGGCTGGTCGGCGTAGCGCAGCCACATCGCCCGCTCGACCGGATCCACCGGACCGTACGCACCAAGATCCGTCGCCAGCTGATGAGCGGTGCGCGCGCCGAGCGACGAACCCGCGATACGCAGCGCCAGCGGCAGCCCGCCGCACAACTCCCGTACCTTGTCGCCCGATTGGGCGTCGTACGGACCCGTCGAAGGATCCTCCGCCGACGCCCGCAGCAGCTCCTCCGCACCCGCCGCGTCCAGCGCCTCCACCGGCAGCTGATGCACCCACGCCGGAATGTCGTCCGGCAGCTCGAGCCGCCTGCGTGCCGTCACCAGCACCAGACTGTCCGAACGCTCCGGCACCAGCGTCCGCACCTGCGCCGCATCGCTCGCATCGTCCAGCACCACCGTCACCGGCAGACCCGTCAGATGCTGGTGGTACAGCTCGCTCAGCCGCCGCACCTGCTGCTCCGCCGACGACCGCTCCCGGAACAGCAGCTGCTCGCGCGGCGCGCCCAGCCGGTTCAGCAGATGCAGCAGCGCATCGCGCGTCGACAGCGGTTGCTCGCCGTCACCACGCAGATCGACGATGCACGCACCGCGGAACTGGTCCTTCAGATGATGCGAGGCCCGCACGGCGAGCGTCGTACGCCCCGCGCCCGCCGCGCCGTACAGCACCACGACCGTCGGTTTGGTCTCCGTCGAAGCACGGGCCGCATGCACCCACTGCGCGATCTGCGACATCTCCTCCCGGCGGCCCGCGAACGGACCCTCCGCTTCCGGCAGATGACCGAACGACTGCTCCAGCACCGACCGCTGGCGCGCCGCCGCACTCCGGTCCGTACCGCGCAGCTGCGGCACCGCGGGCGCCTTCTTCGCCGTGCGGGTGGAGGAGGCCAGCATCCGCTGCTGATCCAGGAACGGGCGAATGCCCCGCACCTCCAGCGCCGTCAGCCACTGCAGCCGCAGCTGCTCGGCACCGCCCGGCTGGCTCAGCGCCCCGGCTCTGCGGTGCGCGGCCGGCCAGTGCGCAGCCGTCACCTTGGCGACGGTGGCCGCGGCCCCGGCGACCGCGACCACGGCCCCGGCACCGAGCGCGGTGGCCGTCGCCGTACCCAGCGCGATGTCCGCACCGATCGCGGCAGCCGCCGCAACGACTGTCACCAGCACGGGAGTCGAGATGTTTCCCCCGCTGAAGCGCTCGGCCAGAGGCTGCTGCCCGGCCTCAGCCTCCGCCAGCGCCTTCTCGTACGCGGCGTACTCCTCGCCCGCGTTCGCCGCCATGCTGTCCAGGGCGGCCCGACCCCGTGCCAGCAGCACACTCGAGTCCGATCGCCCGCCCGAACGCCGTACCTCTTCCTCGACGGCGCGTACCAACAGCCGCTCGGCTTCCGCCCGATGGCTGTCCCGCATGTGCGTCCCCCTCCGAGAGCCCCGGTTTCCGTTCCACTTCTGTTCCGTCGACAAGTGTCCTGCCTGCGGCGCGTCAGCGCGAGAGAGTCCGACGATCAAGTGGCCCCGGCTGCTTCCGCGTTGAGGCTTCCCCGTGGCGGCCCCGGTGGCACGGGGGTTCCTGAGGGGATCTCGCCCGTTCTTGTGAATGTCGGGTGGAGTGCCGAAGAGGACAGGGACGAGCAATGGCGCCCGTATCGGAGTACGCAGGGGCCTCGATCGGTCAGTGGCGTCGGCGTCGGGGCTTGCAATCGTTTACAAGGACTCGCCCCGGTCGGAAGTCTCGGCAAGCACGACCACAGTCAACACCTGGTCGAGCACATGTCTGATCGCGGCGGCCTGGGCTGGCGGAGCTTCTAGGATCTGCGGCATGGCAACACGACTTGTGCAGATCAACATGAAGGCCCAGGACGACTCCGCGCTCGGCCGGTTCTGGGCGGAGGCACTCGGTTGGGGTGTCGACAGCGAGGGACCCGGCGTGACCAACCTCGAACCCGTGGGCTTCGCCTACCCCGACCCCGTGGCCGTCTGCATCGACATCGTCGCCCGCCCGGAACCCAAAACGGTCAAGAACCGCGTGCACCTTGATCTGGCCACCACCTCGACTGCCCATCAAGCGGAGTTGGTCGCGCGCTTGAAGGATCTCGGCGCGACGCTCGCCGACGTGGGGCAGGGCGACGTCCCCTGGACGGTCATGGCCGACCCAGAAGGCAACGAGTTCTGCGTCCTGGAGCCCCGTCCGATCTACCAGGACACCGGGCCGATCGCCGCGGTGGTGGTCGACTGCACTGACCCACGAGGGATGGCCCGGTTCTGGGGCGAGGCGATGGACTGGACGCTGCACGAGGTCACCGACGACCACGCGACCATGCGCTCCGCCAAAGGCGTCGGCCCCTACCTGGAGTTCGTCCGCACCCCCGACACCAAGAGCGTGTGGAACCGCGTCCACCTCGACGTTTGCCCCTACCCCGGTGACGACCTGGCCGCAGAGGCAGCCCGACTGCGCGCCCTGGGCGCCACCAACCCTGATATCGATCAGTCCGCAATCTCCTGGACGGTCCTGGCCGACCCGGAAGGCAACGAGTTCTGCCTCCTCACGCCTCGCTGACCTTGAGCAACGACTCCGGCTGGTTCCGGGGCAGCGGCGAAGACCGCGTGGCGTCAGCCCATGCCACCGGAGACGGGGATGGCGTCCCCGGTGAGCCAACGCGCGTCCTTAGGGGAAAGAAGGCCACGAGCGGGTCGTAGTCGTCATCGTCACGATGACGGCGGCACAGTGGGCGGACCTGACGGCCGCTGTGAAGGCCGGAGAGTACGACGTGATCGCCTGAGAGTAGGTCCCGTGCCGAAGTGCCCCCGGTGTGATGCCGAGTGCCCCACGGACCCGGAGAACGGGTTGCCGTGGTGCGCGCGATGCGGGGCGTTCTTCGGGCTCTCCCTGCCCGCCTGCCGTGGGCTGTGGTGGTGGCGCAGTGCCGCCACTCGTCAGCAGGTCCGGCCGCGCGAGCACTGAGCCGGCACTCCTCCGCCCCGTTTGTGTGCCGCTCCTGTGGCGCATGGGCGGGGCGGAGGCGGGTGCGCAAGGATGGGCATATGCCCAACCGACTCGCGCAGGCCACGTCCCCGTACCTCCTCCAGCACGCGGACAACCCCGTTGACTGGTGGCCATGGGAGACCGACGCGTTCGAAGAAGCCCGGCGGCGCGATGTCCCCGTGTTCTTGAGCGTCGGCTACAGCGCCTGCCACTGGTGTCACGTCATGGCGCACGAGTCCTTCGAGGACGACGACACCGCTGCGTACATGAACGAGCACTTCGTGTCCGTCAAGGTGGACCGCGAGGAGCGCCCCGACGTGGACGCCGTCTACATGGAGGCCGTGCAAGCCGCCACCGGACAGGGCGGCTGGCCCATGTCCGTGTTCATGACGCCGGACGGGGAACCCTTCTACTTCGGCACCTACTTCCCGCCCGAGGCCCGCCATGGCATGCCGTCCTTCCGCCAGGTACTCGAAGGCGTGCACAACGCCTGGACGAGCCGCCGGGACGAGGTGGGGGAAGTCGCGGGGAAGATCACTCGGGACCTTGCCGGGCGGGAGCTGAGCACCGGGGATGCCGGGATGCCCACCGAGGAGACCCAGGCCCTTGCGCTCCTCCAGTTGACTCGGGACATCGACCCCGCGAGCGGCTGGTTCAAGGGAGACACCAAATTCCCGCCGTCGATGGTGATCGAGTTTCTGTTGCGCCACCACGCGCGGGCCGGTTCCGTGGCGGCGCTGGAGATGGCGGAAGGGCTGTGCGGCGCGATGGCCCGTTCGAGCCTGTACGACCAGGTGGGAGGCGGGTTCCACCGGTACGTTCTCACACCGAGGGCTGGTGGACCTTTGGTGCCCCATTTCGAGAAGATGCTCTACGACAACGCGCTGCTGTGCCGGGTGTACGCGCATCTGTGGCGGGCCACGGGGTCGGACCTGGCCCGGCGGGTGGCGCTGGAGACCGCGGACTTCATGGTGCGGGAGCTGCGTACGGCCGAAGGCGGGTTCGCCTCCGCGCTGGACGCCGACAGCGACGACGGTACGGGCAGGCATGTCGAGGGCGCGTTCTACGCGTGGACGCCGCAGCAGCTGTGCGAGGTGCTCGGGGACGAGGACGGCCGGCGGGCCGCCGAGTTCTTCGGGGTGACGGAGGAGGGGACCTTCGAGGAGGGTGCCTCGGTCCTTCGGCTCCCGGACGGTGAAGCGGATGGGGGGATCAGGGAGCGGCTGCTCGCGGCGCGGGCGGAGCGGGCGAGGCCCGGGCGGGACGACAAGGTGGTCGCCGCGTGGAACGGGCTGGCGATCGCCGCGCTGGCGGAGGTCGGGGCGTATTTCGAGCGGCCGGATCTCGTCGAGCGGGCGACCGAGGCGGCCGATCTGCTGGTGCGACTGCACATGGACAGCGGCGCGCGGCTGTCCCGTACGTCCAAGGACGGTCAAGTCGGCGCCAACGCAGGGGTGCTGGAGGACTACGCGGATGTCGCGGAGGGCTTCCTGACGCTGGCGGCGGTGAGCGGCGAAGGGGTGTGGCTGGATTTCGCGGGGTTCCTTCTGGACATTGTCGTCGACCAGTTCGTGGGCGAGGCCGGGGCTTTGTACGACACCGCGCATGACGCGGAGCAGCTGATCCGCCGGCCGCAGGATCCGACGGACAGTGCGACCCCGTCCGGCTGGACGGCAGCCGCCGGGGCCCTGTTGTCCTATGCCGCGCACACCGGCTCGGAGGCCCATCGCACGGCGGCCGAGGGCGCGTTGGGTGTGGTGAAGGCGCTCGCTCCGCGTGCTCCGCGGTTCATCGGCTGGGGGCTCGCGGTCGCCGAGGCCCTGCTGGACGGGCCGCGTGAGGTGGCTGTCGTCGGACCTCAGGACGACCCGGCGACACAGGAGTTGCACCGTACGGCGCTGCTGGCGCCGGCGCCGGGTGCGGTGATCGCGGTGGGGGAGGCGGACAGCGAGGAGTTCCCGTTGCTCAGGGACAGGCCGTTGGTGGGCGGCCGCCCGGCGGCCTACGTCTGCCGGAACTTCACCTGTGACGCCCCTGTCGTGGACGCGTCCGCGCTTGGCCGAAAACTCGCCCATTGACGGTGGAACGCCAGTTTTTATCGGCCGAACACCGGACCTTAACTTTCCGCCAATAGGGTCCTCGGCGCGAGGAGTTGCCGGGCGTGTGCACTGGGGAGTGCCGCGCCGGGTCTGCAACAGGTGTGTCGCCGGCCAGGGGGGTCCTGCTGCCGGGGCGCAGGTCCAAGGGGGGACCTTTCGGTGCTCATATCGGTGTTCATTGCTGCCATTTCCGTGGCGCTTTTCTGGATGGCGGCGTTCACGCTGTGGTGGCAGATGCATGCCTGGCGGACGCCCGAGACGCTTGCGGCGACTCGGTTCGACCGGCCCGACGGCGGTGTCGGACTCTCTTTCTCCCTGCTGCTGCCGGCGCGGCACGAGCAGGCGGTGCTGGACCACACGATCGAGCGGCTGCTGGAATCCAGCCACTCCAACTTCGAGATCATCGTGATCGTCGGGCATGACGATCCGGAGACCGCCGCGGTCGCGGAGCGTTCCGCGGCCCGTGACCCCGTCCGGGTGCGCGTGATCACCGACACCCATGAGGTGAAGAACAAGCCCAAGGCCCTCAACACCGCGCTGCCGCACTGCCGAGGCGACATCGTGGGCGTCTTCGACGCCGAGGACCAGGTGCACCCCGAGCTGCTGGCCCATGTCGACCACGCCTTCACCTCCACGGGTGCGGATGTCGTCCAGGGCGGCGTACAGCTGATCAATTTCCACTCCAGCTGGTACAGCCTGCGCAACTGCCTCGAGTACTTCTTCTGGTTCCGCTCCCGTCTCCATCTGCACGCGCAGAAAGGTTTCATCCCGCTCGGCGGCAACACCGTCTTCGTCCGTACGAAGGTGCTGCGCGAGGCGGACGGCTGGGACCCGAACTGCCTTGCCGAGGACTGCGACCTGGGCGTACGCCTCTCCTCCGTCGGCAAGAAGGTCGTCGTCGCGTACGACAGCGACATGGTCACCCGCGAGGAGACCCCCGGCACCCTGATGAGTCTGCTCAAGCAGCGCACCCGGTGGAACCAGGGCTTTCTGCAGGTCTACCGGAAGAAGGACTGGAAGCAGCTGCCGGGGCGCGGGCAACGGATGCTCGCCCGCTACACCCTGATGACGCCGTTCCTGCAGGCGTTCTCCGGCGTGATCATCCCGGTCAACGCCGCTGTCGCACTCTTTCTCGACGTCCCCGTCGGGATCGCCATCGTGACCTTCCTGCCGCTGATCACGGCGATGGTCACCTTTGTCTTCGAGATCGTCGGGCTGCACGACTTCGGGAAGCAGTACGGACTGCGCGTCCGCACCGGCCACTACCTCAAGCTCATCGTCGGCGGCCCCTTCTACCAGGTACTGCTGGCGGGCGCCGCGGTGCGCGCCGTCTGGCGGGAGCAGCGCGGCCGTAACGAGTGGGAGCTGACCAGTCATGTCGGCGCTCATCTCACCGAGACCCGAGAGGACGTCCACCGGTGACCACCACACTTCCGCCGGCGCCCGACACAGCCGCCGTCCCGCCTGCCGCTGCCTCGTCCGCCGTCGAGGAGTCCCGGCCGGAGGCGCCCGTCCACATACGGCCCGTCATACGGTTCCGCAGCTCGCGCCCCGATCTGCTGCTCTGCGCGGCGCTGTTGGCGGCGATACTGCTCGTCCAGGGCTGGAACATCACGCACTTCCCGACCCTCAGCGACGACGAGGGCACCTATCTCGCACAGGCCTGGGCGGTGCAGCAGGGCGACGGGCTCGCGCACTACACGTACTGGTACGACCATCCGCCGCTCGGCTGGATCCAGATCGCGTTCCTCACCTGGCTGCCGTCGCTCATCGCGCCCGAGACGATGACCGTGGCGTCGATGCGCTTCGCGATGCTGCTGGTCAGCGCGGCGTGCGCGGTGCTCCTCTATGTACTGGCGCGCAGGCTGTTCCTGCCGCGCTGGGCGGCCGGCCTGGCCATGCTCCTCTTCGGCCTTTCCCCCCTCTCCGTGGTCCTGCAGCGTGAGATCTTCCTGGACAACATCGCGGTGATGTGGATGCTGCTGGCGTTCTGCCTGGCCGCGTCCCCGAGCCGCCATCTGTGGCACCACTTCGCCGCCGGTCTCGCCGCAGCGACCTCCGTACTCACCAAGGAAACGATGCTGGTGGTGCTGCCGGCGCTGCTGGTGACGATGTGGCGGCACAGTCATCGCGACACCCGTAAGTACGCGGTGACCGGAGCGATAACGGCCTGCGCGCTGATAGGTCTGTCGTATCCACTTTTCGCGCTGCTCAACAATGAGCTGTTCCCGGGACCCGGCCATGTGTCGCTGATCGACGGGATCACGTACCAGATGGGCCGCGAGGGTTCCGGATCGATCTTCGACCCGGGCTCCGGTTCGCACGGCGTCTTCCGGTCCTGGCTCTACTACGACCGGGTACTGCCGCTCGGCGGTCTCGCGGGCGCGGCGTTGCTGCTGGTCACGCTGCGCTGGTCGGTCACCGCACGGGCGCTCGCCGGACCTTCGCTGGTGGTGGCGATCCTCGCCCTGGTCGCGATGCGCCCCTCCGGCTATCTGCCGGCGATGTACGTCATCCAGGCGCTGCCGTTCCTGGCGCTGGTCCTCGCGGGCGGCACGGCGAGCGTCGCGCACGCGGTGCTGCGGCGGGATTTCCGGCCTCTTTGGCGGCTGAGGTGGGGGGACCACCAGGGTGCAGCGGGACGGGTCCGGGGCGAAGCCCCGGCGCAGCGCCCGCGGCTGGGGACCGGCATCCGCTGGGCCGTCGCCGGGATCCTCGCGGTGGCCGCGGCCGCCTACGTCGTGCCGCGCTGGTACGACGGCAACCGCGCCGCCCTGACCGTCGACGCCAACGGCCCCTACCGGGCCGCCGCTTCCTGGCTCCAGGACGAGATGCCCGACCCGTCGTCGGCCCGGGTCCTGGTCGACGACGCGCTCTGGCTGGACCTGGTGCACGACGGTTTCGAGCCCGGCACCGGCGCCATCTGGTTCTACAAGGCCGACCTCGACCCGGCGGTGACGAAGACGATGCCGCGTGGCTGGCGGGACCTCGACTATGTCGTGTCGTCGCCGACCGTCCGACGTGACGCCGTCGATCTGCCCAACGTCAAGGCGGCACTGGAGCATTCGAAGCCGGTCGCCGTCTTCGGCGACGGCGAGGACCGGATCGAGATCCGCCGTATCGCTGGAGGCGCCCGATGACCACACCCCGTACAGGCGCGGAGGAGCTCGGCGATCCGGAACTCAGCGGCGCCCAGCTCGCCGAGCCCGGTGCCGTCACCATCATCATCCCCACCTTCAACGAATCGGGAAATGTACGGGAGTTGCTTCGCCGGCTCACCGATTCGGTGCCGTCCCGGCTGCCCTGCGAGGTCGTCTTCGTCGACGACTCCACGGACGACACCCCGGACGTGATCCGCAGCGCCGCGCAGGACTGTCCGTTTCCCGTCACCCTGCTGCACCGCGAAACGCCGGTCGGCGGGCTCGGCGGCGCCGTCGTCGAGGGCATCAAGTCCGCGGGCTCCGACTGGATCGTGGTCATGGACGCCGACCTCCAGCATCCGCCCGCGCTGGTGCCCGAACTGGTGGCGGCGGGCGAGCGGTCGGGCGCCGATCTCGTCGTCGCCAGCCGCTATATCCGAGGCGGCAGCCGCGCGGGCCTCGCCGGCGGCTATCGCATCGCCGTTTCGCGCGGTGCGACCTGGCTGGCCAAGGGGCTCTTCCCGGGCCGGCTGCGCGGTATCAGCGACCCGATGAGCGGCTTCTTCGCGATCCGCCGCCATGTGGTGACAGCCGATGTGCTGAAGCCGCTCGGCTACAAGATCCTGCTGGAGCTGGCCGTACGGTGCCGTCCCGAGAAGGTCGCGGAGGTGCCGTTCGTCTTCCAGGACAGATTCGCCGGCGAGTCCAAGTCGACCGCGAAGGAGGGGCTGCGGTTCCTCGGGCATCTCGTTGCGCTGCGTACGGCCGCTCCGGCGGCGCGGATGCTGGCTTTCGGGCTGATCGGGCTCACCGGCTTCGTACCGAATCTGCTCGGGCTGCATCTGCTGACGGCCGCCGGAATGCACTATCTGCCGGCCGAGATCGTGGCCAACCAGTTCGGCGTCGGGTGGAACTTCCTCCTCATCGAGGTGCTGTTGTTCCGGGACCGGCGCGGGCACCGGCACTGGGCGGACCGGGCGGGACGCTTCGCGCTGCTCGCCAACGCCGATCTGCTGTTGCGCATTCCGCTGATCGCGCTGTTCGTGGGCCGCCTCGAGATGGCCGTGCTGCCCGCGACCACTCTGGCGCTGCTGACCACGTTCGTCCTGCGGTTCGCGGCTACGGAGGCGCTGGTGTACCTGCCGCGCAAGGGCCGTGTCGGGACCACCCGGCCCCAGTAGTCCGTCCTTGACCGCCGGACGGGGCTTCCTGCACGCCCGTCCGGCTGGGGACAGCACAGAAAGGGATCTGCCCATGCTTTCAACGATCCGGAGAGGGCGCCGGCGCCCGGCCGCACTGCTGGGCGTCGGCACAATGACCGCCGCGCTGCTGATATCCGCTCCGCAGCCCGCCTCCGCCGGAGCCAACCTGATAACCAACCCCGGTTTCGAGGCGGCCGGTCCGGCCGGTACGGCGGACATGCCCGCCTGCTGGGAGAAGTCCGGCTGGGGCGACAACGACTTCACCTTCGAGACCGTGGCCGACGCGCACTCCGGCAGCAAGGCGATGAAGGTGTCGCTGAGCCGCCGCGTGGACGGCGACCGCAAGGCGATGATCACCGAGAACGTGACGTGTGCGCCCAAGGTGAAGCCGGAGAGCCAGTACGACCTCTCGCTCTGGTACAAGAGCACCACTCCCGACACGTCCGTCACCCTCTTCCGCCACGACACGACACTCGGCTGGCAGTACTGGACGGACCTCAAGGCCCTCCCGATGAGCGGCGGTTACGAGCGCGCCGAGGTCCGCACGCCCGCCGTGCCGCCGCATACCGACCAGATCACCTGGGGTGTGTCGGTCTACGGCACCGGCTCGGTCACCACCGACGACTACGTCATGGAGGAAGTGACAGCGCCCGCTCCGGAGCCCCAGTGCACGGCGACACCTCAGGAGTGCGCCATGGGCCGCTGGGAGGTCCTGCCGGTGCAGAACCCGGTGCGGTCCATGCACTCCGTGGTCCTGCGCAACGGCAAGGTGCTGGTCATCGCCGGCTCCGGGAACGACCAGGCGCAGTTCGAGGCGGGCACCTTCACCTCGGCCGTCTACGACCCGGCGTACGGTACCTTCAGGACCATCCCCACGCCGGTGGACATGTTCTGTTCCGGGCATGTGCAGCTGCAGGACGGCAAGGTCCTGGTGATGAGCGGCAACAAGGGCTATCCGTCGGCCGACGGCAGGATCGGCTACCAGGGGCTGAAGGACTCGTACATCTTCGACCCGGCGACCGAGATGTACACCAGGACGAACGACATGAACGGCGGGCACTGGTATCCGTCGGCGACGGTCCTCGGCAATGGCGATGTCATCTCCTTCGGCGGTCTGAAGGAGGACTCCACCGGCAATGTGACGGCCGAGAAGTTCTCGGCGGCGCAGAACAGGTGGCTGCCGATGAACGAGGTCAACCAGACATGGTCGTACTGGGGTCTGTATCCGTCGATGATCCTGATGCAGGACGGCCGGCTCTTCTACTCCGGCAGCCATGTCTTCGGCAACGGAACGCAGGGCTCCGGTGCCTCGATCTACGACTACACCGCCAACACGATCACCGATGTGCCCGGTCTGCAGAACAAGGACCAGCGCGACGAGTCGGCGAGCGTGCTACTGCCGCCGGCCCAGGACCAGCGCGTCCTGACGATGGGCGGTGGCAACAACGAGACCAACCCGGCGGCCAACCGTCTGACCGACATCATCGATCTGAAGAGCCCCAACCCGGTGTATACCAACGGTCCGTTGCTGCCGCAGGGCCAGGTCGACCAGGGGCAGGGCAAGCGTCCGCAGTCGGGCGCCGAGGGCAAGATGTTCGTCTCCGCCGTGCTGCTCCCGGACGGAAAGGTGCTGGAGACGGGGGGCGGTCTGCACGACCGGGCCGATCCGGTGTACGAGGCGTCGTTCTTCGACCCGGTGAGCAATACGTACGAGCAGGGCCTGGCGACGGACCCGATCCCGCGTACGTATCACTCCGGGTCCTTCCTGCTGCCGGACGGGCGGGTGATGTCCGTCGGCGACAACCCGGGCAACGGCACGTACAACCACAATGTGTCGGTCTACACCCCGCCGTATCTGCTCAAGGGCGCGCGGCCGAGTATCACTTCGGTGATCGACGGGCAGTGGACGTACGGGGACACGCAGCGGATCACGGTCGACCGGCCCATCGCCAAGGCGGAGCTGATCCGGCCGGCGGCGGTGACACACTCCTCCGACCCCAACCAGCGGTTCGTGGATCTGCCGATGACGGTCGACGGCAACAACATCGACCTCAATGTCACCAGCAACCCGAATCTGGCGCCGCCCGGCTGGTACATGCTCTTCGCGGTCGACGCGAACGGCGTTCCGTCGGTGGCCCAGTGGGTGCATCTCGGGGGACCGGCGGCGCCGGCCGCGGACGCGCCGTCCGCGCATGTCCACGATTTCGCGGGCGCGCCGGCACAGGCGCCCAAGAAGGCTCAGAAGAAGCGGAGTTCGATATCGGTGAGTCCGCAGATCGCGGGCTGCGACCGGCACTACGGCACGGCCGGAGTATGTGTTCCCACGGTCTTTCCGAGGGCGGTGAAGGCGGGGACGGCGGCGCGGTGTGAGTGGCTTTCGGCGCATGACTACGGCCGCTTGAAGGTCAACGGCAAGGACGATCCCCTGGGGCTCGACCCGGACAGGGACGGTCTCGCGTGCGGCAAGGGCGACCGGGCCGGCCGTTGATCCCGGGCGCGGGGCCGGACGAGCCCCGGCGGTGTGAGGGGCGGGGCTCGGGGCGGAGCGCCGGCGGCTAGAGCGTCAGCCCGCCCTTGACCGTGGTCAGCGCGCGGTCCACCAGGACGATCAGCGCGTCCTGGTGGTCGCGCGCGGCCCAGTACAGCACCACCTCGCGCAGCGCCCCGAGCACGGCCGCCGTGAAGATCCGTACGTCCAGGTCGTCGCGGTCGCGGCCGGTTCGGTCGGCCAGCGCGTGGACCAGCAGTTCCGAGGTGTTGGCCATGGTCTCGGTCATCCTGGCCCGCACCGCAGGGACTTCGACCATCAGCCTGGTGCGCTGGACGACCTCCTCGCGCTCCTCGTGGATGAAGGTCCGCAGACCGTGCGTCATCACATGCCGGATCGACTCCAGCGGGTCCTCACCGGCCGGTCTGGCCCGCAGTGCCGCTTCCATGACCGGGCCGTACTCGTCGGTGAGGACGATGTCCTCCTTGGTCGGGAAGTAGCGGAAGACCGTGGAGGGCGAGACCTCGGCGGCTGCCGCGATCTGCTCGACGGTGGTCGCCTCGTACCCCTGCCGGGCGATGAGACCGAAGGTCGCCTGCCGGATCGCGGTCCGCGTCTTGAGCTTCTTGCGCTCGCGCAGCCCCAGCTGTGGCTGCGCCGGGGCGACGGACGAGTCGCGCAAGGGGTTACGTGTGGTGGCGGCCATGGTCGTCATTGTCGTGCATCGACGTCGTGCATCGATGTCGTGCGCCGACCGGGGCGGCGGGTCCCGAAGAGTCGATGTCATATGACAGCAGCTCTCCAAAGACGGTCGATGTCAGGAAAAAGGCCGTGGCGGCGATGCCACGGCCAGGGCCGTAAGAGTGAGGGGGAGGAGCGGTCGGCGCTACTTCTCGGACACGCCCCTAGTGCCGGCAGGCGACTAGTGCTGGTAGGCGACCATCGAGATGCCCACGTAGTGCACGACGAACGCCGCGAGGGTGAGGGAGTGGAAGACCTCGTGGAAGCCGAACCAGCTCGGTGACGGGTTCGGCCGCTTGATTCCGTAGATCACGCCGCCCGCGCTGTAGAGCAGTCCGCCGACAATCACGCAGACGAGCACGGCGATCCCGCCGGCCCGCATGAAGTCCGGCAGGAAGAAGACCGCCGCCCACCCCATCGCGATGTAGCAAGGGGTGTAGAGCCAGCGCGGGGCGCCGACCCAGAAGACCCGGAACGCTATGCCCGCCACGGCCGCCACCCAGACGGCCCACAGCAGCGTCCGACCGGTGGAATCGGGGAGGAGGAGCATCGTCAGCGGGGTGTAGGTGCCCGCGATGATCAGGAAGATATTGGCGTGGTCGAGCCGTCGCAGTACGGCTTCGCCGCGCGGGCCCCAGGTGCCGCGGTGGTAAATCGCGCTGACGCCGAAGAGCAGGCACGCTGTGAAGACGTAGATCGCGCAGGCCACCCGGGCGCGGGTGGAGTCGGCGAGTGCCGTGAGCACCAGCCCCGCGACAAGCACGGCGGGAAACATCCCGGCGTGCAGCCAGCCGCGCAGCCTCGGTTTCACCGGGGTGGGCTCGATCTCGGTCACTTCGGGCGCGGCAGAGGTCATGGCGAAGATGTTACCTACGGAACCGTAGGTAACGGGCCCCTTCCCGCCAGGCTCACAGCGGTTGGGCTCGAGCCCGCTCCGGGTTCGCGGCCCGGTTCCCACCTCCTGGTTCGAGGTTTCGAGTGACGAGTGGCGATGCTCACGTGAGAGGTCCTCTGGACATATGGGCACACTGCACCGATCATCAGATGAGTGCGGTCGGCACCGGATGAGCGGGCTACGAAGCATCCGGGTCGCAGCCCCCACGGGGCAACAACCTTCAAACCCCTCACTTAGGAGCGATCGTGGCGCGCGACATCGCGGCTCCCGGCACCGTCCCCACCAATCACCAGGAGCTCGTCTCCTGGGTCGACGAGATCGTTGCACTCACGGAGCCGGACAGCGTCGTCTGGTGTGACGGGTCCGAGGCCGAGTACGAGCGCCTGTGCGAGGAGCTCGTCGCCAAGGGCACGTTCAAGAAACTGGACCCGATCAAGCGCCCGAACTCGTACTACGCCGCGTCCGACCCGAGCGATGTCGCACGTGTCGAGGACCGCACCTTCATCTGCTCCGAGAAGGAGGAGGACGCGGGCCCCACGAACCACTGGAAGGCTCCCGCGGAGATGAAGGACATCTTCGCCGGCGAGAAGGGCATCTTCCGCGGCTCGATGCGCGGGCGGACCATGTACGTCGTGCCGTTCTGCATGGGACCGCTGGGCTCGCCGCTCTCCGCGATCGGCGTCGAGATCACCGACTCCGCGTACGTCGCCGTCTCCATGCGGACGATGACACGCATGGGCCGGCCGGTGCTGGACGAGCTCGGCACCGACGGCTTCTTCGTCAAGGCCGTCCACACCCTCGGCGCCCCGCTCGCCGAGGGCGAGGCCGATGTGCCGTGGCCCTGCAACTCCACCAAGTACATCTCGCACTTCCCGGAGACCCGCGAGATCTGGTCGTACGGCTCCGGCTACGGCGGCAACGCCCTGCTCGGCAAGAAGTGCTACGCGCTGCGCATCGCGTCCGTCATGGCGCGCGACGAGGGCTGGCTCGCCGAGCACATGCTGATCCTCAAGCTCACTCCGCCGCAGGGCCCGTCAAAGTACGTCGCGGCCGCCTTCCCGTCCGCGTGCGGCAAGACCAACCTCGCCATGCTGGAGCCGACCATCTCCGGCTGGACCGTGGAGACCATCGGCGACGACATCGCCTGGATGCGCTTCGGCGAGGACGGCCGGCTGTACGCGATCAATCCGGAGGCCGGTTTCTTCGGCGTCGCGCCCGGCACCGGTGAGCACACCAACGCCAACGCCATGAAGACCCTGTGGGGCAACGCCGTCTTCACCAACGTCGCGCTGACGGATGACAACGACATCTGGTGGGAGGGCATGACCGAGGAGGCGCCGGCGCACCTCACGGACTGGAAGGGCAACGACTGGACCCCGGCGTCCGAGACCCCGGCGGCCCACCCGAACGCCCGCTTCACCGTGCCGGCTTCGCAGTGCCCGATCGCCGCACCCGAGTGGGAGGACCCGAAGGGTGTGCCGATCTCGGCGATCCTCTTCGGCGGCCGCCGCGCCTCCGCCGTGCCGCTGGTGACGGAGTCCTTCGACTGGAACCACGGTGTCTTCCTCGGTGCGAATGTCGCCTCCGAGAAGACCGCAGCCGCCGAGGGCAAGGTCGGCGAGCTGCGCCGCGACCCGTTCGCGATGCTGCCGTTCTGCGGTTACAACATGGGCGACTACATGGCCCACTGGATCAAGGTCGGCCAGGCTGCGACGTCCAGGGGCGACGCCGCCAAGCTGCCGAAGATCTACTACGTCAACTGGTTCCGCAAGAACGACTCGGGCAAGTTCGTGTGGCCGGGCTTCGGCGAGAACAGCCGCGTACTGAAGTGGATCGTGGAGCGCCTGCAGGGCAAGGCCGAGGGCGTCGAGACGCCGATCGGCGTCCTGCCGACGCGTGAGGCGCTCGACACGGACGGCCTCGAACTGCCGGAGGCCGACCTCGACTTCCTGCTCAAGGTCGACAAGGAGGTGTGGCGCGAGGAGGCCGCTCTGGTCCCCGAGCACCTCAACACCTTCGGTGACCACACGCCGAAGGAACTGTGGGACGAGTACCGCGCGCTGGTCGCCCGTCTCGGCTGAGCGGAGCCGAAGTCGAACGGCTGAAGAAACGTCGCGGCGGATCCTCCAGACATCCGCCCTGACCTGTGGGGTCACACAGGTCCGCCGCGTCCCCGGCCCCCGGAGCCCCCTCACGGCTCCGGGGGCCGGACTCTTTCCCACGGACTCCTCGCAAACTGCCCCTTCGGGCCCGATCAGCCGGACGTCACAGCCGAGGGTCTCGAAGACCCCTTCGGGCGCGGCAGGGTGGTGGCCGTGGGGTCACAGGCCGTGCCGGCGGTCGCCGAGCACGCGCTCGCACACGTCACGCTCCAACTGCGGCGAGAAGGGGGAGCGACGGGCGGCAACAGCCCGGCGGGTCTCCTCGGCGATCAGGTCGGCGTTGATCGCCGCGGCGGCGCGCACGCCCGCACCGGCGGCACCGACAACCTGCTCGATCAGGCTGGTGACGTTGCCGGCCACCCACACTCCGGGCACCGCGGTCGCCCCTGTCGGGTCGGCGGCGATGTAGCTGCCGATGACATGGCCGCCCATCTCCTGCTCGACGGCCGCGAGTCCGAGGCCGGTGAGGACGGCTGTGCGGGCGGTGAAGCGCGGGACGACCGCGAGAGCCTGGCAGGGGAACTCCCGGCCGCCGGCCAGCCGCACACCGGTGAGGCGGTCGCCGGTCACCTCCAGGCGGGTCACCTCGCCGTCGACGACGGCGATGTCGCGGGCGGCGAGTTGCTCGTACTCCTCCTCGCCCGGTTCCGGCGCGGTGTGCAGAAAGAGGGTCACGTCCTTGCTCCACTGGCGCCACAGCAGTGCCTGGTGGACGGCGAAGGGGCCGGTCGCCAGGATGCCGATGGCCTGGTCGCATACCTCCCAGCCGTGGCAGTACGGGCAGTGCAGCACCTCCCGTCCCCACCGCTCGGCCACGCCGGGAACGTCGGGCAGCTCATCGACCAGGCCGGTGGTCACCAGCAGCCGCTCCGCCAGGACCGTGCCGCCGCTGTCGAGGACGACGCGGAAGCCCCCCGACGTGCACCGCTCGGCGGCCACGACGGTGCCCGTCCGGATCACGCCGCCGTACCCGGTCACCTCCGCGCGGCCCGCGGCCAGCAGTTCCGCGGGCGGGGTGCCTTCGCGCGCCAGATAGGTGTGGACTCCGGCCGCCGGGGCGTTGCGCGGCTGACCGGCGTCGACCACCAGTACCGAGCGCCGCGCCCGCGCCAGGGTCAGCGCCCCGCTCAGTCCCGCGGCACCGCCCCCGACGACCACGACCTCGTAGCGCCGCTCCTCGTCCGTGGAAGCGGCGGCCGGAATCTGCTCGTTCTGTCTCGTCATGTCGCTTACCTCCGTTCACCGGAGATCGTCGGTCCGCGTCAGGCAACTTGACAAACCTTCTTGCCGAAGCGGCAAATGGGGAAATGGCTGACGACGACATTCCCGGCGTGCTGAGCGCGGTCGGCCCGCGGCTGCGGGCCCTGCGGCGCGACCGCGGCACCACCCTGGCCGAGCTGAGCGAGGCGACCGGCATCTCGCTCAGCACCCTCTCGCGACTGGAGTCGGGGAAGCGCAAACCGACCCTGGAACTCCTGCTCCCGCTGGCCAAGGCACACAACGTGCAACTGGACGAACTCGTGGGCGCGCCACCCACCGGCGACCCCCGTGTCCACCCGCGCCCCTTCACCAGGCACGGCCAGACCTTTGTGCCACTGACCCGCCACCTCGGCGGCCTGCATGCCTACAAGCAGATCCTTCCCGTCGCAAAGCAGACGGGCGTACGGCCCGAGCAGCGGACGCACGAGGGCTACGACTGGCTCTACGTCCTGTCCGGCCGACTGCTGCTGGCCCTGGGTGAGGACGACATCGTCCTCACCGCGGGCGAGGCAGCCGAATTCGACACGCGCACTCCCCACGGCTTCGCCAACGCCGGACCTCGGCCCGTCGAGTTCCTCAGCCTGTTCGGGGCGCAGGGCGAGCGGATACACGTCCGGGCCCGCCCCGCCGGCAGGTGACCGGTGGCGGCCCGGCGGCCCGTGGTTCCCGGGCGAGGCCGGCTTCCTGGTCCTGCGCGGGCCGATCCTGCTCGGCGCGTCGCTCGCGCCGGGCGCGGATCGTGGGTGTGCGACATGCCGGAGCCCTTCCCGCCGCGGCGGGAAGGGCTCCGGCATGTCGTGGAGGCTGCGGACAGTTGGTGGCACCCGGCCCACGCGCCTCCGCGGCCCGTGAACCGGGGCCGTCAGTGGGCGCCGACCAGATGGGTGTCGGTCAGCGCGGCGGTGTGCGCGTCCATGCGCTCGGCGGAAAGGATCGCGGCGGCGGTGTCGGCGCGCGACGCGGCGACGACGAGCGCGCGGCCCGCGAGAGCGTGCGCGCGGCGGTGCAGGGCGGCCGGGTCGGCGCCGCTGCGGCCCGCATGGCGGACCGGCGGGGCGCCACGGAGGCGGGAGATCTGGGACGCGATGCGCTCGGCAGCCGCATCGAGACCGAGCTCGTCGGTTACGGCGAGCAGCGCGGAGAGATGTCCGGCGAGCTGGATGTCCAGCTCTTCCTCGCGGCTGCGGTGCGGGTACTCGGCATCGTCGGCCATCGAGGGGAGTGACCTGGTGCGGATCGGCTCGTACATGGGGATGGCCTCCTGCTCACTGTCAGGAGACCATCCTAGCTTAGATTCTGTCTAAGGTTGAGTCGGGTCGTGAATCTTTGCCCGGGACCGGCTCACGGCTGGCTGTAACCGTCGAGGAACCTGCCGATCCGCGTCACCGCGTCCGCCAGATCCTTCGCCGCCGGCAGCGTCACGATCCGGAAGTGATCGGGCTCCGGCCAGTTGAATCCCGTACCGTGCACGACCATGATTTTCTCGGTCCGCAGCAGATCGAGCACCATCTGCCGGTCGTCCTTGACCTTGTAGACCTTGGGGTCGAGGCGCGGGAAGAGATACAGCGCACCCTTCGGCTTGACGCAGGTCACGCCCGGGATCTGGGTGAGCAGGTCGTACGCGACATCCCGCTGCTCCAGGATCCGCCCGCCCGGCAGCACCAGGTCCTCGATCGACTGCCGGCCGCCGAGCGCGGTGGCGACCGCGTGCTGCGAGGGCATGTTGGCGCACAGGCGCATATTGGCCAGGATCGTCAGGCCCTCGATGTACGAGGAGGCGTGCGCCTTCGGGCCGCAGACTGCCATCCAGCCGGAGCGGTAGCCCGCCACCCGGTAGTTCTTGGAGAGCCCATTGAAGGTGAGGACCATCAGGTCCGGGGCGACCGCAGCGGTCGGCGTGTGTGTGGCGCCGTCGTAGAGGATCTTGTCGTAGATCTCGTCGGAGCAGACGACCAGGTTGTGCCGACGGGCGATCTCGGTGAGGCCGCGCAGCATCTCGTCGTCGTACACCGCACCCGTGGGGTTGTTCGGGTTGATGATCACGATCGCCTTGGTGCGGTCGGTGATCTTCCGCTCGATGTCGGCGAGGTCGGGCATCCAGTCGGCCTGCTCGTCGCACCGGTAGTGCACGGCGGTGCCGCCGGCGAGCGAGACGGACGCGGTCCACAGCGGATAGTCCGGGGCAGGTACGAGTACCTCGTCGCCGTCGTCGAGCAGCGCCTGCATCGACATCTGGATCAGCTCGGAGACGCCGTTGCCGAGGTAGATGTCCTCGACGTCCAGGTCGATGCCCTTGGTCTGGTAGTGCTGCATCACGGCACGGCGTGCGGACAGCAGCCCCTTCGCATCGCCGTAGCCGTGTGCGTCGCCGAGGTTGCGGAGGATGTCCTCGAGGATCTCGGGCGGGCACTCGAAACCGAAGGCGGCGGGGTTGCCGGTGTTGAGCTTGAGGATGCGATGACCTGCTGCCTCCAACCGCATCGCCTCCTCGAGGACCGGGCCCCGGATTTCGTAACAGACGTTTGCGAGCTTCGTCGACTGGATCACCTGCATGTCCGCGAGCTTACGGGCGCGTAACGCTGATCGCCCCGTGTTTTCGGCCACCGTGAGGTGGCATGAATGTCCGGTTTGACACATCGGCCGACGAGAGCGGCTTCGTCCCTTCGAAAGGGTTACCCGGACGGGCCGGACACCTGCGGTTTGTGTTGCGGGGGCAGGAGGGAATCGGTTCGGTGTTGTCCTCGTCACCTTCGCCGTCCTCTTCGTCGTGGCCCGCGTCGGCGGCATCGAGATCCTCGGCGACGTGCCGCTGCTCGACTTCCGGCCGGAGCGGGTCGGCTTCGGCCGACCGCGGGCTTCAGGGGGCACGCCGGCCGCTCTCAGATATGCCCGGCGGTTGAGCGGATCGTGTTCCGTCCGCCGGCGGGCCGGGATCGTGCCGGTGACCGGCCGGTACCGGCCGAAGGCGCACTCCCGGACTCCCGCGCACCCTCGCCGCGCGTCAGCACCGGCAGCTGCTGCTCCGGCTCACCGATTTACCGGCGCACAGGGCGCGGGAAGCGTCTGCGCATCGCGTCGATGCAGGTGTCGCGGGAAGTTGGACCGTTGAAACGGAGACGGTCGTACGCGGTGAACGCAGGCTCCAGCGCATCGAGTTCGTCGATCAGAGCGTGCAGTCGCACCGCCCACCGCACCGAACCGGCAGTCGGCTCGTGCGGCGCGGCACTGATCGCGGCCGTCAGGCGGTCCTTGCGCTGGATGGCGGCCGGAGTCACCGAGTGGAGGCATACGTACCGTCCGCTGAGGTACGAATCCCACTCCTCCTCGCCGACGGCCGGTACGGTCCAGTGAGCGGTGAACCAGGCTTCGAGCCGGTGTGTGCCGCCCGCCTCGTCGGCGAGGGAGAACAGATCGGCCGGCACCATCTCGGCCCCGTCGGAGCGCAGGTATCCCGGCAGCGGCAGACGCCGGCCCAGCATCAGCCGGCGGGCCTCGTCGGCATCACGGCCGTGGACTGCGCACAGTTCATCCAGGACGGTGAACTGCGCGCTGACGTACGCGTCGTCGGCATCGGTCATCGGATGCACACCGTTGACCTCGCGGAACCGGTCCGCCAGCTGCCGCTTCAGGTCTGTCGTCGACATACGTGGCCCTCCGCCGCCACCCGCACGGGCGCGTCCCGCGGGGTGCTCCGCACGCTATCGACGGGTTGGTTCGGTGCTCACCGAACGGTGAGGCGGGCCGGTGCGGAGCACGTCGTGATGGCGTAGAAGGGGACGGGACGGAGCTCGCGGCCGGATTCGCCGGATCCCGCAGCCGAGGCCGAACCGGGGCGCGTATCGCGCAACTGCCGCCCCGGCCACCGGAAGGTGGCCGGGGCAGTGCCCTGAGGAACCCTCTCTTTAGGGCTCGTCGCACTCCTTCCAGGCCAGCCGGTAGATGGTGTTGATGGCACCGTCCGTCGAGTCCATCGTCATGAAGCTGGTCGTCTTCTTCGGATCCGATGTCCCTGCGTTGACCCGCACTTCGGTGTTGATGTTGAAGTTGCGCTTTACGCCGCATGCCGCCCAGACCAACTGCCCCCACTCCGTGGAGTCGGACGCCTGCCAGTTGTCGTCGAGGGGCCCCTTGAAGGGGTGATTTCTGGCCGCCGTGTCAGGCGAGCCCTGGAAGTAGTACGACGCCTTCTGCATGGCGGTGGCGCCGGACTGCAGGCTCGCGAAACCGCGGTAGTCGGCGCTGGCGATCGCGTACGTGAAGCCCTGCGGGACATGCACCACCAGGTTCAGCTGGCAGTTCTTCCGGAAGTCGGTCGAGCTCGCGCCCACGCCCACTTTGGCGAGGTACTCGCTGTAGGTCACGGTGAAGGCCGTGTTGTCCTCGGACACGGCCACTGCGGCGGACCCCGGGCGACAGCCCGATCCGTTGACTGTCGCGATGTCGATCGTGATTTTGTCCGGGGGCGCGATGCTCACAGCGGAAGCGTTCTGAGCGGCCAGCAACGAAGCGAGAATTGCCGCTGTCGCGCCACCTGCGAAAAGTGCACGGGACATGATTCTCCCATCGGGAAATGTGAGGGGTTCATCCGGAAGTGACCATGCATAGGCATGATCATGTCAACTCTTCAAGTATTTCGTGGCGCTTCTTGAAGAGCCGGATCGAGTGGAATGGTAGATAGCAGGACAGGGGCTGGCTAGGGCCGTTATCGGCCTCTTGCCGATGTGCCGGAACCGGCCAACAGAGAAAAGCGGCACCGGGGTGCACTTTCGTGACCCTCGGTGCCGCTTTGTAACAAATGTCAGCCGTTGCCGCAGGCGTTGCCGAAGGCCGGGTTCAGCAGGGCGATCACATCGACGGTGTTGCCGCAGGCGGCGACCGGCACGTGAATCGGAGCCTGAACGACGTTGCCCGACAGGATGCCGGGGGAGCCGGCAGCGGCACCTTCGGCACCCGCGTCCGCCATGGCGGGGGCAGCGCCGCCCAAAGCCATGACGACGCCCGCGACAACGACTGCAGCCTTCTTGTGCTTCATTATTTTGATCCTTTCAGCAGTGGTGTCGTACGCAAGCCCGACCTTCGCGCTGCGCTGCCAGTTCCCTGTTCATGAACACCTCTGCAGGACTAGTAACGACTGGATTCCCGCGAAGAAACCTCGGTATGGCCGCCGTCCCGAAAAGTCACTCGTATGCAGCACGGCGGTTTATCGGACCGCCAGGAAGACTATTGCGGGGATGATCTCCCACTGCTCGGGGCATTCCCGTCCTGCTCGTGTGCGGCCGTTTGTGAATACCGGCGGAGGGTCTTCAAGAGGCCCTCCGCCGGTGAGGCAGATCGTCGCACGTATCCGGATGCGCCATGCCAACAGGAAGCACGACTGCCCCACGACGCAATGCGCCGCCGGCTGGAGGCTTGTACCCGAATAGATCCCGGTACGGTCTGCTCCGCCATTCCATCACTCCCTGGCGACCGCCCGGCCCCGTATTCACCCGTTTGCTGAATGAATTCCGAGAGGCCGACAGAATTGCTGATCGAGACGTTGTTTGGACGTCCAGTGCGAAATCGAAACGATGAGGTGCAATGTGAAGATCCGAAGACCGGTCCGCCCGGTCGGCGAAGCCGCGGATTCACTCACATGGCCCACATCGGCACGCTCGTAGGGTAATTGGGCTGAACAGGGGTACCGGCGTCGTCGGCCGTGTCATCTCCATGCGTATCCCGTTTCGATCTATGTGAGCCCTAACGTTGGGCAGAACATCGAGCAGAAGGTGCTATTTCCCATGAAGACTGCCAAGAAGGCCGCCCTGGTGCTGGCCACCGCTGGTCTCGCCGCCGGTGCCGCCTCCGGATCCGCGTTCGCCGATGCCGGTGCGGACGGCGCCACCGCCGAATCGCCGGGCGTCGTCTCCGGCAACCAGGCCCAGGTTCCGGTGCACGTCCCGGTGAACGTCTCGGGCAACACCGCCAACG
This sequence comes from Streptomyces sp. NBC_01750, assembly GCF_035918095.1. Taxonomy (NCBI): domain Bacteria; kingdom Bacillati; phylum Actinomycetota; class Actinomycetes; order Kitasatosporales; family Streptomycetaceae; genus Streptomyces; species Streptomyces sp. NBC_01750. Next base: position 5,680,664 of record NZ_CP109137.1, read on the forward strand.
TGATCGGCCTCCTCAACACGGCCTCCGGCAACGTCGCCTCCAACGGCTGAGCCGAGCTTCGCCACGCCAGGGTGGCGCCGCCGGTACCGACCGGTGGCGCCACCCTGGTTGCTGTTCCGGGCCGGGCATCCAGCCGGAAAGTGCGACCGCCGACGGCCGCGCCCCCCGGACGCGCTGCCGCGGGCGGCCCGTTCCGGCCGCCCCGGTCGCCACCACGGAGCCGAGAACGATCGCGGCAGCCTTTGAACGTTTCCTCTCTCCGCATCCTTTCCGCGGCCGCGTTTCTCGCCGCCGTCGGCATCGGTAACGACGCCTGACCGCGGGAGAAACTTCTGGATCCAGCATTTCGGTACCGGCGAGTCCGACGTGATTTCCCACCGACTTTCTGACAAAGTGCACTCCTGCTTTGTTGCGTTGAACCAACATGGAGAGCCAGTCATGGCGAAGTCGCCGGGCTTCGCCCCGCTAAGCGCCCGCTGTTCAAGCGACTCGGCACGCGTACGGGGCGGGAACGGCAACGCGTTCTCTTTGTGCCGGCAGATTCTCGCTGCTGATTTTCACGGCGCCGCCGCTCGCCCGAGCCAGGTCTGAAGTCCGCGTACGAAGAGAGCCGCCCGTGCCGCAGAGAAGTTGGACTGAGAAGAACCAACTGACGGTTTTTCACCTGGTTCAGCCGGTGGACGGGGGAGTCGCGCGTGTCGTCACCGACCTCGTCAGGGCGCAGGTCGCCGAAGGCTTTCTCACTGTCCTGGCCTGCCCTCCCGGCGGGACGCTCGCGTCGGACGCCGCGGCGTCCGGAGCCCGGGTGCACACCTGGTCCGCCGAAGGCGCCCCGGGCCTCCCGCTGGTCAGGGAAGTCCTGGCCGCAGCCAGCCTCATCCGCCGCAGCAGCCCCCATCTCGTGCACGCGCACAGCGCCAAGGCCGGGCTCGCCGCCCGGCTCGCCGTACGCGGACGTGTGCCGACCGTCTTCCAGCCGCATGTCTGGTCCTTCGACGCGCTGGAAGGGCGCGCCGCCGGACTGGCGCTGAAGTGGGAGCGGTACGGGACCCGTTGGGCCACCCGGACCCTGTGCGTCAGCGAGACCGAGCGAAGTGCCGGGGAGCAGGCCGGAATCGCCGCCCGCTGGGCCGTCATCCGCAACGGCGTCGACCTGAGCCACTTCAGTCCCGACGACACGCTGAGCGGCGCGTACGCGCGGGCCGCTCTGCCGCAGCTGGACCACATCCCGGCCGCCGCGCCCCTGGTGGTCTGCGTCGGCCGGCTCTGCCGGCAGAAGGGCCAGGACATTCTGCTGCGAGCCTGGCCGCAGGTGAGCGCGGCCGTGACCGATGCCCATCTGGTGCTGGTCGGGGACGGGCCCGACCGCGAGGCGCTGACCCGGCTCGCCCCGCCGGGCGTGGTGTTCGCCGGGGAGTGCCGGGACACCAGGCCATGGTTCCGGGCGGCGGACGTGGCCGTGCTCCCCTCTCGCTGGGAGGGCATGGCGCTCGCCCCGCTGGAGGCGATGGCCTGCGGCCTGCCGGTCGTGTTGGCCGACGTCAGCGGGGCCAGAGAGAGTCTGCCGCCAGGCCACGAAGCTTTCGGACTCGTGCCGCCCCAAAACCCGCCCGCCCTCGCGGCGGCGCTCATCACGCTGCTCGCCAGGCCGGAACTACGGCAATCCGTCGGCCGCCAGGCCCGGACCCACGCACGGGCGACACACGACGTGCGGGACACCGCCGCGGCAGTCTCCCGCCTTTACCGGGAACTGCTGCACCACCTGCCTCCGCGTCAGGAACTGCTGGGCTCGGCCCGACACACGACGAGGAGGCGCACCCGGCGATGACCACGAAGAGCGCGCCGGAGCCCGTTGGGGTGTTCGTGCCCCAACTGCCCGGGCGCGGCCTTGCGGTCGCCCGGCACGCAGCGGTCAGGCCGGCGCTGCGTACCGGCCTCGGCGCCCGCCGGCCCGCCCTCTCCCCGTCCTGCAGGTCTGCCGCGGACACCACCCCCTCGACCGAGAGAACAAGCCGATGACCGACTCGCCCCAGCAGGAGCCCGCTGTCCCCGGATCGTTGTCGCGAGGAATCGGCGCACTCCTCGAGAGAATCACCCCTCCACCCAACTGGTGGGCGCTGCCTGCCGTACTCCTCGGCACGGTCTGCGCAGTCGCCTGCGGCGTGTTCGCGACACCTCAGTACGCGGCCGTCAGTCATGTCGTCGCTGTGTCCAACGCGGACGTTCAGCCCGGTGCGGCCCCCGGCTTCTCCCAAGGGATCCCGCCGACCGTGCCCGTATCCGCCGGCGAGTGGGAGCTGGTGTGATGGCCGGGGAGCGAACGGTCATCTCCGTCAGGCTGTGCAGCGATCCCCGCGACTTCGCCGGACTCCGGCCGGAGTGGGAGGCGCTGCAGCGCCGGTGCGCCACGGCCACGCCCTTCCAGAGCCACGCCTGGCTCCTCTCCTGGTGGCTCTCGTACGGGAGTGGCGGCCTGCTCCGTGTCGTCCTCGTACGCCGTGGCGGACGTCTCATCGCGGCCGCGCCCCTGATGCTCGTACACCGTCCGCTGCCGCTGCTCGTGCCGATGGGAGGCCCTATCTCCGACTTCGGCGACATCCTCGTCGACGACGAGCACACGGAGATCGCGGTCACGGCGCTGGAGCGGGGGCTGTACCGCGCCGCCCGGCACGCGGTGATCGAGCTGCGCGAGGTACGGCCGGGGGCGGCGGCCGAGCGGCTGTACGAGGCGTGGACGGGTGCGCGACGGCAGCTCACGGACTCGGTCTGTCTGGAACTCCCCGCCGCTCCGGTCGAGGAGCTCGTCAAGCGGCTGCCGGCCGGCCGGGCGCTGCGCCTTCAGGCCGAGCTGCGCGAGATCGACGCGCTGAAGATCGAGAACTACGCGGTGCCCGAGCACGAGGTGCCCGCGGCCGTCGACCATCTGCTGCGGCTGCACGAACTCCAGTGGCGGGGACGGGGGGTGGCCGTGGAACACCTCAAGCCGCGCTTCGCGGAGCATCTGGTGCGGGCGACGCAGCGAATGGTGCGGGACGGCGAGGCCTCGCTGACCGAGTTCCGGCTGGACGGCGAGGTGGTGGCGGCCAATGTGGCGCTGCAGTCGGGGTATCTGACGGGCGGCTATCTGCACGGCGCCCACCCGGGGCTGCGGGAGAAGAATGTCGATGTGGCGACAATGCTGCTGCGGCACGACGCGGAGCTCGCCGCGCGCACGGGCCGGCGGGTTCTGAGCCTGCTGCGGGGGGACGAGGCGTACCAGAGTCATTGGCGTCCGCGGGCCGTCATCAACCAGCGGCTGCTGCTGGCCAGGTCCGGTCTGGAGCCCGCTCTCCGGCTGCGCGCCGCGCAGGCGGACCGGCGCGAGAGCGGGGCGGGGGTCGTGAAGACACGGCTCCGCGGCGCGCGCGGATGGCGTGCGCGCCTGAACGACTGGCGGGCGGCCTAGCGCGGCCGGCCGCCGAGACGGCCTCGTCGCCCGGCTGTGCGTCCGTGGTCGTTGGCGTTGTCAGGCCGGATGCGGGTCGTGGAGCCAGCCCCTGCGCTGCGTCGGGGGGTCGGGGCGGGCGTCGGTTTCGCCCGCCGGCTGGGGCGGATAGTGAGCGAGGCGGGTCCACTCGATGTCGGGCCGGCCCGGCAGGGTGCGGCCGGCCGCTGCCCACTCCCGCTCGAGCTCTTCGTAGATCGGGCTGGTGCCGGCGGGCGGACTCGTCGGATTCGGGGCTGAGAGCGTCTGGACGCGCTGCCATCGAGCAGGCGCGGTAGTCCTTGCCATAAGCGGCAAACGCGCGCCCGCGGGCGAAGTCACTGCGAGGGTACGGAGCGGGGGGACAGCAGGAACGGTTTTTCGACCCTGGCGCGCGTGTCGGTGAGGTTCGTGCCGACAACAGGGTGCAAAGTGGGGTGTTTTGCTCGAGGGCCGTGGCGAGCGTGATGATACGGAAAACAGTCCCCGGACGGGGGGCGAGGCGACACATGGCGTCCGCTCTGCTGCCGTCGGTACCGACGGCGGGCGTGACTGCCTGTCAGGGCGGTTGCGGAGCCCGCGGGTCCCGCGCTCGTCTGACCGGATTCCGTACCTTGTCGACCGACACGAATGCGCCAACAATGCGCATGACAAACCGAAGACCCTTCGGTCACTGAAGTCGCAAGAGGGGACCCCCACATGAACAAGCCTCTCGTCGGCGCGCTCCTCGCCCTGGCACTCCTCGGGGCGGGCGCGGCACCCGCGATCGCGGTCACCGCCGCCGACGCGGCACCGGCCGCCAACTCCGCCGCACCCCAGGCCGACGTCAAAGCAGTCGACTTCGCCGGGACGGTGGCGCTCAGCAACTGTTCCGGATCGGTGGTGCGGATGCCCGCATCGGAGCCCGACGACCCCGCCCTCGTACTCTCCAACGGGCACTGCATCGAGAGCGGCTTCCCGGCCGCCGGCGAGGTCATCGTCGATCAGCCGTCGAGCCGTACTTTCGGCCTTCTCAACTCCGCGGGCAGCAGGGTCGCCACACTGCGCGCCAGCAAGATCGCATACGCGACGATGACGGACACCGACATCTCGCTGTACCAACTCACGCGCACCTACGCCCAGATACAGAGCAGCTACGGCATCAAGGCGCTCGAGATCAACGCCGCGCACCCGGTGCAGGGCACCGCAATCAAGGTCGTATCCGGGTACTGGAAGCGGATCTACAGCTGCAACATCGACGGCTTCGCTTACCGCCTCAAGGAAGGTGAGTGGACCTGGAAGGACTCGGTCCGCTACACCTCCAGCTGCAAGACCATCGGCGGTACGTCCGGCTCGCCCGTCGTCGACAACGCCACCGGCAAGGTCGTCGCGGTGAACAACACCGGCAATGAGGACGGTCAGCGCTGCACCGACAACAACCCGTGCGAGGTGGACGAGAACGGGAACGTGACAGTGCGCGAAGGCATCAACTACGGACAGGAGACCTACGGGATCGTGCCGTGCGTCGGCCTCGACAACAAGATCGATCTGGGGCGGCCGGGCTGCGCGCTGCCGAAGCCGTAACGCCCGCAGTGCCGTGACCCGGCCCGGGGTCACGCCGGACCTCGGGCCGGGGTCCCGGGGCGGGAGGCTCCCGCCTCCGGCTATCCGTTCGTATGTTCGAATACCGAGGTACCCTGGAGGCATGGCAGCACACCTCCAGGGTTCGCTCTTCGACCAGACCGACGAGATCCGTCTCGGTCCGCTGAAGGACATACGGCGGACCGTGCTCGGGGACGGGGCGTGGATCGACGTCCTGCCGGGATGGCTCGGCGGGGCGGACGCACTGTTCGAGGAGCTGGCGGCCGGTGTGCCGTGGCGGGCCGAGCGGCGCCAGATGTACGAGCAGGTGGTGACGGTGCCGCGGCTGCTCGCCCACTACCGGGAGGACGACGCACTGCCGCACCCCGTCCTGGACGAGGCCCGCACGGCCCTCTCCGTCCACTACGCCGATGAGCTCGGCGAGCCCTTCGTCACGGCCGGACTCTGCTACTACCGCGACGGCCGGGACAGCGTGGCCTGGCACGGTGACACGGCAGGGCGGGCATCCCGGGAGGACACCATGGTCGCGATCGTCTCCGTCGGCGCCCCGCGCGATCTGGTGCTGCGGCCCAGGGGCGGCGGCCGGCTCCCGGTGCGCAGGCCGCTCGGGCACGGCGACCTCATCGTGATGGGCGGCTCCTGCCAGCGGACCTGGGAGCATGCGGTGCCGAAGACGGCGCGCTCGGTGGGGCCCCGCATCAGCATCCAGTTCAGGACGCGGGGCGTGCGCTAGCCGGGGCGGTGGTCCGTCCGGCGGACCGAGCGGCCGGCCAGCACGTCCGAACGCCGGCCGTCCTCGATCACGAACCTGCCGTCGATCAGCACATAAGGGATACCGGTCGGCAGCGTACGCGGGGACTCGAAGGTCGAGCCCGCCGCGACCGTGTCCGGGTCGAAGAGGACCAGGTCCGCGCGGTATCCCTCGCGGACCAGGCCGCGGTCCGGCAGGCGCAGGCGGGCCGCCGGGCGGGAGGTGAGGTGGGCCACCGTCTCCTCCAGGCTGAGGACGCCCAGCTCTCTCGCGTAGCGGCCGAGGTAGTGCGGGAACGTGCCGTACGCGCGCGGGTGCGGCTTGTCGCCCTGGAGGATGCCGTCGCTGCCGCCCGTGTGCACCCGGTGGCGCATGATCTGCCGGACGTTCTCCTCGTGGCCGACGTGCTGGAGGATCGTCGAGCCGAGCCGGTCGTCGATGAGCAGCCGGCGGGCGGTGACCCACGGCGCCTCGCCGCGCTGGGCCGCCGACTGCGCGATCGTCCTGCCGACGCAGCTCGCGAGCCCCGGGTCGCTCACGCCCGAGATCTCGATGGTGTCCCACTCGATGGGTACGCCGTGGCAGCCGTCCGCGCCGATCTCCTCCATATGGTGGCGGATCTTCTCGGCGGTGGAGTCGTCGCGCAGGCGCGCCAGGACCGCGTCCGGGCCGCCTTCGCCCGCCCAGCTCGGGAGCATCGCGGCGAGCGTGGTGCAGCCGGGGGTGTACGGGTACGTGTCGAGGCTGATGTCCGCGCCGGCGGCCAGCGCGTCGTCGAGCAGCGCGAGCAGATCGGGAGCCCTGTCCTTGTTCACGCCGAAGTTCATGGTGGCGTGGGCGAGATGAAGGGCGCAGCCGGCGTCGCGGGTGAGGGAGACCATCTCCTCGTACGCCTGGAGAGCCCCGGCTCCGTACGAGCGGTGGTGGGGGCAGTAGTAGCCGCCGTAGTGCGCCACCACCCGGCAGAGCTCGGTGAGTTCGGCGTCGCCCGCGTACATGCCCGGGGTGTAGGTGAGGCCCGAGGACATGCCGACCGCGCCCTGTTCGAGGCCTTCGGCCACGAGCTGCTTCATCCGGGCGAGCTCGGCGGGGGTCGCGGGGCGGTCGTCCCAGCCCATCGCGTACATCCGGACCGTGCCCTGCGGGACGAGGTACGCGGCGTTGACGGCGATGCCCTGCCGGTCGAGCCGGTCGAGGTATTCGCCGACGGTACGCCAGTCGAAGTCGATGGTTGTGTCCCCGGGCGCACCACCGTTCCAGCCGGTGATCGCCTTGCGGACCTCGGCGAGGGTCGGGTCGTCCACCGGCGCGTACGACAGGCCGTCCTGGCCGAGCACTTCGAGGGTGACGCCCTGTGCGGCCTTGGCCTCGTGCGCGGGGTCGCGGAGCAGCGCGAGATCGCTGTGCGCGTGCATGTCGATGAAGCCGGGGGACAGGGCGAGGCCGTGCGCGTCCAGGGCGCGGTTCCCGGGCAGGGCGGGATCGCCCTCACGGCGCACGGCGGCGATACGGCCGCCGTCCAGGCCCACGTCGGCGCGGTACGAGGGTCCGCCGGAGCCGTCGATGACGCGTACGTCGCGGAAGACGAGGTCCATGTCCCGCCCTCTCAGAAGAAGGTGCGGATGTAGTCGGTGACCGTGCCGTCCGCCTCGACCAGCGGGATCAGCTGCCACTTGTCGAAGCTCGTGCACGGGTGGGACAGGCCCATGCCGACCCAGTCGCCGACCTCGAGCTCGGCCTCCGCGGTCGTGCGGACCCAGCCGTGCTGGTCGGACAGCCCGCTGATCGTGATGCCGTGCGCCGGGCGGATCTCACCGGTGCGGCCGTCGCGGACGACCTGGGCCTCGGGGAGATCGAGGTCGTATGCCGCGTCGCGCTTGCCCGCGTTGACGAACGCCTGGTCGGGGGAGGGGCGGGAGACGACCTGGGCCCAGAGGCGGAAGGCCGGCTGGAGGGCGCCCTCCTGCGGGATGCGGTTGAAGGGGGTGAGGTGGCGGTAGTGGCCGTCGTCGTGCGAGACATACGCGCCGGAACGCAGCAACTTCAGTACGGGAAGGGAGAGTTCGGGGATCGGGGCGAAGACCTCCGCGACCGCGTCGAACCAGGCGCTGCCGCCCGCGCTGACGACGATCTCGTCGGTGGCGGCGAAGCGGCCGGCTTTGTCGAAGTCGGCGGCCAGGGCGGTGAGGCGGCGCAGCCAGGCGCGGACGCGGTCGCCGTCGGCCTGCGGGACCTCGCCCTCGTAACCGGCGACGCCGACGAGGCGGAGGGTCGGGGCGGCGGCCACCGCGTCGGCGACGGCCGCGCAGTCGGCTTCCGTACGGGCTCCGGTCCGGGCACCTTCGCCGGCGCCGAGTTCGACGACGACGTCGAGCGGGCGGGACGCGCCCACCTCGCCGAGGGCCGCGTCCATCAGCTCGACTCCGCGTACGGAGTCGACGTAACAGATGAAGCGGAAGCCGGGGTCGGTGTCCAGCTCGTGCGCGAGCCAGCGCAGGGCGGCCGCGTCGACCACCTCGTTGGCGAGGAAGATGCGCCGGATCCCATAGGCGCGGTAGACGCGGACCTGGTGCGGGACGGCAGCGGTGATGCCCCAGGCGCCGTGCTCCAGCTGGCGGGCGAAGAGCTGCGGTGACATGGAGGTCTTGCCGTGCGGGGCGAAGACGAGGCCGTGGCGCTCGGAGTAGGTCTCGAGGAGGGCGAGGTTGTGCTCGACGGACTCGGCGGACAGGGCGAGTACGGGGGTGGTGAAGCCGCCGGTGAAGAGGTTGCGGCGCTCGGCCGCCAGGGCGCCGACGGTCAGGCCCGCGGTCTCGGCGTCCGGGGGGAGGGACTTGAAGCGGTGGTCGACCGGCTCGTCGGCGAGACGCTCGAGTCGTCCGGCCGCGGTGTCGGCGGTCTCGGCAGCATCGGTGGCGCGGGCAGCCATGGGGCCTCCTCGGGAGATTGCCGTGCAGTGCGTACATTCTGTCGCGTTGCATCCTATGCAACACCCATTGCGTAGTTCGCTTATCGCTGTCTAACATCCGAGCCACGCCGGGTCAATGGTGTCCGGCGGCCGACCAGCGAGGAGCCTGAGCGACTGTGACCGTGACCGTGCCCGGATCCGTCGACGTCGTCTGTCTTGGCGAGTCCATGGTCACTTTCCTGCCGACGCGACCGGGACGCCTCGCCGATGTGCCCTCGTTCGTACGGGGCATCGGCGGAGCCGAGTCCAACGTGGCGTGCGCTCTGGCGGCGTCCGGGCACAGCGCGAAGTGGGTCGGGCGGGTCGGCGCCGACGGCTTCGGTGAGCATCTGGTCGCGGCGATCGCGTCGTACGGCGTCGACACCTCGGCGGTGCAGCGGGATGCGCACCGCCCGACGGGGATCTACTTCCGAACGGCGGGCGAGCGCGCGACGGGTTCGCAGCCAGGCTCGCAGCTGGATTCGCAGCTGGATTCGCTGCCGGGTTCGCGGTGCGAGGAGCGTGACCACGCCGAGGTCTTGTACTACCGGGCCGGTTCGGCGGCGTCCGCCATGTCGCCGGCGACGATGCCGTACGAAGACCTGTGGTCCGGGCGGATCCTGCATCTGTCCGGGATCACGGCGGCACTCTCGGCGGACTGCCTCGCCCTGATGCGCGAGCTGACGACACGTAGGCCGGGCCGCCCGCTCGTCTCGTTCGACGTGAACTACCGCGTGAACCTGTGGCGCGAAGCCGAGGACCCGCGGGTGCTCCTGGATCTGGCGCGGGGTGCGGACATCGTGTTCGTCGGCGAGGACGAGGCGGAGGCGGCGTGGGGCCTGTGCGGTGCGCCGGCGATCCGTGCGGCGCTGCCGGAGCCGGAGGTGCTGGTCGTGAAGCAGGGCGGGCAGGGGGCGAAGGCGTACGTCCGCAGCGGACCCGCCCGCGACACGGTGACCTTCGTGCCCGCCCTCAGCGTCGACGTCGTCGCCCCCGTCGGTGCCGGAGACGCCTTCGCCGCCGGGTTTCTCTCCGCCACCCTGCGCGGCCTGTCCGCCCGGGCCAGGCTGCGGCACGGGCATCTCATGGCCGCCGCCACCCTCACCGTCGCCACAGACCTCGCCGCGCCGCCCGAGCGCGCACACGCCGACCGGCTCGCCGCACTCGGCGCCCGCGCCTGGGGCACACTGCGACTCGGCCCCGGGTGGACCGCGGGCCCCGCGCAGGACCTGCAGGACCAGGTGGAGGTACGTACCGTATGAGCCAGACAGTCGACCGCGCGCTGAGCATCCTTCCGTTGCTCGCCGAAGGACCCGCCGACCTCGGACAGGTCGCGGAACGCCTCGGCGTACACAAGTCCACGGCGCTGCGGCTGCTCCGTACGCTCCATGAACACGGACTCGTCTACCGCCAGCAGGACCAGCGCTACCGCCTCGGCGCCCGCCTGTTCGCGCTCGCGCAGGAAGCCGTCGAGAACCTCGACGTACGCGAGATCGCCCACCCCCACCTCGTCGCGCTCAACGAGCAGATCGGGCACACCATCCACCTCGCGGTGTACGAGGAGAGCGAGGTTCTCTACATCGACAAGGTGGAGAGCCGCTATCCGGTCCGGATGTACTCCCGGATCGGCAAGCCCGTCGCCATCACTGTCGCGGCCGTCGCCAAGCTGCTGCTCGCCGACCTTCCCGAGCCCGAGCGGCGTTCACTCGCCGAGAAGCTCGACTACCCCATGTACACATCCCGTTCGATCCCGAACCACGTCGCGTTCCTCAAGGAGCTCGCCGCGGTGCGCGAACAGGGCTGGGCCACCGACCTCGGCGGCCACGAGGAGTCCATCAATTGCATCGGTGCCCCGATCCGCGGTGCGGACGGCCGGGTCGTCGCCGCCATGTCGGTCTCCGCGCCGAATGTCGTCGTCACCGCCGAGGAACTCCTCACCCTCCTCCCACTGGTGCGCCGCACCGCCGACGCCATCAGCAGGGAGTACTCAGGCAGCGTCAGCCCCTAGTCGCTGCCGGCGGAAAGGCACCCTCCGACCCTGCCGGTCGCACACCCCTCAGAAGAAAGCATGCCCATGACGGACAAGATCGCGATCACCCCGAGCACCCACACCGCACCGCCCGCGAAGTTCTCCCACGGCGTCCGCAAGGGCAACATCCTCCAGGTCGCGGGCCAGGTCGGCTTCCTGCCCGCCGTCGGGGGCCGGCCTCCGACACCCGCGGGCCCGACGCTGCGCGAGCAGACTCTCCAGACCCTGGCCAACGTCAAGGCCGTGCTCGAAGAGGGCGGCGCGAGCTGGGACGACGTGATGATGACCCGCGTCTACCTCACGGACGTGGCCCACTTCGCCGAGATGAACGAGATCTACAACGCGTACTTCGAGGAGCAGGGCCTCAAGGAGCCCGCCTCCGCCCGTACGACCGTGTACGTCGGCCTGCCCAAGGGCCTGCTCATCGAGATCGACGCCCTGGCAGTCCTCGGCTGACCTTCGGCTGATCTTGCACTACCCCGCTCTTCACGGCGCGGCGCTCTCCCCCCGAGCGCCGTGCCGTGATCCCCCACGCCCAAAATCCCCCGAACAACGAGGTCCCCCGCCATGCTGCTCGCCGCTGACGCGCCACCAGAGACCCCACCCCACACGGGCGGTCTGCTCCTGCTCATCGACGGCACCGCCGGTCTGCTGACCGTCGCCGCCCTCGGTATCGCACTCCTTCTCTTCCTGATCATCAAGGTCAGGCTGCAGCCGTTCGTCGCACTGCTCGCCGTCTCGATAGCCGTCGGCCTGGCCGCCGGCCTTTCCGTCACCGAACTCTTCGGCACCGTCCAGAAGTCGGCCGCCGTCTCGGTCATCGAATCCGGCATGGGCGGCATCCTCGGACACGTAGCGATCATCATCGGTCTCGGCACGATGCTCGGCGCGATTCTCGAAGTGTCGGGCGGCGCCGAGGTGTTGAGCTCGCGCCTGCTGAACCTCTTCGGCGAGAGGCGAGCCCCGCTCGCGATGGGCCTCACCGGCCTGATCTTCGGTATCCCGGTCTTCTTCGACGTCGGCATCTTCGTCCTCGCGCCGATCGTGTACGCAGCCGCGAAGCGCTCCGGCAGGTCCATCCTGTTGTACGCGATGCCGCTGCTGGCCGGTCTGTCGATGACCCACGCCTTCCTGCCGCCGCACCCCGGCCCGGTCGCCGCCGCGGGCCTGCTCCATGTCTCGCTGGGCTGGGTCATCCTGATGGGCATCGTCGTCGGCCTCCCCGCGGTCCTCGCCGCCTGGGGCTATGCCGCCTGGATCGGCAAGCGCCTGTTCGTCGAGGTCCCGCAGGACATGCTGGAGGCCGCCGAGGAATCCAGGGCCGCGGTGCTCGCCGAGCAGACCGCCGCGGGCCGCACGCCGCAGGAGCGCCCGATCGGTCTCGGCACGGTCCTGGCCATCATCGGTACGCCGCTGGCCCTGATCCTCGCCGCTACGTTCTCCTCCATAGCGCTGGAACCTTCCACGCTGCGCTCGGTCGTCGAGTTCTTCGGCAACCCCTTCGTCGCCCTGACGATCGCGCTGCTCCTGGCGTACTACCTGCTGGGGTTCCGGCGCGGCTGGTCCCGCAAGTCCCTGGAGTCCGTGTCGACTTCGTCGCTGAAGCCGGTCGGCAACATCCTGCTCGTCGTCGGCGCGGGCGGCGTCTTCGGAGCCGTACTGAAGGCGAGTGGTGTCGCGCAGGCGCTCTCCGACACCTTCAACGGCATCGGTCTGCCGGTCATCGTCCTCGCCTATCTGATCTCGCTGGTGCTGCGCGTGGCGCAGGGCTCGGCGACGGTCGCGATCGTCACCACGGCGGGCATCGTGCTGCCGTTGGTCGAGAACGGCGACCACTCGCAGGCCTTCCTGGCGCTGGTCATCATGGCGATCTCGGCCGGTTCGATCTTCGCCTCGCATGTCAATGACGGCGGATTCTGGATCGTCTCGAAGTACTTCGGCATCACCGAGCGCGACACGCTCAAGTCGTGGACGGTGCTGGAGTCGGTGCTGTCGGTCGCGGGCTTCGCGGTGGCGGCGGCGCTGAGTCTGGTCGTCTAGCCGGCGGATGTGTTGGGGTGCCCCGGGACGGACAGACTCCCGGGGCACCCCTGACGCGCCGGTCCTCAGATCCGGCGGCCCGTCAGCTCGTGCAGTACTGCTGTTCCTTGCCGATCGAGCGGTACATGCAGTCCGAGTTCTCCAGCAGCTGGAGCACCGCGTCCCGGTTGCGGCTCGTCTCGCGCTCGATCACCTCGTCGGGCGGATAGAAGCCGCCACCGCCGAAGCCCGTCGGGTACATCTCGAACGTGTACGAGAAGATCTTCTGGTTGCCCCACAGCCAGTCGTCGATCGAACCGTCCGTGATGTAGAGGTCGCTGGACTGCTCCGGGGTGTAGCCGTTGCTCGCGGCCATCTTCTTGCCCACCGTGGCGAAGGCGTCCCGGTCGTCCTGGGTCATCCCCGGGGCGGTGTCGGAGTTGGTGTAGCCGAACGGCCAGAGCACCAGCTCGCTGTACGTGTGGAAGTCGATGCCCGTCCTGATCTGCTGCTTGCCGCCGACGATCCGGCTGCGGGCGAAGTCGGCGACCACCTTGACCTCGGGCGCGGACTCGGCCCGCGCGCCGCGGTAGGTCTCGGATCCGGCGGAACCGGAAGAGCCGCCGCAGCAGCCCCACTTGTAGTTCCAGTTGCGGTTGGTGTCCGTACCGATCGATGTGGAACCGGAGTTGGGCTGCCGGTTCTTGCGCCAGCTGCGGTAGGTGCCGGTGGCGATGTCGTACTCGCCGCCGTCCGGGTTGACGTCGGGAATGATCCAGATCTCGCGGCCGTTCACGGCGTTGGTGATGCGGGAGTCGGTTCCGTAGTCCTCGCCGAGCTCGCGCAGCAGATACAGCGCCATCTCGACGGTGAGGTGCTCGCGCGCGTGCTGGTGGTGGGTGAAGAGCACCTCGGGCTCGTTCTCGTCCGTCGCGACGTTGTCGCTGACCTTGACGGCGATGATGTCCCGGCCCTGGTAGCTCTTGCCGATGACGCGCTTGCTCATGATGTTCGGGTACTTGGCGATCCGCTGATCGATCTCGGCGGTCGCCTCGGCGTAGTTGTGATAGCGCGAGTCGGCCGACGGGAAGTCGAACGGCTTGACCGCCACGCCGCTCCTGGTTCTCGCCGGGGGAGCGGGCAGAGCGGCGATCTTGTATCCGAGTGCGCGCAGCCGCTTCGCCTCGGTGGCGGTGGCGCTGACGACGAGGGAGTGCTCGTCGGCCTCGTCGACCGAGACACCGGTGGCGGCGATGGCGCTGCGGGCGGCGGCGGTGGCATGGCCCCGGATCTCGTACTGGAGGATCTGCTCCTCCTCGGCGGCGGCCGAGGCTGTCGCGTCGGGGGTGTCGGCTCTGGGGGGCGAGGCGTTGGCGGTGAACGGTGCGGCTACTGCGAGCGCGAGCAGGGCAGCGAGGGTGGCGGTCTTCCTGCCGCTCGGCAATCCGTTGCCGCCGCCGCGTGGGCGAAGTCGCATGCTGTCTCCTGGGTATGGAGTGTGGGGGGTTACTCAGTTGCGACGCACGTGGTGCGGGTGTGTGCGCACATCTTGAGGGTCTGGCATGACCCGGTCAAGAGTGCGCTTCAGCCATCGGCACGCTACCGCGAGGAAGAGCCGAAACGTCGGACCCCTTTGCGTGATCACCCGTACGCCGCCCTGGTGATCCCGGTCACACTCCAGGGCTGGTGACAAGGCCGCCACCCTCCTGGCAGGCGCCGTCGATCGCCGATCCGATGAGCCCGACAACCGGTCAGCTGAGGGGAGTTGGAGATACGTCGGACCGGTAATCGTTGTCGCGGATGCAATGACTTCGGCCGTATGCCGCTGGTGATCGCGGGGCTGCTGTTCCTGGTGCTGTGCGTGAGCCTGATCGCGGACCAGCGGTGGCCGGAGTTCTTCCGGCCCGGCGCTGTCAGAGCCGTGCGGCCCGGACGCCCTCGGTGGTCGGGCCGTACAGCATTCCGTCCCGCACCACCGGGTCGTCAGCCAGGGCTCCGTCGTACGCACCCGCCACCGTGGTTCTCCGGTGGCGATGTCGTACTGCCCACCACGCCGTGTCGTGGCCGACGAGGGCCAGGCGGCCTGCCGGGACCGGGAGGGTCCAGGACGGTTGTTCGCGGTTGCGGCGCCACAGCTGTCCGCCGGTCCGGGCGGAGTGCGCGAGGACATAGCCGGGGCGGTCGTCGCCGATGCTCCGGCGGTCCTCGCCGTGGTAGTCGTCGCCGGACGAGAGCAGCACCGTGCCCGCGTAGGGAACCACCTCGTCGCGCGCGTGATCGGCCGTTGTCGCCGTCCGTGTCCGGCGCCCGTCGGCGGTGGCGTGTGCGTGCAGTTGGCCGCGGCCGTCGTGAAGATAGGCCGTGGTGCCGTCAGGGGCCACGGTGATCGTGCCGTCCAGGGCCGGGACGTTCCAGCGCGGGGCGCCGTCGGCCGCGTCGCGCGTACAGGCGGGTGTTGCCCCTGGGGCCCGAGAGGAGGAGGACGGCGTCGTCGCCGAGCGCGAAGGACGGGGAGTACGTGCCGCGGGCTGCCGGGACCTGCCGGCGAACGCGGCCCGTGGCGGGGTCGCAGGCGGCCGCGCCGTCGGCTTCCAGCGCGTGCAGAAGGTCGGGCCCGATCGTGGAGACGAAGACCGTGCGGCCGGCGACCCTGAGTTCGCCGTGGATACGGCCGTCGAACGTCCACGCCGTGGCCCGTTCCGTCCTCCTGCGCCGCGGTGCATGCGTCGACGACGCCCGCCACGACCGTCGTGGCCACCACGCCGAGCGAGCCGCGCAGCTGAGTGCGGCGGCTGATGCCGATGTAGTCCCCCATCGCGTTCACGGGCGCTACGTACAGCAACGCGCAGCAGCGCCGCCGGGGGAGCGGCGGCGCTGCTGTCCGAGGGAGTCAGGACCGGTGGTTACGGGAGGGCGTGCACGTGCGGGCCCACCGCGTTGGACCACGCGT
Source organism: Streptomyces sp. NBC_01750 (assembly GCF_035918095.1). Taxonomy (NCBI): domain Bacteria; kingdom Bacillati; phylum Actinomycetota; class Actinomycetes; order Kitasatosporales; family Streptomycetaceae; genus Streptomyces; species Streptomyces sp. NBC_01750. Next base: position 5,696,404 of record NZ_CP109137.1, read on the forward strand.
TGCCCGACTTGGCGTCCCAGTTCGTGGACCAGGTCATCGCGCCGCGCAGCGAGGGGTACGTCTTGGAGGGCTTGAAGGAGCCGCAGTTCGTGCCCCTGGCGAGGCAGTCCAACGCGTTGTTCACGATCGTCGGGGAGACATAGCCGCTGCCGGCACCACTGGTCGACGCGGGCAGACCCAGCCCGACCTGGGCCGGTGCGAGACCGCCCTCCAGCTGGATGCAGGCGAGGGCGGTGAGGAAGTCCACCGAGCCCTGCGAGTACACCTTGCCGTCGCAACCGAGCATCGAACCGCTGTTGTAGTACTGCATATTGACGACGGTCAGGATGTCCTTGATGTTGAGCGCCGTCTTGAAGTACTCGTTCGACGTCGACTGCATGTCGATGGTCTGCGGCGCCATCGTGATGACGAGCTTGGAGCCCGCTTTCGACGAGAGCGAGCGCAGCGCCTGTGACATGTACGTCGAGTTGAGACCGTTCTCCAGGTCGATGTCGACGCCGTCGAAGCCGTACGTCTGCATCATCGAGTAGACGGAGTTGGCGAAGTTCGTCGCGGAGGCCGAGTCGTTGATCGTGACGGTGCCGTTCTGGCCGCCGATCGAGATGATCACGGACTTGCCGGCCGCCTGCTTGGCCTTGATGTCCGCCTTGAACTGGTCGACGGTGTAGCCGCCGAGCCCGGCGGAGTCGAGATTGAAGGTGACACCGCCGGGCGTACCGGTCGCGTCGGCGAAGGAGACCGCGATGATGTCGTAGTTGGCCGGTACATCGCTGATCTTCTGGACGGTGGCCCCGTTGTTGAAGTTCTGCCAGTAGCCGGTCACCGCGTGCTTGGGCACCGATCCGCCGGCCCCGCCACCGCCGGTGGCCGAGGTGGTACCGGTCACCGCCGCGGACTTCGCGGACTCACCGGCCGCGTTGGTCGCGGTCACCTGGAACTGGTACGAGGTGGATGCGCCCAGCCCGGTCGCGGTCGCCGAAGCGCCGGTGACCGACTGCACCTTGGTGCCGTTCTGGTAGAGGTTGTAGCCCGTCGCGTTGGACACGGCGTTCCAGGACAGGGCCACGGAGGACGAGGTCACGGATCCGACCGCGAGGCCGCCCGGGGCGGCGGGCACGGTCGGCGAGGGGTCGCCGCCACCGCCGCCGTCGGGACCGAAGACGGAGACGTCGTCGGCGTAGTAGGCGGCCTGCCCGTACCAGCCGTGCGTGTAGACCGTCACGGAGGTCGTGCTGCCGCCGGTGGTGAAGGTGGTGGACAGCTGCTTCCAGCCGGCGGAGTCCGGTGTCCAGGTGGAGACGTCCGTCGTGCCGGTGCCGCTCGCGCCGAGGTAGGTGTAGCCGCCCTGGACCCAGGCGCTGAGGGTGTACGTCGAGTTGGGCTTCACCGTGACGGTCTGCGTGCACTTGGCGTTGTCCTGCCCCGCGGGCGTGGCCTTGAGCGCGGAGGCGCCGCCGTGCACGGGGGAGGAGGTGGTGGCGCCACTGCCGCCGGAGCAGGTCCAGTTGGTGAGCCCGGACTCGAAGCCGGCGTTCTTGGCGACGTTGATGTCGGCGGCCTGCGCGGTCCCCGAGATGCCCACGAGGGTGAGTCCGGTTCCGACGGCGAGCGCCAGGGCGGCACCGAGCCATCTCCGTGAGCGTGTGGTGCGGTCCACTTGCTGCCTCCGGTGGGGGAGTTGGGGGTGTGGAGGGGGTTACGGAACGGTGGCCACCGTTGGGCGTACAAGTTGGTCCAGACCAATAGGGTTGTCAAGACCTCTGGCGATGATTCGTATACGGACGCGCACCACGCATCCGGCGTGTGAGCAGGACGGCGGCGTTCAGGCCTCGTCCTGCAACCGGTCCCCGGCGTATCCCGCCACGCGCCCCACCACCAGCACCGCGTTGGACAGCAGTAGCCCCTCCACCGCCAACTCCTCCCACTGCACCGCCATATTGAGCAGCTGCGCCACGACCGGTACGGCGAAGGACGCCGTCAGATGTCGGGGCGTCGAGGCCCGGTACGGCTTGCGGTGGATCCGCGCCGCCGCCCAGGCCGCCGGCGCGACGCAGAGCGCGTTCGGCAGATGGATCAGCAGCAGCCGGCCGCCGAAGGTGGCCGGGCGCGGGCCCGTCGCCACATAGTCGTAAACGAGTGACGGTCGTGCCTGGCGTGGATCCGTGGACCCAGGGCGGGGCCCAAAGTGGAGCGGAGCGCCGCCGAATTCACCCTCGTGTAACGAGAGTTAACTCCTGACCTGTTCGTCCGATATCGCCTGTGCGGAGCGTGTGCGGGTTGGGGCTCTGGGTTCTGAAAGGTGTTCTCTGCCTCCTAAGTCGTGGTTAAAGTGCTGCTGCAGGAGCACGGAGCAGTAGGGATCTGCGGGCGTCGGGTTTCCGGCGGCCGGAGCTGAACGGGGAACCAGCGTGCCGACCGCAATAGCTGTCACCAGCGCCGATCTGGTGCTGCCGCCCACCGACCACCAGACCCCCACAGCGGCTCTGCTGCAGGCGCCGGATGCCCAGCCCCTGGGCGCCGCGCTCGCCGACATGTCCGTCCTGCTGGAGCAGCACGGCTATGTGATCGCGCTCTATCCCGCGTCGATTCCGGTCGCGCACGAACGCCGGCTGCACACCGTCCGGTCGGTTCTGGAGAGCAATCGGATCGCGCTTCTCAAAGTCGATCTGCCGCCGCTCGGCATCGCGGTGCTCGTACGGCAGCTGCGCCAGTTATCCATCTGCGACTTCAGCGCGGGTGTCGTCGCCTCCGCCGCCCGCCTGCTCTCCCACTACATCTACGCGGGCGCGCTGCTCAGCTCCGTCACCAAACTCGACCGCGTTCCGGTGAGTCTGAAGTCGCATGCCAAGTCCTGGGTTCCGGGCTCCCAGTTCGGCGTACTCGCCAACCCGAGCCCACAGCTCATCAAGATCGGCTCCGGCCGGCTCGCCGGCCCCGACTTCGCCACCCAGCTCGTCGTGGCCAAGGGCCAGTTGCAGTCCGAGTGGGTCACCTCGGCGCTGGCTCCCGAGTGGCAGGCGCAGAGTCTGCAGGAGACCGCGCTTCCGTCCGACTCGCCACGCTGGTGGGGCACGGGCAAGCTGATCGAGTTCGCTGCTTTCCTGCCTGATATCTCAGTGCTCTACCAGCTGGTTTCCTCCGTACGGCGAGAGGGGTGCACCTGGTGCGGAATTGAACTCATAGGTGACCGCTGCGGTTTCTGCTCGGCCACCCTCGCCGCGGCAGAGAACCAATCCCAGGATCCTGGTGTCCTGAAACATGGAACACCTACGTACCAGGGATCGTGAACTGCCTCCCCGGCAGTCCGTCCCGACGGTGACGGCCTGTCGCAAGCGTGCACCCCATCACTCCGCTCGCTCTGTCCGCTCCGTCAGTCCCCATCTGCGAACGAGGTTGTCCTGCCCATGAATTCACGCCAACGCCGCGGCGTCATACTTCTGCTCCTCTCGGTTCTGTGCGCTTTCGGTGCGTTCGCCGGCGTGCTTTCCGTGATCAGCGATGTGAATTCGAAGGTCGGTCCCGAGGTCGCCGCATACCGACTCAAGAGCGACGTGTCTCCCTATACGGCATTGCAGGCGGGACAGTTCGAAAAGGTCACCATGCCCAGGCGCTGGCTCTCGGACAGTGCGGTGACCGATATCTCCGTAATCGAAGGCAAGATCGCCGTCACTCGGCTCAAGAAGGGGTCGCTGCTCCAGGACGACATGATCGTCAAGCGGCCGGTACTCGCTGCTGGTGAGCAGGAGATCGCCATCATGATCGATGCGGCGACCGGCGTGGCAGGCAAGATCACACCGGGAGACCTGGTCAATATCTTCGCGACCTTCGCCGGCAAGAAGGAGGGTGACGCGGACCAGTCCCGCATCATCGTCCCCAACGCAAAGGTCATCGACGTCGGCCGGCTCACCCCGCTGGAGCCCAAGGACGACAGCAGGAGGAGCGGTCCCAGGGAAGCCGTGCCGATCACCTTCGCCCTCAACACCACCGACGCGCAGCGCGTCGCCTATGCCGAGTCCTTCGCCGAGCATGTGCGGCTCGCCCTTCTCGCCAAGGGCAGCCCCGCCACATTGCGCCCGGGCGACAGCACCTACACCCTCGACGAAGACAAGAACAGGTGAGGGCTGTATGACGACACGCATCCTCCCGGCCGTCGGAGAAGCCGATGCCGCCCGGTCCATCACCACTCTGCTCAGCCAGCTCCCGGACGCGGAGCCGGCCTCGCCGGTGAGCGACTCGACCTCACTGCTCGACATGCTGGCCCGGTTGGCGGCCGAGTCGCTCGACGAACTGCCCGAGGTCGTCCTGGTGCATGAGCGGATCGGGCCGGTTCCCGCTCTTGAACTGATCCGGGAAGTGGCCCTGCGTTTTCCGGCGGTCGGGGTCGTTCTGGTGACCGCCGACGCGAGTCCCGGTCTCTACTCGGCGGCCATGGACTCTGGCGCGCGAGGACTGGTCGGGCTGCCGCTCTCGTACGAGGAACTGGTGCAGCGGGTCCAGGCCGCGGCCGGCTGGTCCGTCGGCGTCCGGCGACACCTGGGACACAGCGGCGATGTCTTCACCGGCCCCGGCGGAACGGTCGTCACCGTCAGCGGGGCCAAGGGCGGCGTCGGCACCACCCTGACGGCAGTCCAACTGGCCCTGGCGGTCCGGGCGTCGGGAAGGACCGTCGCACTCGCCGACCTGGACCTCCAGGCCGGGGACGTCGCCTCGTATCTGGATGTGCAGTTCCGCCGGTCGATCGTCGACCTGGCCGGCATCCAGGACATTTCACCCCGTGTGCTCCAGGACGCGCTCTTCGCCCACCAGACGGGGATCGGGCTGCTGCTCGCGCCGGGTGAGGGCGAGCGCGGCGAGGAGGTCAGTGACCGGGCGGTCCGCCAGATCGTCAGCGCCCTGCGCAACCGCCACGAGGTCGTTGTCATCGACTGCGGCACACAGATGAACGGCGCCAATGCCGCCGCCATCGAAATGGCCGACATCACGCTGCTGGTGACCACGCCGGACGTGGTCGCCGTACGGGCGGCCAAACGCATGGTCCGTATGTGGGACCGGCTCCAGATCCGCAAGGCGGAGGAGACGGTCACGGTGGTCAACCGCTACACCCGCGGTACAGAGATCCAGCCGCCGCTGATCGAGAAGATCACCGGCACCCGGGTCTCGCGGGTGGTCGTGCCCGCCAACTTCAAGGAACTTCAGCCGGTGGTCGACGCCGGCCGGATGCAGGACCTGGAATCCAAGTCCACTGTGAAGCAGGCGCTGTGGGGCCTGGCGGGAGAGCTGGGACTCGTACGAGTGCCCGAAGGGGCGGACAAGCAGGGCAGGTTACGCGGGGACCGGGGCTCGATCGGTGTCCTGCGGGCACGGACGAGGCGAGAGGACTGAGGGGGCGCGTTGAGCCATGAGATCTCCAGGGACACCCAGCCGCACAACCGTACGGCTGCGCGGCGACCGGGGCCAGGCCGCCATCGAGTTCACCGGCATGGTTCCGATCGTCCTGGCCACGATGGTCCTGCTGTGGCAGGCCGCACTCGTGGGATACACCTTCTCGCTCGCTGGTAACGCGGCGGACGAGGCCGCACGGGCCGGGGCCGTCGCACGAGCCGACCAGAGCGCGGCTTGCCAAGGAGCGGGCCGTGAGCACCTTCCGGAGGCATGGCGCGGAGCGGCCGAGTTCGATTGTCCACCCTCCGGCGGCGACCTCTTCACGGCCACGGTCTCGCTCCGAGTGCCGGTGCTCTTCCCAGGCAGCGTGAATCTTCCCTTCAGCGTCGACGGCAGCGCCTCCGCGGTGAACGAGGCTGCGCGATGACGCGCCCGGCGCGCGACGACCGGGGCCAGGCGGCCGTCGAGTACGCGGGTGTGCTCGCCCTGCTGCTCTTCGTGGCACTCGCTGCCATCCAGCTCGGACTGGTGGCCTACACAGCTCAGCAGGCGGGCACGGCGTCGCGGGCCGCCGCACGGGTGGCCTCGCAGAAAGGCGGGGCCGACCGCTATGTGGAATCCGGCAAAGCGGCGATGAGTGACTGGCTCGCGGACGAGGCGGTCATCTCCGAAGCATCCGGCGGCAGTTCCGACGAGGTCAAGGTGACGGTCAGGGTCAAGGTCCCGGCCCTGCTTCCCGTCTTCGACTTCGGCGACGCGACGAGATCCACCACGATGCGCTGCGACTGACCCGTCATCCGCCCCCGTACCACCTGGAACGCCCCAAGCACCACAGATCAAGCACCAAGCACCACGCACCCGACAGCACCGCACCAGCAGCATCTGGGAGATGAGGACATGAGCCTGCGGGCGCGCATCAGCAGTCCCGAGCCGGTCAATGGCCACAGCGAGGAGAACCGCCTCGTCGGGATCTACCGCGCCAAGCTTCTCGAGGAGATCGACCTCGCGGAGATGTCCGCACTGGCGGCCGCCGAGCGTCGCGCACGTCTCGAACGAGTGCTGGGCCACATCATCAGCCGCGAGGGCCCTGTCCTCTCCACCGTCGAGCGTTCGCAGTTGATCCGCAGGGTCGTCGACGAGGCACTCGGTCTCGGCATCCTGGAGCCGCTGCTCGAAGACGCCTCCATCAGCGAAATCATGGTCAACGGCCCTGAACAGGTGTTCGTCGAGCGCGGTGGACGCCTGGAGATGCTCCCTCTGCGATTCTCGTCCAACGAGCAGCTCATGCAGACCATCGAGCGCATCGTCTCCACCGTCAACCGACGTGTGGACGAGGCCAACCCGATGGTCGACGCCCGTCTCCCCTCGGGTGAGCGTGTCAATGTCATCATTCCCCCGCTCTCTCTGAGCGGCCCCATCCTCACCATCCGGCGCTTCCCCCGCGCTTTCACCCTGCAGGAGCTGATTGCCGTCGGCTCGCTCGACGAGCAGATGACGCTGCTACTGGCCGGCCTTGTCCGCGCCAAGTTCAATGTGATCGTCTCCGGGGCAACCGGCACGGGCAAGACCACCCTGCTCAACTCCCTCTCCGGGCTCATTCCGGAGGGCGAGCGCATCGTCACCATCGAGGACTCCGCCGAGCTTCAGCTCCAGCAGTCCCATGTCATCACCCTGGAGAGCCGCCCGCCCAATGTCGAGGGCAAGGGCCGGGTCACCATCCGCGATCTCGTGCGCAACTCCCTGCGTATGCGGCCCGACCGCATCATCGTCGGCGAGGTCCGTGGCGGCGAGACGCTCGACATGCTCCAGGCGATGTCGACAGGTCACGACGGCTCACTCGCCACAGTGCATGCCAACAGCGCCGAGGACGCGCTGATGCGACTACAGACCCTGGCTTCCATGTCCGAGGTCGAGATCCCGTTCGCGGCCATCAAGGACCAGATAAACAGCGCCGTCGACGTCATCGTCCAGCTGACCCGGCACGCCGACGGCTCCCGACGGATCACCGAGATCGCCGTCGTCGACTCCTACGGTCGCGAGGAGTACCGGATCGTCTCGGTCTGCCGCTTCAATTCCCGGCCCATGTCCGCCGACGGACTGATCCACGGAGAGTTCGAGTACTACCCCGTGCCCCGCCGCGTCGCCGAACGCCTCTATATGAAGAGCGAGCCCCTGCCCCCGGCCTTCGGCGTCGCCCAGTCGGAGACCCAGCTCGCTCTGCGCAGAACGGCAGTCTGACCAGATCCGGCACCAGCCCCGTCCCGTCCGCCGCCCACCGAGAAGGTCTCGCCCGATATGGATAATCTCCCGCTTCTGACGATCGGAGTCACACTTTTCGCCTGTGTGCTCTCCGTCGTCGGCGTGCACACCTACACCTCGGGCAGGGCACAGCGACAGGCACTCGTCGAGCGCATGTCCCAGACGGGCCAGATCGCGATCGAAGGCGGCAGGCGTCGCCGCTTCACCGGCCTGGACCGGCGGCTGCGGAAAACGAAGCTCGGCAAGCGAATCGAGCGCAAGATCACGGCGACCGGCCTCGATCTGACGAGCGGCGAGTACTTCGTCTATGTCGTCGCAGCCCTGCTCGCCGTGTACTTCATCGTCGGCGCGATCTTCGCGCCCTTCTTCGGATTGCTGGCCGCCTTCGCGAGCCTCTGGGGCGCCAACGCGTTTCTCAACTGGCAGCGCGTCAAACGCACCGAGGCCTTCATCAGTCAGCTCCCCGAGTTCACCCGGGTCCTCGCCAACGCCACCCAGGCGGGCCTCGCGATGCGTACGGCTCTCGCCATGGCGGCCGAGGAACTCGACGATCCGGCCGGTCAGGAGCTGAGCAAGGTCGCCGACCAGCTGGCCGTCGGCCACAGCCTGGACGACGCCCTCGGCGAGCTCGCCGACCGGCTGCCGTCCCGCGAGCTCATCGTCCTGGTCACCACGCTCATCCTCTCCAACCGGGCGGGTGGACAGGTCGTCACCTCTCTGCGGAACCTGACCGAGACGCTGGAGGAGCGCAAGGAGACCCGTAGGGAGGTCAGCACGATGCTCTCCCAGATCAAGGTCACCGCCCTGGCCGTGCCGCTGCTGGGCCTCGGCTTCCTGCTGATGATCAACGCGATGACGCCGGGAGCGCTCGACAAGATGACCGGCTCGGTGCTGGGGCAGTTCGCCACCCTCATCGCCTTCGGCCTGTACGCCCTCGGCGCGTTCCTGATTCGCCGTCTGTCCCGGATCCAGGTCTGAGGGGAAGGAGAGACACCATGGGACTTCTGCTCGCTGCGCTTCTCGGGCTCGCCGTGTACGGCATCTTCCACGGCATCCGCCTGTACCGTGCCGACGCCAAACTTCCCCGCGATCTCGCGGTCGCCCTGGAGGTCGGCTCCACCCGCACCAGCGCGATGGGCTCCGGAATCGACCGGCTCGGTATGCGATACGCCCCTTCCGTGCTCCGGATGATGGGACCCAAACGCGTCGACGCACTCCGGCGGCGCCTCGACATGGCCGGCAACCCCGGCGGCATGACCGTCGACCGCTATGCCGCGCGCCGGGCGGTCTACGGTTCCCTGGGGGTGATGGCGGCGTTCGCGATGCTCCTGCGGGGGCAGCCGGTGATCGGCATCCTCGCCCTGTTGTACGGGCTGCTGTGGACCGACGTCATCATCAGGTCGGCCGTCCGCAAGCGCCGGTCGGACATCGAGCGCACCCTCCCCGACTTCCTCGACGTCCTCGCCGTCGTCGTCTCAGCGGGTCTCGGCTTCCGCCAGGCTCTGGAGCGCGTCGCCGAGAAGTACGAGGGACCCTGGTCCGACGAACTGCGCATCACGCTGCGGCAGATGGACATGGGTGTCAGCCGGCGTGAGGCCTTTGACCAACTGCGCAAGCGCAACGACTCCGAACAGGTGTCGATGTTCGTCACAGCTCTCCAGCAGGGCGAGGAGCTCGGTGCGCCCATCGTCGACACCCTCATTCAGATCGCCACGGACATGCGGCGCACCGATGCCCAGAACGCGCGGCGCAATGCCGCCAAGGCGGTGCCGAAATCGACGCTCGTGGTCACCATGGTGATGCTCCCCGCAACCATGATTCTGATCGTCATGAGCTTCTACTACGGCTCCGGAGTGGATTTCGGAGCCGTACTGGGCGGATGACCGCCGCCGCCGCAGCATTCCGCCGGACACCGACGACGCCGCAGACACCGAACGGGAGGTGACCCCCATGGCCACGAGAACAGCAGCCCTCAGCGGCGGCAACGCCGGCGAGCTGCCACACGACGTGGCGGGCGCCGGACCCGCCCGAATGCCGTCGCTCCCCATCCAGGTCAACGCCCTTCAGGCGCTGTGCCGTCAGGTCTTCGGATTCCGGCTTGCGATGATCGCCCTGGCCGCGCCCTTCGCGCTGGCGGGCACCAGACAGGGGCCCGCAAGCTGGCTGGTGGGGGCGGCGGTGCTGGTCACGTTCATGACCTCGTACGTCCTCCTGCGCGACTGGGAGCGCTTCGGGCCCGTCCTGCTGCGCCACCCCTGGCTGCTGGGCGCCGACATGGTTTTCGGCGCTCTGCTGCTGGTCACGGCCTCGCCGGACTCGACTCTCGCCTACGTCACCATGTGCACTCCGCTGCTCGCGGGACTGATCTACGGCTGGCGGGGCGCCGCGGTCTTCGCTGTCCTCCAGTCGCTCATCATCGGCGGCGCCTACGCGGTCAACCTTGAGGTCAGGGCAGGATTCAACGCGCTCCTCCTGCCAGGGCTGTGCATCCTGGCCGGAGCAATCGGCAGCACGCTGCGCAACCTCATGCTGGGATTCGGGGCGGCCAGCCAGGCCCTCACCGAGGCACGCGCCCGGCTGGCTGTGAGCGGAGCCGTCGAGGAGGAACGGGCCAGGCTCGCCCGCGAGATGCACGACTCGGTGGCCAAGACACTGCACGGTCTGGCCCTGGCAGCAGACGGACTCGCGAGCACCGCCGACCGGATGGACCCGCTCACCGTCAAGCACCAGGCCGAGCTGGTGGCCCGCTCGGCGCGCCGCGCCGCCGCGGAGTCGCGGGAACTCCTCTCGGACCTGCGGCGGGAGTCCGGTCTGGACGGTGGCGTCGACGTACTCGCCGAACTGGGCGCCCGCACCGAGGACTTCGCCCGCCGCCACGGCGTGCGGGCCACCTTTCGCAGGCTCGGGGACGGAACGGCGCCGCCCGTGCCCCACGCCGTTGCCCGCCAGGCGCTCACGATCGCCGCCGAGGCGATGGAGAACGCCCAACGCCATGCCCGGCCCAGCTATCTGGATGTGTCGGCCGGTGTCGTCGGAGACGTACTGCGGATCAGCGTGTACGACGACGGGCGGGGACTTCCCCCCAACACCTCACTCGACGGACTCAGGCAGGCCGGCCACTTCGGCCTGGTGGGCATGGTCGAGCGGGCAGCCTCCATCGGCGCACGCATCCGGATCGGCAAGGGGCGTGCGGCGAGAGGCACCGAAGTGCGGCTGGAACTGCCGGTCGTCGCCCTGAACCTCGCGCCGGGGATCCCCGCCCAGCCGAGGCAGCACCGTGCTCCCTTGCTCAACTGACGGCCCCCCGCTCACCACTCAACCTCGACAACCCACCGTTCCCCATCCATCGAGAGGAGGCTGCAGCCATGCCGGACGACATCTCCCGCAGCTCGGGACAGAACTGGACCCAGCAGTCCCATGTCTCGCAGCACACGTCCTCGCACTCCACCCCGCTCAGCTCAGACCACACCACGGGCATCCCGCTCGCCTCCGCGCCGCCCGTGACAACCGGCGAATTCCCCGCCCTCCCGGGCCCGGCCGCGATGCCGGCCGCCCCGCCCCTGAGGGTTGTCGTCGCCGACGACAACCCCGTCGTACGTGCAGGCCTGACCGTGCTGCTGCAGGGTCGTGACGACCTCGAAGTCGTCGCGGAAGCCGCCGACGGACGCCAGGCCTACGATGCGGCCGTCCACCACCGCCCTGACGTGGTACTGCTGGACGTCCGGATGCCGGGCGTCGACGGACTCTCGGCCCTGCCACACCTGGTGCGCCTGGCTCCTGTGCTGATGATGACGTACAGCCGGGAGAGCGCGATCGTGCATGAAGCGCTGCGGCTGGGCGCGGGCGGCTACCTCGTACACGGCGAGTTCACCGCCGACCAACTGGTCGCCGCGGTGAGGGACATCAAGCAGGGCCGGGCGCACTTCACGCACTCCGCCTCCAGCGCACTGCTGGCCAGTGTCCGTGGGGACGCGGCGGAAGGACGGGAGGGACAGCCGCTGCCCGAGGGGCTGGGTGCGGCTCTCACCGGGTCCGGGTCTCCGCCTGTCCCTCGGGAATCGTCTGCGACCGCATACGCGACACCGGGGCAGGATGCCCGTCATCATCCGGCGAGTCAGTCGGGACAGGGCTTTCGGGCCGGTCCGAGCCAACAGGAATTTGCTCAACAGTCTTCGCTTACGCAAGCGAATGTGGCACATTCTTCTTCAGGCTCCGATGTAGTCGGAGGACCGCGAGGAGTGATCGCCGAGTTGAGCCAGCGGGAGGTCGAGGTGATGGAGCTGATTGCGTCCGGCATGACCAACCAGCAGATCGCCGACTCCTGCTTCATCAGTCAGAAGACGGTCAAGAACCACATCAACCGCATCTTTGCCAAGTTGAATGCGGGTAGTAGGGGCGAGGCCATCGCCATCTGGCACGGCATGGCGCAAGGGGGGTCGTTACGGCATGGCTGAGCGTTCTGTTGCCCAGAGTGTCCGCGACGTGCGGGCCGGAGGGGCCCAATCCCCGGATTGGGCCCGGAGTTGGGCCCTGAGGCCCATGTCGGGGGATGTGGACCCGGCGTACGTTTCTGACGTCGTCGGCCGGACCGGCCAGGAGGAAGCCGGTAGGGCGGGCGGCACAAAGGACTCGTACGAGCCGGCCGGCCATCGGGCGGCCGGCACCGGAGGGGAAATCCATGTCGAACGTGACGCTGAAGACCATGGTCAACACCCGTGTTTACGTCGCCAGTTGGATGGCGGCGACGACGGTTGCGATGAAGGACCGCAGGGACAAGGGGCAGGGCGCCGTCGAGTACGTGGGCGTGATCGTTCTGGTCGCCCTGATCATCGCGGCCATCGTGGGTTCCGGTGTGGCCAACGACATCGCCACGGGTCTCACGACCAAGGTCGGCGAGATTCTGGGCAACGGCGGTGGCGGCGGTGGTGGTGGCGGTCAGTAACCACAGCAGGCGATAGCAGGTTCCGTGAGTCAGGGCAGGCCGCTCCCATCTACATCACGATGGTGGCTGGCCTGCTCTTTCTCGCGCTCGCGTTCTTTGCGGTAGGCCAGGCAGGAGCCACGCGCAATGGCGCCCAGTCCGGCGCCGACGCGGCCGCGCTCGCCGCGGCCCAGGAATCCCGTGACCACTTCCGGGGCTTCCTGAAGGGAAAACTTCTCGACCTCGACTTTCTGCGTGACCTCTTCAACGGCGACAGGATCGGGACTTACGACGGTTGCGGAACGGCCGGGCGCCTGGCTCTCCGGAACGGGACTGAGCTGAAGAACTGCGACAGGGCGAAGGACGGCCGCTGGGGCTTCACCGTCCGAGTCGTCTCGCAGAAGCCGGTCGGTGACACGATCCTGCCCGGCACCGAGGACGACTACGCAAGGGCCGAGGCCACCGCCGTCGTCGAACCCCTGTGCACCCTCAAACCCCGGGAGGACGAGGGGAAACCGGGCAGCGGCGACGGCCAGGAAGACGAGCCGGACAAGGGCAAACCATCCTCCCCGGGACGGCTCGTCTGCGACGGCGACGACTGGGACATTGATCCCGAGAATCCGGATCAGCTTCCGGAACTGTCCCATCTCTTCTCTGTCCGGCTGGCCGAGGACTGACCGCGAGCGAACGCAAAGGAACATCAGTGATGAGTATTCGGCACGGAGCGATGACCCGCAGGGCAGTGACAGCTGCCCTTGCGGCGGCGCTGACTGTCTCTCTGACCGCCTGCGGCGGCGACGAAAAAGGTTCGGGCGGGACGGAAGGCAGCGAGTCCACCTCCGCTCCGCCGGGCAAGAAAGAGAACAAGCCCAGTGATGGCAATACTGTGCCGGACACCACCAAGGCCCTGGCCACCATCAGTGGCAGTAACGGCTTCCAGTTCACCATCCACAGCGCCGCCCGCGACGACGGCGGCTTCCTGACGGTTTCTGGAGCAGTCAAGAACACCAGCAGCAAGCGGCAGTTTCCTCCGATTCAGTGGAACGGCGAGGAGAGCCAGGTCAAGAGGACTGGCCGATCTTTCGCCGGAATGACCCTGGTGGACAAGGTCGGCAAGAAGCGCTACTACGTGCTGCGCGACACCGATGGATTCCCGCTGACCACCACGGGTCTTAACGGGATCGACGCGGGCCAGAGCGTCGACTTCTTCGCCCAGTTCCCCTCGCCTCCGAACGAGACAAACAAAGTTGATCTGCAGATTCCGCTGATGCCCACAGCCACGATTGAGATCTCCTGATGCGTGCCACGACGCCTCACAGGCTCAAGGCCCAAGTGCGCCCAGCAGCGACCTCACTCGCCGCGGCGTTCCTGCTCGTCAGCTTCCAGCTCGCCACGGCGAACGGCGCGTCGGCCGACGACGATCCGAGCATCCCGCCGGGCAGCGAATCGACGTACACACCGCCGAAGATCGACAGCAGCAATCCCGGCCTGAAGATGCGCGACGGCGCGACCCTCGCCGATTCGCGGGTGCTGGACATCGTCTCGATCGTCGAGTCCGAGGGCGGTGAGGAGCGCCGCGAGGAAACCAACTCGAATCTGAAGTTCGCCCTGCAGGCCGAAGTTCTCTTCAGCAAGGACAGTGCGAACCTCTCTCCCCAGGCGAACGGCCGGATCGCCGCAATCGTTGCGGAGATCAAGAAGCACAACGCAAAGAGGATCCGGGTCTTCGGATTCACGGACAACCTCGGCACCTACGAACACGGCCAGGTCCTTTCCAAGAAGCGCGCCGGCGCCGTTCACGGTGTGCTCGCGCAGCAGTTGGCCGACGCCGGGATCACCTACGAGGTCCGCGGCTACAGCGAGGACTACCCGATCGCCGACAACGCCACGGAGGAGGGCCGTACGAAGAACCGCAGGGTCGAGGTCTCTTTCCCGACAGGTGGAAGCAGCTGAGATCCCTCCGGTCATACGTGGTACAGCCGGCCCGCAGCGCGCTGTGAGCCGGGTCGCGACCGAGTGGGCCGGAGGAATGCAGAGCGGTGCGCAAAGCCGGTGAGGTCGGCGCAGCGGGCGTCCGGAAGGGTCGACGCCCCTGCAGTGGGAACGCCGACCACGCCAAGGCGAACGGCCGTGGTCCCAAAGAGACTTGAGCCCGGGTTTGGGCCCGCGGGCCCATGCCTTCGAGGGGCGGGCTGCCTAGCGTCGGAGCCATGTCGCTTGTGGGGGTTGTTCGCCGAGTCAATCGTTGGGCGCGTAGGACATGCCCGCGCACCGACGTGCGGCTGCTGGGGCTGCGGAAGACGCAGTCGGGCCAGTCGGCGATCGAGTACGTGGGTCTGGTCGCCGTTGTCGTGGCGATCGTCGGGGCACTGCTGGCAACTGGTATCGGCCCCACCATCGCCGAAGGGCTCAGCACCCAGGTGTGCAAGATCACCGGCGGCGAGAACTGTGGCGGAGGTGGCGCCCCCCAGGCACAGGGCGACCCGGACGATCAAGGCGGGCAGGACGATCCGGGCGGCACCGGCGACTCCGGCGGCACCGGCGATCCCGCCTCCGACAACGGCGGCGACGACGGTCACAAGACACAGACCCAACTCGACTACGACAAGGCGCTCAAGGAGCTCCAGGACGCCCGGACCGCGGAGAAGTCCGACCAGGACAAGGCGCTCGAGGCCGCGAAGGAACTCGCGAAGATCCTCGCCGAGGAACTTGGCATCACCGACGCCCTCGACTGCATCACCAAGGGGGACATGGGCGCCTGCACCGAGACCCTCATCAATGTGCTCCTCAGTGTCATCGGTGGTGCGGTCGGGAAACTCGCGGCGAAGTACGGCGCGCCATGGAAATGGAAGAAGGCCGTCGAGCTCGTCAGGAAGCTCAAGAAGCACGGCGGAGAGCTGTACGACGGGCTGAAGGGGCTCATCAAGAACCGCAAGCGGGTCGGGGATGCGGAGAAGAAGCTCGCCGACGCGAGGAAGAAGCTCGACGCCGAGAAGAAGAAACCCAAGGACGGCGACAAACCGACCGCATGTCCGGTCAGCCACAGCTTCCCGCCCGGCACACCGGTCCTGCTCGCCGGCGGCCGACGTATTCCCATCGAGACGGTACGTGTCGGCGACCGTGTCAGGGCGACCGACCCGGCGAGCGGAGCGACCGTCGCCCGGCAGGTCACGGACACCATCACCACCCGCGAGGACAAGGCCTTCACCCGTCTCATCGCGCGTACGCAGTCCGGTCCCGCCGTGATCACCGCGACCGACACCCACCCATTCTGGGTGGTGGATCTCCGTCGCTGGGTCCATGCGGGCGAAATCCGCCCCGGAGCGTTCCTTCGCACCTCGGCCGGTACCGCGATCCAGATCGGCGCCGTCCGGAGCTTCGTCAAGCGACAGACCACGCACGACCTCACCGTCAGCGGTATCCACACGTACTACGTGGCGGTGGGCGACAGCTCGGCGCTCGTCCACAACAACGACTGCCTGACGAAGTACAAGCTCAAGCTGAAGACGCGTCCCGCCAACTACGGCAACCCCAGGCAGCGCGCGTACCAGCGCCGTCACGCCGGCGACACCGAGTACCAGGCCGAGGGCGGCGGCGAGAAGGTCTGGGCGGACGGCTTCGACTCCAACACCGGGGAACTGATTGACGCCAAGTTCGTCGACAAGCCCGACAGGAGCCCGTTCATCAAGGATTCCAAGGCGCCCGACTTCATCCGGGAGAAGGTGGACGCGGAGATCAACGACGAGTTCCGGAGGTACGCCGCCGTCCTCAAGGACAAGGGCACACCGGTGAACAAGCTGCGTATCGTCACGAATGATCCTCGCGCCGTGCAGTATTTCCAGGACAAGCTGCGCCAGTACGGAATCCCTGGCCAGGTTGTCGTGAAGCCGTGAGCTCGTGAAGCGTGGAGGAGTGGACGGGATGGCGTACCTGGTGGTGTTCGACAGCGAGAAGTGGAGTGTGGGTCAGGACGCCCTCGTGTCGTCTCTGACGACCGAGTGGCCGGCGGCCGCAGTGCGGCGCAGGGAACTCGACGAGGGCGCCGAAGTCCGCGATGTCGAATGGGAGGTGCAGCGCGGTGACGAAGAGGTGGAGGGTTACACCCACGTCGACGGCCGGTGCATCTACCTCGACGGGAACATCGGTCTCGTCGCAGACTTCGCCCTCTGGTACCGCAAGCTCGTTCCGAAGGAGATCGAGGTTGTCTTCTGCGACGACGGCTACAGCTTCGATGTTGCCGTCGACGAGACCTCGACGAGGGAAGAGCTGGTGGCTGCGGCAGAGGAGTGAGGCGTGACGGGTGATCTGTTCAGCGTGGGCAGTGTGCCCTTCGGAGACCGGCTGCGGGCCGAGTTGGGTGCGCTGCGCAGTGCCCGGCTGCTCGAGAGCAGTCCGCGTTCCGCCGTCTGGCAGGTTGAGCTGGGCGACGGTACGCCTGCCGTCGTGAAGCACTTGCTGGACGGCGCGGAGGCCGGGGAGCGGTACGGGCGAGAGGTGGCCGCGCTACGGCTTGCCGCCCGGGTGCGGCCGGCCGTTGTGCCGCGGGTGCTCGGGGTGGACGCCGATGTGCGGGTCGTGGTGCTGGAGTACGTGGAGCACCGGCGACCGCGCCAGGGGTGGGAGGTGGAGTACGCGGGCGGGCTCGCCCGGCTGCACGCGGCGGCGGCGGCGAGCGGGAGCGAGAGTGAGGGCGCGGGCGGCCAGGGGTTGCCGGCCTGGGCCGGGCCCGACGCGGGTGACGTCGGCTCGTTTCTCGGCTTCGCAGAGGCGCTCGGGGCCGGAGTGCGGGACGGCGTCGAGGACGAGCTTCTCCAACTGCTGCCAAGACTCGGCAAGTTGGACGGACCGCGAGCGCTGCTGCACGGGGATCCGTGCCCCGGCAACGATCTGCACACCTCCGACGGCATTCGCTTCATCGACTTCGAGCAGGCCTGCCTCGGCAACGGGCTCATGGAACTCGCGTATCTCCGCATCGGCTTCCCGACCTGCTGGTGTGTGACCGCCGCTCCCGGACCGCTGCTGGCCGAGGCCGAGGCGGCGTACCGCACCGCCTGGCGGTCGGCGACCGGCGCGGATGTCGAGGGTGAGCTCGTCGACGCCTGCGCGGGGTGGCTGATCCGGGGCGACGCGCTGGGTCCAGCGCGCGCACCGGGGGAGTGTCGACCACCTGGCCCGGGTTATGGACGAGGACTGGGAGTGGGGGACAGTGAGCGCGCGGGAGCGGTTGCTGCACCGGCTCGGGGTCGTGGCGCGGATGGCCGAAGGGAGCGAATCCCTGGACGGGCTCGGCCGGCTCAGCGCCGATGTGCGGCGGCGCATGCTCGAACGCTGGCCCGCCCTGAAAGCGTCTCCGGAGCGGCGGCCGTAGGGGCAGCCGGGATTGGGCCCCTGGGCCCATGCGAGGGCGCGAGCACCGCTGTTAGCGTGCGGCAACGGCACGATTCACACCGGCGGGACGGGACGCGGATGAGGAAGCGCACGGCAGTGGCGGCAGCGGTCCTCGCTCTGATGGTGGGGCTTACGGCCGCCTGCGGCGGAAAGAGCGGAACGGACGGAACCGATGGCGACAACGCCGCCCCCGCGTCGAAGCCGACGTCCACGCCGGCCCAGCGGACCACTGCCCCCGTGACCCCCTCTCCTGAAGCTCCCGCCACTCCCCAAAAAGACCTTTCCACAACCGACTTGGAGAAGGTGATCCTCGCCAAGGGTGATCTGTCCGGCTTCAACGTCGGGCCAATGGACCCTCCGCCGCTCCAGGGTGAGACGGCCGACAAGGCTGAGTGCATCCCGATCACCGCCGTCATCAACGGCAAGCCGGAACCCGTCGCCCAAGCCTCCGTGTACCGGCAGCTCACCGGTGCCAAGGATGGCCGGCCCGCCGTCTCCGAGTTCCTCACCGCCCATGGGGCGCAGGGCGCGGCGACAGTGCTCAGTCGGCTGCGGACCGCCGTCGAGGCGTGTGAGAGGGGTTTCATGTCGAGCGGCGGCGAAGGGCCGTCGACGTACAAGAGCGTAAAGAAGCTGCCTGTCGCCAAGGTCGGGGACGATGCGTTCGCCTACCAGGTCATGGGCGACTTCGAGGGCGACTCCGTACCGCTGGTCTTTGAGGTCGTACGCTCCGGCGGCACGTTGGCCACCTTCTACACCGCGAACCTCGAGGGGCCGCAGACCCCGACGATTCCGCCGGCTCTTCTCGCCGCCCAGATCGCCAAGCTCAAATAGCTGCCGAAGCGGCCGAAGCTGCCGAAGCTGCCGCACAGCCACCACGGCAGCCGAAGCGGCGAGGCGGCCGGCTTCAGAGCTCGATCGTCAGCTGTACGCCCGGACGTACGCCCCAGTCCGCCATCGCCCCCGCCTGCGATTCCAGCACATGGCGCGCTCTGAGCCGCGGCTTTCCGAGCCTGCCCGGCTTCATCGTGTGGACGTCCACGACCCTCAACTTCTTGTCCAGATACGCCACATCGATGGCGAAGCGCATCCGGAAGGTGTGGACGCTGTTGCACGGGGTCAGCAGGATCGCGCCCTCGATACCGTTCCGTCCCAGCAGTCCGCGCCGCCGCGTCCCGTACGAGGCCGCGATCTCCACCGGAACCAGAGGATCCAACGACCTCACAGGAACCCCCGGCCCCGGCTCCGCCGCCTCGTCCGCCTCTGCGATTCTCAACGACCCATTGCCATCCCGCCATTGCCGCCTTCGGCCCATGGGCGTAGACCGTAGCGCCCGGCGTACGGCGATGCGCCCCGGATCACCAGGAGTGGGTCCCAGGGCCCATGACCGGACGGGCCGAGCCCCTTACGCTCACTGCCGTGTACGCCACGCTGATCACCGTCGCCGCCCTCTGGGGCGCCGCCTCAGGGCTGCTTGTCCCGCGCGCCGCGTACCGGCTCTCCGTAGAGCCGGATGAGGCGTGGCGCGACACCTGTCCCGCAGGGCACTCCTTCACCGGGCCCGCGCAGGGCTGGCTCGGTGGTGCGCGGTGCGCGCCCTGCGCCGCCGCGGCAGTCACGGAACCACGCCACCTGCTCGTCCCTCTTGTCACCGCACTCTCCTGCGCCGCCCTCGCCGCCGCCACCGGCCCCCGCCCCGAGCTGGCCGCCTGGCTGCTGCTCGTACCCTTCGCGGTACTTCTCGCTCTTGTCGACCGGAACGTCCACCGTCTGCCCGACGGGCTGACCCTCCCGCTCGCCGCCGCGGCCGCCGTGCTCCTCGGGTTCGCCGCGCTGTTCCCCGGCGCCGCCGGCTCCTGGCCCACCGCCCTGTTCGGCGGACTCGTCCTCGGCGCCGCCTACTTCGTGCTCTTCCTGATCCACCCGAACGGCATGGGCTTCGGTGACGTCAAACTCGCCCTCTCGCTCGGTGTCGCCCTCGGCTGGTACGGCTGGACGGTCCTCTTCACCGGAGCCTTCGCCGGCTTTCTGCTGGGCTCGCTGTACGGGGTCGGGCTGATGGTCCTCCGTCGCGCGGACCGCAAGACCGCGATCCCGTTCGGGCCCTTCATGATCGTGGGCGCGCTCGCCGGGCTGCTGCTCGGCGGCCTCGCGGCGGGTTAGACAGCCGGGCGCAGGCCCAGGGCGTACATTCCTTGAGGACACGATGCGTCCGGCCCGCAAGAATCGTTCTCATGGATTCCATCGACGCGAAGCCGGTCAACCTCACCGAAGCCCTCGCCACCTTCGACGACGTCTACAGTCCCCGCATCGTGGCCCGGATGAACGACTACGACGTGCGGATCGCCCACACCGCCGGAGAGCACATCTGGCACGTCCATGAGGACACCGACGAGTTCTTCCTCGTCCTCGACGGCCGTTTCGACATCGCGCTGCGCGCCGCCGACGGGACCGAGTCCACCGTCGAACTCCACAAGGGCGACACCTTTGTTGTACCGAAGGGCGTCGAGCACAAGCCCTCGTCGCCCGGCGGCTCGATCCTCATGTTCGAGCCTTCCGGTACGAAGTCGACGGGCGACCGGCACGACGGCGAGATCCCGGACCACGTCGACAGCACCACCGGGCACACGTTGTCATGACAGCGTGTACATGAGGGGCCCACGACGACGCGCATTCTCATCGAGGCCGTCAAGCCGTCCAGCGTCGGATGCCCCGTCTAGCATCCGGGTGTATGCGGACATTCTCTGACAATGCGGCAACTCGGCGCGGCGTGCTGTGGTCCCTCATCCCCACTCCCTCCCCGGAAACCCGATCGCGCCCCACTGCCCGCTTCCCCGCCGCCCTCCTCCCCTGGAGCTGGGCGGCGGCGCTCTTTCTGCTCTACGCCACCGTCGCCGTACGCCGTCATACGCTGCTCCGCACGACCGGCTACGACCTCGGCATCTTCGAGCAGGCCGTACGCGCGTACTCCCAACTGCGGCCGCCGATCGTCCCCTTGCGCGGCGAGCACTTCAATCTGCTCGGCGACCATTTCCATCCCGCGCTCGCTGTCCTCGCCCCTCTCTACCGGCTCTGGCCGTCGCCCCTCTGTCTGCTCCTGGCCCAGTCGGCGCTGCTCGCCCTCGCCGTCGTACCCCTGGCCCGCTGGGCTCTGCGGGAGCTCGGGCGTCGCACGGCACATGTCGTCGCCGTCGGCTACGGGCTGAGCTGGGGCATCGCCTCGGCCGCCGCCTTCGACTTCCACGAGGTCGTCCTCGCCGTACCGTTGCTCGCCTTCGCCCTGGAGGCACTGGGCCGCCGCCGCTGGGGTCCCGCCGTCGCCTGGGCGGCTCCGCTCGTCCTGATCAAGGAAGACCTGGGCCTCACGCTCGCCGCTCTCGGCTGTTACGTCGCCTGGAAGGGCCCGCGCCGTCTCGGCATCGCCACCGCCGTGGCCGGTCTGCTCGCCTCGGCCGTCGAGATCAAGCTGCTGCTGCCCGCCTTCAATCCGGGGGGTGAATACGCGCACGGTGCCAATCTCACCGAGGGCGCGCACAGCTCGCTGCTCTCCACCATCGCCTTCGCCCCGCTCGACGCACTGCGCCCGGACATCAAGGCCATGACAGTGATCCTGGTCTTCGCCCCGTCCGCGCTGCTCGCGCTGCGCTCAGCACTCGCGATCCTCGCCGTGCCCACACTGACCTGGCGAATGCTGTCGCAGATCGGCTTCCACTGGGGCACGTCCTTCCACTACAGCGCCGTCCTGATGCCCATCGTCTTCGCCGGCCTCATCGACGCACTGCGGCAGTGGCGCGGCGCGCACCATCCGCTCTCCGCCCGCCATGTCCGCGCCTCGCTCGTCACCGTGCTCGCCGTGACGGTCGTCATGCTGCCGTCGTTCCCGCTCGCCCAACTGGCCCAGCGGGCCACATGGCACTCGACGCCCCATGTCGAGGCGGCGCGCTCGCTGCTCGCAAAGATCCCGGACGGGGCGAGCGTCGCAGCCTCCAACCGTCTGGTTCCGCAGCTCACTTCACGCTGCGAGGTCGTTCTCTTCCCGACGTTCCCGGTCGACGCGAAGCTGTACGAGTACGACAAGACGCGGCTGCCGCGTCCCACCGCCGAGTGGATCATCCATGACAGCAGAGCGCCGGAGGCCTGGCCGTACCCTTCGGGCCACTGGCCCTACCCGATCGAGCAGCAGGAGGCCGAACTCGACGCCGCGCAGCGCAAGTACGGCTATGAGCGCGTCGCCCAGCGCGACGGCGTCACCCTGCTACGACTCAGGCGTGCGGCCCGACCGTGACCGTCCCCACCGTCAACTCGGCCTGACCTTGCAGCATTTCACCGAGTTGCTCCACCTGCTGCGCCAGCTCGCGGCGCCGGGCCGCGCCCAGTGCGTCGCCGATCGGCTCCACCGTGACCGCGATCCTCCGCCCGGACCGCCGCTGGTGCCATACCCCGGCCACAATCCCGTCGACGAGCACCACCGGGAAGTTCCCCGCCTGGCTGCCCGCCAGCGCGCGCTCGTACGCGGGGCCGGGGAAGAGCAGCTCGCGCGGTTGCGAGGCGATGGCGTACGCGTCGAAATACGGCAGCAGTCGTACACCCCGCGGCGGCTCTTCGGGAAACTCGGTGTCGCCCGCCGCGACCCACGCCCGGCCGCCCTCGAACGCCACCGCCTCGATCCGCCCCTCACCCGCCGAGGCGGCGAACTGCTCTGTGGCCCAACCCCTGGGCGCGGCGAGCCACTTGGCGAAGTGCGCCGGGGTGGCGGGCCCGTAGGCGTACAGATAGCGGTGCATGAGTTCCGCCGTCGCGGCCGGGCCGTCCATCGGGGTGACGCCGGGGCTGGTGTAGGTGGCCTTGCGGCCTCGGTTGGGCGCGAAACGGAGCGCACCGCGATGCGCGGCCGTGTGCATCGCCTGCCGCCAGCGCGGCCACTTGCCCTGGAAGGCTTCCATCACCGGGTCGGCGGCCCAGGGCCCGGTGCGCTCGACGACCGCCTCGGTCAGCTCGTCGATCGTCAGCTCCGCGCCGGTGAGAGCGTCACCGACGGCCGCGACGACCTGCTCGGTCTGCTCCGCCGTCATCCGTACAGCGGTGGGCATCGGGCTCGCGCCGGCCGGGATGGCGGACAGCGCGCCGGTCCACAGCGGCAGGTCGGTCGCCGCCAGCAGATGGACGGTGCCGCGTGGCCCGTAGGTCTTCACCAGGCTGCCGTCCGTCCACAGCGCCTCGCGCACGTCGGCACGCGTCGCACCGCCGTCCAGCCGCAGCGCGACGGACAGTTCGGCCGCGGACAACACCTGCGCGTGCGCTCCGAGCATCGCGGCGGCTATCCCGGCGGGGGAGGTCTTGGCCGGGGCGGCCAGTCCCTGCCGTGCGAGCCGGCGGGCGTTGGCCTGGGTCCATGTCACGCGTCGCGTCGTCATACGGATGACTCTAGGGTCCATATAGGACAGTAACTGTCCGCACGAAGCCGGTCCCCCGAGGCAGTCGTCAGCCCCCTGCGGTGACGTACTGGATGGGCCATGCGCGCGACGCCGCCTCTTTGCCGCTCGGCGAGCGTGGACACACCTTCATGGGCGGATTCTCGCCAATTAGCCGAGGGGGCCCGCGGTCTGTCGGGCCGTTGGGCCGGCGCACCGTCAATGTCACGCCTGTGACCGGGGGTCCCTCGTGGGAGGGACGGCCCCAGAGCATTCGCCTTGGCCCGGAACCAGCCATTTTCCCGGCCCGCGGGACGGCTTCCCAGCCGTACGCCGCATTCGGAGCGTAGTTACGGCATGGCGTGGCACTCCACACCGCTACGAAGGGTTATGGTGGAAACCCCCCCTCGGGCCGGTCCGTATCCCCCCCACGGACCGGCCCGTTTTTTTCCCCGGTAGTTTCGCCGGTTGTTTCTCCGGGGGCGGCTCAGCTCCGCCCGGCCCAGATGTTGGTGCCCTCGGTGTCCACGGCGAAGGTGTCGATCTCCTTCAACTCGTCGGCGCTCAGGGCCGGTCCGGCCAGCGCCGCGACGTTCTCCTCCAGCTGCTTCACGCTGGAGGCGCCGATCAGCGCGGAAGTCATCCGCTCGTCCCGCAGCACCCAGGCGATCGCCAGCTGCGCCAGGGACTGACCGCGCCTGACAGCGATGTCGTTCAGCCCCTTCAGCCGCCGCACGACCTCGTCGGAGAGCAGATTCGGGTCCAGGGACTTGCCCTGCGTGGCCCGCGAGCCCTCCGGGATGCCCTTGAGGTATTTGTCGGTGAGCAGTCCCTGGGCGAGCGGAACGAAGGAGATGCAGCCCATGCCGGCGCTCTCCAGGGTGTCGAGCAGTCCGTCGTCCTCGATCCAACGGTTGATCATCGAGTAGGAGGGCTGGTGGATGAGGGCCGGTACGCCCATCTCCTTCAGCAGCTGGGCCGCCTCCGCGGTCTGCTCCGCGTTGTACGACGACACGCCCACGTACAGGGCCTTGCCCTGCTGCACCGCGGAGGCCAGCGCGCCCATCGTCTCCTCGAGCGGGGTGTGCGGGTCGAAGCGGTGGGAGTAGAAGATGTCGACGTAATCCAGCCCCATCCGGTTCAGGGACGCGTCGAGCGAGGACAGCAGGTACTTCCGTGAACCCCACTCGCCGTAGGGCCCCGGGTGCATCAGATAGCCCGCCTTGGTCGAAATAACCATTTCATCACGGTATGGTGCGAAATCCTGTGCAAAGATCTTGCCGAAGTTGAGCTCGGCCGACCCGGGCGGCGGCCCGTAGTTGTTCGCCAGGTCGAAGTGCGTCACACCCAGGTCGAAGGCGCGCTGCAGGATCGCGCGCTGTGAGTCGAGGGCGCGGTCGTCGCCGAAGTTGTGCCAGAGGCCGAGGGAGAGTGCGGGAAGCTTCAGCCCGGAACGGCCGGTACGGCGGTACTCCATCGACTCGTAGCGGTCGGCGGCAGCTCGGTAGGAAGAGGTATCAGTCACGCAACCCTCCCTATCACGGACTTGTGACAGACCGGGTTGGGCCGCTGTGGCCCGTCCGCAGTAGTGTGGCGGCCTCGGGGACTGCCGCATGGAGGGGTTGGAAAAGTGAACCTGCGCGACCTGGTGTACGGGCTCTACGCACGCCGGGTGGAAGGCCGCCTCGACCACGCCCAGGTGCCCAAACACATCGGTGTCATCCTCGACGGCAACCGACGCTGGGCCAAGGCTTCGGGCGGCACGGCCGAGCAGGGCCACAAGGCAGGCGCCAGCAAGATCCAGGAGCTGCTGGGCTGGTGTGCCGAGACCGATGTCGAGGTCGTCACCCTCTGGCTGCTGTCCACGGACAACCTGGACCGCCCCGAGAACGAGCTCATCCCGCTCCTCGGCATCATCGAGAACGCGGTCCGCGACCTCGCGGCGGACGGCCGCTGGCGTGTGCACCACGTCGGCACGCTGGACCTGCTGCCCGCCCGCACCCAGTCCGTACTGAAGGAAGCGGAGCAGGCCACGGTCGGCATCGACGGAATACTCGTGAACGTCGCCGTGGGCTACGGCGGCCGACAGGAGATCGCCGACGCCGTCCGCTCCCTTCTTCTGGAGCACGCCGACAAGGGCACGAGCTTCGAGGAGCTCGCCGAGATCGTCGATGTCGAGCACATCTCCGAGCACCTCTACACGCGCGGCCAGCCCGATCCCGACTTGGTCATCCGTACCAGCGGCGAGCAGCGGCTGTCCGGATTCATGCTCTGGCAGAGTGCCCATTCGGAGTACTACTTCTGTGAAGTCTTCTGGCCGGCCTTCCGCAAGGTCGACTTCCTGCGTGCGCTGCGCGACTATGCCGCGCGCCACCGCCGCTACGGCAGCTGAGGCCCCCAGGGGCTCCCTGTAGCACTGATCACCCTCTGTTCATCCACGCGTCGTCATATGCCATGGCATGGCGGCGCATGTTCGAGGGAATACCCCTTCCAGGTCGACGTCCGATCCACGAACGTCGTATCTCAGTGAGCGGCCGAAACCGCTCGCCCGGGAGGTCCTTTGCACACGAAGGACCGCACTCCTTGTGCGGACACCGCGGAGGGCCGGAGCTCGGCCCGTGCATCGTGGCCAGAGCCCGGCCCGTCCCCTGCCTTCGGCGGGGAGACCCCATGGCCCGCGACGCCGTCGCACTGCCGACCTCATCCGAGGGGGTACGTCCTTCCGTGGTGAACAGCACAAAGCGCCGCATGCCCGACAGGCGCACCTACGTTCTCGACACCAGCGTCCTGCTGGCCGATCCGAACGCCCTGACCCGCTTCGAGGAGCACGAAGTCGTGCTCCCGATCGTGGTGATCACGGAGCTGGAAGCAAAGAGGCACCATCCGGAGCTCGGCTACTTCGCCCGGCAGGCGCTGCGCCTTCTGGATGATTTCCGAATCCGGTACGGCCGCCTCGACGCTCCCATCCCGATGGGCGACCTCGGCGGCACGCTCCGCGTCGAGCTCAATCACTCCGATCCCGGCGTCCTTCCGGCCGGCTTCCGATTGGGGGACAACGACTCACGGATTCTGGCAGTAGCGCGCAATCTGCAGGCCGAGGGGTACGACGTCACGGTCGTGTCCAAGGACCTGCCTCTCCGTATCAAGGCCTCGTCCGTCGGTTTGCTGGCGGAGGAGTACCGGGCAGAGCTGGCCATCACCGACTCCGGCTGGACCGGAATGGCCGAACTGCCCCTTTCCGCCGAACAGGTGGATCTGCTGTACGGAGAGGAGACGCTGTACGTCCCCGAAGCGGCGGAACTGCCCGTCCACACCGGTCTCGTTCTGCAGTCCGAGCGCGGTAAGGCGCTGGGCCGGATCTCGGCCGAGGGCAATGTGAGGCTGGTACGGGGCGACCGGGAGGCCTTCGGCATCCACGGCCGCAGCGCGGAGCAGCGCATCGCCCTGGATCTGCTCCTCGACCAGGACGTCGGCATCGTCTCGCTGGGCGGCCGGGCCGGCACCGGCAAGTCGGCGCTCGCGCTCTGCGCGGGCCTCGAGGCGGTCCTGGAGCGCCGGCAGCACCAGAAGGTGATGGTCTTCCGGCCGCTGTACGCGGTCGGCGGGCAGGAGCTCGGCTATCTGCCGGGCACCGAGGCCGAGAAGATGAGTCCCTGGGCCCAGGCGGTCTTCGACACGCTCTCGGCCGTGGCGGGCCGTGAAGTGATCGAGGAGGTGCTCGGACGCGGCATGCTCGAGGTCCTGCCGCTCACTCATATCCGAGGCCGTTCGCTGCATGACGCGTTCGTCATCGTCGACGAGGCCCAGTCCCTGGAACGGAATGTCCTGTTGACCGTTCTGTCCCGTATCGGGGCTAATTCGCGGGTCGTCCTGACTCATGACGTGGCACAACGGGACAATCTGCGCGTCGGCCGGTATGACGGAGTCGTCGCCGTGGTCGAGAAGCTGAAGGGGCATCCGCTCTTCGCGCACGTCACCCTCACTCGCTCCGAGCGCTCGCAGATCGCCGCACTCGTGACCGAAATGCTGGAGGAAGGTCAGATCTAATACGGAATGAGGCAGTTGGCGCCGCCCGGCGGAGCGCAAGAGCCTAACCGGGCGGCGCCGTGCTGTCCGCCTGTTTCCGTAAAACACCTGGCGCAAACGGGGTGTGAGCTTTCACACGCAACGAAGAATTGCCTTGCGGCGTCTGCTTCCGGCAGAGTCTTGCTTCCGTCAGGCCCCGCATACGGCACACCCGCACCTCCACAGGTGCACAGCACCACACAACTCAACACTTGCCGTCGTATGCCGCCCGCGAGCATCATGCGGCACTCCCGTCAAAGGAGTTGCCCACCGGGCCCGCGCCTCCCGTGACCCAGTAGTGGGGAGGCCAGCGTCAGGGGCACGATTGCGCCCGCGAGGTCACCCATGCGGGAGTTGCTGGAAGGAAACCGTGTGAGCCGGATCTCGGTCCGGGGGTTCGCAGTGGCGTCAGCTACTGCGGTCACCACCGTTGGCGCCGTCGTGGGCGTTGCGTCGGGCAGCACCCAGCCCTCGAACGACAACCTCGAGGCGACCGCAGCCGACACGACGCTCCTCGCAGACATCCCCATGGGCCAGCAGGCCCAGGTACAGGTCTCGTCCCTGACACAGCAGGCCGACGCACAGGCCGCTGCGGCAGACGCTGCCGCGAAGAAGTCCGCCGAGGAAGCGGCCCGT
Organism: Streptomyces sp. NBC_01750; assembly: GCF_035918095.1. Lineage (NCBI taxonomy): Bacteria > Bacillati > Actinomycetota > Actinomycetes > Kitasatosporales > Streptomycetaceae > Streptomyces > Streptomyces sp. NBC_01750. The sequence continues at coordinate 5,724,466 of NZ_CP109137.1, forward strand.
ATCTCGGCCGCCAAGGTCGCCAAGGCGAAGAAGGAAGCCGCCGAGGAGAAGGCCGAGCAGGAGCGCGAGGCCAAGGCGGCGCGCGCCAGCCGTGATTCGGTGCGCGACGCCTCCACCTTCTCCGCGAAGAGCTCCTACTCCGTCGCCGAGGTCCAGGCAATCGCCCGGCAGATGATCCCTGCCGACCAGTTCCAGTGCTTCAGCAACATCGTGGACCACGAGTCCAGCTGGAACTACCAGGCGCAGAACGCCTCCTCCGGTGCATACGGTCTGGTCCAGGCACTGCCGGGCTCGAAGATGTCCTCGGCCGGCGCCGACTGGCAGACCAACCCGGCGACCCAGATCAAGTGGGGCCTGAACTACATGAACAGCCGCTACGACAGCCCCTGTGGCGCGTGGTCGTTCTGGCAGGCCAACCACTGGTACTAGGATCTGCCGGCGCTCAACTTTTCGGAGCCCCCCACCGTCCTACGGTGGGGGGCTCCGTGCGTGTACGGTCGGTCGCAAAGGCTTCCGGGGGAGTGGTGGGGGGAAGAGGAAAGATCATGTCGAGACTGCCGGGATGGCTCGCCGGCCTGGGCGCCGGGCTGACCCGGATGGGCGAGCGCCTGGACGAGCACCGCAGCGAGGACGCGGACGACGATGTGCCCGTCGTCGTCCTGCCCGCTCCGGAAAGTGTCCCGCCGCCGCCCGCCTACGCCCCCGCCGTCGCGGCCAGGCCCGATCCGGTCGCCGCGATCCCCTGGGGCATGCGCGTCGCGGCCGAGGCCGGCTGGCGGCTGCTCGTACTGGCAGGCACGCTCTGGGTGTTGATGCGCATCATCAGCGCCGTACAGCTGGTGGTCCTCGCCTTTGTGGCCGCGCTGCTCGTCACAGCGATGCTCCAGCCCACGGTGGCCCGGCTGAAGAAGCTGGGCCTGCCGCGCGGACTTGCCACCGCGGTCACCGCGATCGCGGGCTTCATCATCATGGGCCTGGTCGGCTGGTTCGTGGTCTGGCAGGTCATGGACAACCTCGACAATCTCTCCGACCGGGTCAGGGACGGAATCGAGGAACTCAAGCGCTGGCTGCTCGACAGCCCGTTCCATGTCACCGAGCAGCAGATCAACGACATAGCGAAGAACCTCAGCGACACCATCGGGACCAACACCGAGGAGATCACTTCGGCCGGTCTGCAGGGCGTGACGGTGATGGTCGAGATACTGACCGGCATCCTGCTGGCGATGTTCTCCACGCTCTTCCTGCTGTACGACGGGAAGCGCATCTGGCACTGGGTGCTCAAGCTGGTCCCGGCGCAGGCCCGCGAGGGAGTCGCCGGAGCGGGGCCACGCGCCTGGCGGACGCTGACCGCGTATGTGCGCGGCACGGTGATAGTGGCGCTGATCGACGCGATCTTCATCGGCCTCGGCATCTACTTCCTCGATGTCCCGATGGCCGTACCGCTGGCCGTGTTCATCTTCCTGTTCGCCTTCATCCCGCTCGTCGGCGCGGTCGTCTCCGGCGCACTCGCGGTGGTCGTCGCGCTGGTCACCCAGGGCGTGTTCACCGCGCTGATGGTGCTGATCGTCGTCCTCGCGGTGCAGCAGCTCGAGGGCCATGTGCTGCAGCCCTTCATCCTGGGCCGGGCGGTCCGTGTGCACCCGCTCGCCGTCGTGCTCGCGGTCGCGGCCGGCGGACTGACCGCCGGGATCGGCGGCGCGGTGGTGGCGGTGCCACTGGTGGCGGTGACCAATACCGTGGTCGGCTATCTGCGCGCCTACGGCAAGGAGCAGACTCTGCGGGCCTCACCGCCGCCGCACGGCGCTACGGCGGTCGGGGCCGAGCCGACGCCGGCCCCGGCACCGGCGCCCCCCACGCCGACCCCTTCGCCGGCGCCCGCCGTGGCCGGGGAGGTACCGGAGTGACGTCCGGGCCGGAACGAACCGGTGGAGGGCACGAGTCCCCGGTCCTCATGCGGACGCTCATGACCAAGCTCAAGAGCTGATGGCAGCGGCAGACAAAAGGGTCCCCGCCGACCGGAGTCGGCGGGGACCCTTCGTACGCGTACCTCCGCGGACTACTCGGCCGACGCGGCTTCCGCGGTCAGCGCGGCTTCCGCGTCCAGCGTCGTGCCCACGGCCTGGATCACCGCGGCGATCTTGACGGCCTCCTGGATCGTCTCGCGGTCCACGCCGGCCTTGCGGAGCACCTGCTCGTGGGAGTCGAGACACTGGCCGCAGCCGTTGATGGCGGAGACGGCGAGCGACCACAGCTCGAAGTCGACCTTCTCCACGCCCGGGTTGCCGATGACGTTCATCCGCAGACCGGCGCGCAGCGTCCCGTACTCCGGGTCCGACAGCAGGTGCCGGGTCCGGTAGAAGACGTTGTTCATCGCCATGACCGCGGCTGCGGACTTGGCGGCGGTGTACGCCTCGGGGGAGAGGTTGGTCCTGGCCTCGGGCTCGAGCTCGCGCAGCACCTTCGGCGAGCGCGAGGCGATCGCGCAGGCCAGTACGGTGCCCCAGAGCTGCTGTTGCGGCAGCTCGCTGTTGCCGATCACCGAACCGAGGTTCAGCTTCAGGTCCTTGGCGTAGTCCGGTACCGAAGCCTTGAGTTCATCGAGAGACACTCGGATCACTCGCCCGACAGCAGCGCGACCGGGTCGAGGGTGTTCTCGCCCTTGGTCCAGTTGCACGGGCACAGCTCATCGGTCTGCAGGGCGTCGAGCACCCGCAGGACCTCCTTGGGGTTACGGCCGACCGAGCCGGCGGTCACCATGGTGAACTGGATCTCGTTGTTCGGGTCGACGATGAAGACGGCGCGCTGCGCGTAGCCGTCCTCGCCCTCTATGCCGAGGTCGCGCATCAGCTCGTGCTTGGAGTCGGCCAGCATCGGGAAGGGCAGGTCACGCAGGTCCGCGTGATCCTTGCGCCAGGCGTGGTGGACGAACTCGGAGTCGCCGGAGAACCCGAGGATCTGGGCGTCACGGTCGGCGAACTCGTCGTTCAGCTTGCCGAACGCGGCGATCTCGGTCGGACAGACGAAGGTGAAGTCCTTGGGCCACGCGAAAACGACCTTCCACTTGCCCTCGTAGGACTTGTGGTTGATCTCCTCGAACTCCTTGCCGGTCTCCAGCGAGACACAGGCAGTCAGTTCGAACGTGGGGAACTGGTCACCAACAGTGAGCACACGCTCTCCTTGCAGAATGGAATTCCCCTGTGGGGTCTTCCGGGGGGTTGGACGGATCTTGATAGTGGCACAGAGTGCATTGATCACGGAAATAGCTAGACTGGGTCATCGCGATCGGAGGTGCCTATCAGTGGCCATGGGTAATGTCGGCAATGCAGTAAATAAGGCGAATCTCAGAGGTAAGCAGCCCAGCCTGGCGCAGCTGCGCGCGTTCGCGGCCGTGGCCGAGCATCTGCACTTCCGGGACGCCGCGGCAGCAATCGGGATGAGCCAGCCCGCTCTGTCCGGTGCCGTATCGGCGCTGGAGGAGGCACTCGGTGTCCAGCTTCTGGAGCGTACGACCCGCAAGGTGCTGCTCTCGTCGGCCGGAGAGCGGCTCGCGGTGCGGACCAAGGCCGTGCTGGACGCGGTCGGTGACCTGCTGGAGGAGGCCGATGCGGTACGCGCTCCCTTCACCGGGGTGCTCCGGCTCGGCGTGATTCCGACCGTGGCCCCGTATCTGCTGCCGACCGTGCTGCGCCTGGTGCACGAGAAGTACCCGGATCTCGACCTCCAGGTCCACGAGGAACAGACCTCCTCGCTGCGGGAGGGACTCGCGGCAGGACGGCTCGATCTGCTGCTGCTCGCTGTGCCGCTCGGGGTCCCGGGTGTGACCGAGCTGCCGCTGTTCGACGAGGACTTTGTGCTGGTCACGCCCGAGGACCACTGGCTGGGCGGTCGCCAGGACATCCCCCGCGAGGCGCTGCGTGAACTGCATCTGCTGCTGCTCGACGAGGGCCACTGCCTGCGCGACCAGGCACTCGACATCTGCCGGGAGGCCGGCCGTACCGACGGCGCTCCGGTGTCGACGACGGCCGCCGGCCTGTCCACGCTGGTGCAGCTGGTCGCCGGCGGGCTCGGAGTGACGCTGCTGCCGCGCACGGCGGTCGAGGTGGAGACGGGCCGGGCCGGCCGGCTGCAGACGGCGTATTTCGCCGAGCCCGCCCCCGCACGCCGTATCGCCCTGGCGATGCGCGCGGGCGCGGCACGCCAGGGCGAATTCGAGGAGTTCGCACAGGCACTGCGGGACGCGATGCGCGCGCTGCCGGTGCGGGTGCTCGGCTGACCGCTCCGTACTCCCCGGACTGCGTGACTCCCCGGACCGCGCGCAGTCCCTCCCGCTACTCCGTACGCAGTCCGTCCGGGCGCATCATGCGCCACAGCGGCGGCAGGCTGAGCGCCGTCACCAGCAGGATCAGCGCGGCCCCCACCCCGGTGATCGGCAGGAAGGCCCACCAGTCGGCGACCTGCTTGTCGACCAGCTCGAGCAGGACAAGACCGAGCCCGATGCCGCCGGTGGCCGCGAGAGCGAGACCCAGCGCGATCGGCACGGCCGTCTGCCACAGCACCGACCAGCTCAGCGTGGCGCGCCGGGTGCCGAAGGCCACCAGCACCGACAGCAGCCGCTTACGGTCGCGGAGCTGCTCCAGGGTGGAGACGAGCATCGACGCGGCGATCAGCAGCATCGTCGCGGTCGCACCGACGAACAGACCGGTGCGCACGCTGGAGAACTGGCTGTCACGCTCGAAGTTCTGCAGCGTGGAGACACTGGTCAGCGGGTCGATGGCGGCCGCGGTGTTACGGGCGTACTCCGCCGCCCGGGGAACCTCGGGGTCGAGCCGGATCATCGCCCTGGCCACCGGGCTGACCAGCTGCGACACATCGATGGTGGATGGCGTCGCCATGATGCCGAAGGAGACCTGCCCCACCGGATCGGTACGGGAGTCCACCGTCCTGGCGGAGGCGGGGATACGCCACAGCACCGGCTTGGCCGTCTTCGCCTCGCCCCCCGGGCCGTACTGCTCCGAGCTGAGGTTGACCTGGGCGCCGGGCCGGGCCGTCCTGGCGAGAAATTCGTCCGGCGGTCCCTGATTGCCGTGCGTACGGGCAATGAAGACGTCGCCGTCCTTGCAGGAGGGCAGCTTTGCCAACTCCCGCAGCGACGGGCAGTCGGCGACGGTGATCTGGGTGGTGGGGATGATCCCTCGCCGGCCCGTATCGGTCCCGGCCGGTCGACGGACGCCTGGATCATCCCGATCACGCTGGAGACGCCCTTGGTCGATGAGTACTTCTCGATCATCTTGCGCGCCACGGAGCCGTCCGTGGCCTTCGCGCTCGTCTCGAGCTGGGCGCGCGCCGCGTCCATGCCGGTCGGCTTCATGAAGTCGCTCTGCACGGAGCCGAAGAGCATCTGCAACGCGATGGCGCCGGCCGCCGCGACAACGATGCCGCTCACCGCACGGGCCGCCGTTCCGCTGCTCAACTGGAGCCGTCGTACCGCCAGTTGCCAGGGCACGGGCCCGCCGCGCAGTCGGCCGACCACCGCCTCGACCAGCCAAGGCAGCAGCGCGGTGACCCCGGTCAGCACCAAGAGCGCGCCGCCGGCGATCTGATAGGTGGCGATCTCGGTGTCCCCCAGGCCGACCCGGCCCGACTGGGGCAGCAGCAGGGCGAGACCGGCGGCCGGCAGCAGCAGTCGCCACCACAGCCGCCGGCGCCGCGGAGCGGTGTTCCGTACAACGCCGAGCGGCTCGATCGTCACACCACGCAGCGTGAAGAGGATGACTCCGATCGCGGATGCCGGTACGGCGACGGCGATCAGCGCGGTCAGCACCGGGCTCGGCACGATGTCGGAGGGGAAGGCGTTGACGTTCCAGATGGTCACCGAGCCGATGAACTGCCGTATCAGCGCGAGGAATCCGGCGCCCGCGACCAGCCCGAGCAGCGCGCCGCACAGTGATTCACCGGCCGCGATCCGCCGTGTCATCGCCTGATCGGAGCCGACCAGCCGGAGCGCGGCGAGCCGCCGGTCGCACTGCTCGCCGCCGAACCGCACGGCGGTGGCGATGAACACGGCCACCGGCAGGAGCAGGGCCACGCAGGCCATCACGATGATGAGCAGGAGCACCGCGCTCATCGGGTCGCCCTTGCCCTGGTTGCCGCCGTAGCTGTCCGCGCGCCAGTCGGCCGCCGCCGGGGAGAGGGTGGCACTGCCCGCGTAGTAGAAGAACTCACCGGGGCCGATCAGGCCGCGGTCCCCGATGGTGGCGGTGACCCGGTACGGCAGCCGGTCCTTCAGCAGCGCCCCCTCGGGGGAGCCGAGCAGGTCGGCGAGGGCGGGGGAGACGGCCATCTCGCCGGGGCCCGGCAGCTTCGCCAGGCCGGGCGGCGCCGGGGGGTTGCCGCCATCGGGCCGGAACACGGCGCCGTTGACGGTGTCGCCGCGGTAGAGGGTGCTGGTCTGGGCGAAGAGGAACGAGCGCTCGGAACGCTTCACCTCGTCGTTGAAGGTGACCGTGCGGTCCGCCTCGCGGGTGTCGCGGCTCTCGATGAGATGTGGCACGGACGCGGCGACCAGCAGCAGGGAGACGCCCAGGCCGACGCCGATGGCGGTGAGGATCGTACGGGTCCAGCCGCGCCGTCCGCCGGTGACGGCGAACCGGGCGCCCAGGGTGAGATCCCGTATCCAGGTGGCGCCGCCGCTCATGCCACGCCCGCCATGTCGCGCACCCTGCCGTCGCGGACGATGACCTCGCGGTCGGAGTACGCGGCCACCCGGGCCTCGTGCGTCACCAGGACGACCGCGGCGTTGGTGTCCCGGGCAGCGTCGGTGAGCAGCTCCATCACCCGCTCGCCGTTGAGTGAGTCGAGGGCGCCGGTCGGCTCGTCGGCGAAGAGCACCCGCGGCGAGGTGACCAGCGCTCGGGCTACAGCGACCCGCTGGCCCTGGCCGCCGGAGACCTCGCCGGGCCGCTTGTGGCCGACATCGGCGACCTCGAGGCGCTCCATCCACTCCAGTGCGGTGCGTTCGGCCTCCTTGCGCCGGGTGCCGTTCAGCCGAAGTGGCAGCGCGACATTCTCGGTGCAGGTCAGCTCGGGAACGAGCTGGCCGAACTGGAAGACGAAGCCGTAGTCGCTGCGGCGCAGCGCGCTTCGTCCGGCGTCCGGCATCGTGGTGAGGTCGCGCCCGCTGTAGCTGATCGACCCGGAGTCGGGCCTGACGATCCCCGCGAGGCAGTGCAGCAGCGTCGACTTGCCGGAGCCGGAGGGCCCCATGACGGCGACGACCTCACCGGCGTGGATGGAGAAGGACGCGCCGTCGAGGGCGGGAGTGGGGCCGTACGCCTTGTGCAGGTCGGCGGCGACGAGGAGGGAACCTGCGGGCGTCATCCGCGCACCTCTTTGGCGAGTTGGTCGAGCCGGGCGCCGGTCAGTTCCAGCCAGCGCAGATCGGCTTCGAGGTGGAAGAGGGCGTGGTCGCAGATGAGCTGGTCGGCGAGGTCGCCGCGGCGCTTGCGGTCGGTGAGGATACGCATCAGCCGTAGATGCTCGGCCCGCTGTGAATCGAGCAGATCGGCGGCGCTGCGGCCGGTGAGCAGCGCGAGGACGACCTTGATGTAGAGGGTCGACTGGAGGTACGGCTCCGGCTTCTCGGGCTGTGTGAGCCACTGGCTGACATCGGTGATCCCGGCGTCGGTGATGGCGTAGCGCTTGCGCTCGGGGCCGCCGCCGGCCTCGATGCCGTCGACCTCGACCAGGCCGTTCTTGAGGAGGCGGGACATGGTCGAGTAGACCTGCCCGTAGTGGAGGGGCCGGTCGTGGCCGAACCTCTCGTCGAAGGCGCGCTTGAGGTCGTAGCCGTGACGCGGGCCGGACTCGAGGAGCCCGAGGAGTGTGTGACCGATGGACATGGGGCGCACTCTACACGCGGTGTATACGTCGTGTGTATACCTGGGGCGGACGGACGCCGGTGCGGGTGTGGCGGAGGCAAACGGGGGCTCGGCGGCGGACCCGCTCCGCGATCCCCGGACGGGCTGAGATTCAGCCCGTCCGGGATGGTGACGACAGGGGTACCGGCGTCCTACTCCGCGTCCCCGTCAGGCGCCCGCCCCGGCGGCCGGCCCCGCCGGGGAATCGGGCCGGCGCCGCCCGGCAGTCGGCCGGCGTCCGCCAGGGCGCGGCGGAGGATGAACTCGATCTGCGCGTTCGCGCTGCGCAGCTCGTCCGACGCCCACCGCGCCACCGCGTCGTACACCGCCGGATCCAGCCGCAGCAGCACCTGCTTCCGCTCGGGCACCTGCTTCCGCTCGGGTGGCGTCACTGGTAGAGCGAGCCTGTGTTGAGGACAGGTTGCGGCGCGCGGTCTCCGCACAGCACCACCATCAGGTTCGACACCATGGCCGCCTTGCGCTCCGTGTCGAGCTCGACGATGTCCTGTTCCGCGATCCTGGCCAGCGCCGCCTCGACCATGCCCACCGCTCCGTCCACGATCTGCCGCCGCGCCGCCACCACCGCGCCCGCCTGCTGGCGCTGCAGCATCGCCGAGGCGATCTCCGGGGCGTACGCGAGATGTGTGAAGCGCGACTCGATGATGTGCACGCCCGCCGCCTCCACGCGCGCGTGCAGCTCGACGGCCAGCTTCTCGGTGATCTCCTCCGCGTTGCCGCGCAGCGACAGGCCGTCCTCGTCGTGCGCGTCGTAGGGGTACTCGATCGCGATGTGCCGCACTGCCGCCTCCGTCTGGGTGGAGACGAACTCCAGGAAGTCGTCCACCTCGAACATCGCCTGCGCCGTGTCCTCGACCTTCCATACGACCACCGCGGCCAGCTCGATCGGGTTGCCGTACGCGTCGTTCACCTTCAGAACCGCGGTCTCGTGGTTCCGTACCCGCGTCGAGATCTTGACCCGCGAGGTGAACGGGTTGACCCAGCGCAGGCCGTCCGTACGGATCGTGCCCCGGTAGCGCCCGAAGAGCTGGACCACCCGCGCCTCGCCCGGCGCGACCGTGTTCAGCCCGCACATCGCGATGAACGCGGCGACCGCGACCAGGACGCCGGTCAGGATCAGCGCCACCTTCGCGCCGGTCGGGCCGACCGCCGAACCGGCGACGATCAGCACGACCCCGGCGGCTATTCCGAGCAGACCGAGCAGCAGGGCGGCGCCCCCGCCGATGCTGTGCGCCGGAATTTCGCGAACCTGTGGCGCCGGCATCTCTGGCACGTTTTCCGCGGTTGCTGTGCTGGTGGCAGGCATGATCGCTCCCCGTTTCCCGGGTCGGCGACAGCCGCCGACCTTCTAGCAAAGTGATATCACTTTAACTTGCATCGCAACCCTGTGCACGTCTCATGAGTCGGTTCCATGAGACGGGGTGCTGATTCTCACGTCCGGAAAAGACCGGATCGATGGCCCTTTGTCTGAGTGAGCGGTGTTAGCTTTCTGAGCTGATTCCGGCCCGATGCCGGGCCGACCACGGCAAGCACGACCAGCGACGACAGTGACTACGAGCGGAGCAGCGAAGCGATGGGCCGAGCGGAAGCGCGACAGGCCCGGCAGCGCGGGGCGCGCCGGGCGAAGAGAGCAAAGCCCACTGGCATACGGCGCTTCTTCACCTGGAGGAAGCTGCTCGGTACTTTCTTCGGCCTCTGCCTGCTGGTGATGGGCGCCTTCTTCGTGATCTATCTGCTCGTTCCGGTGCCCGAGGCCAACGCCCAGGCCGAGATGCAGAGCAACGTCTACAAGTACAGCGACGGCAAGATCCTCGCCCGCACCGGCAAGATCAACCGCGAGATCGTCGGGCTCGAGAAGATCCCCAAGGAAGTCCAGAACACCTTCGTCGCCGCCGAGAACAAGACGTTCTTCAAGGACTCCGGAGTCGACTTCAAGGGCACCGCCCGCGGCCTGATGAACACCCTCACGGGCAAGGGCAAGCAGGGCGGCTCGACCATCACCCAGCAGTACGTCAAGAACTACTACCTGAACCAGGACCAGACAGTCACCCGCAAGCTCAAAGAGCTGGTGATCTCGCTCAAGGTGGACCAGAAGAAGGAAAAGCGCGAGATCCTCGCCGGGTACATCAACACCAGCTACTACGGGCGCAGCGCGTACGGCATCCAGGCCGCGGCCCAGGCGTACTACCGCAAGGACGCCAAGGACCTGAACGTCGCCGAGGGCGCGTACCTCGCCGCCCTCCTCCAGGCCCCGAGCCAGTACGACTGGGCGGTCGCCTCGGACACCGGCAAGAATCTGGTCAGGGAGCGCTGGAACTACGTACTCGACAACATGGTCGAAGAGGGCTGGCTGGACTCGGGCAAGCGCACCGGTCTGAAGTTCCCCGTGCCGAAGGATCCGCGGCCCGCCCCCGGCATGGGGGGCCAGACCGGCTATCTCGTCGACGCGGCCAACGCCGAGCTCGAGCGCCACAACGTCAGCGAGGAGGAGATCAAGGCCGGCGGCTGGACGATCACCCTCAACATCGACGAGAAGCGCCAGAAGGCACTGGTCGAGGCGGTCAACAAGCAGCTCGAGAAGAAGCTGGACCGCGTGAAGGACAAGGCCCAGGCGACCGTCCAGGCGGGCGCGACCTCGGTCGACCCGAAGACCGGCCATGTCGTCGCGCTCTACGGCGGCGCCGGCGCCACCGAGCACTGGCTGTCCAACGCCACCCGCCGCGACTACCAGCCCGCATCGAGCTTCAAGCCGGTCGTTCTCGCCTCGGCACTCGAGAACGGGGCCGAGACCCAGGACGGCGCGAAGATCGGCCTCAACACCAAGTACGACGGCACCAGCAAGCGGCCCGTCGTGGGCAGCGACGTCCCCTTCGCCCCGGAGAACGAGGACGACAAGGACTACGGCCCGGTCAGCGTCCAGCGGGCGACGAACAGCTCGATCAACTCCGTCTTCGCGCAGATGATCGTGGATGTCACCCCGGCGAAGGCGAAGAAGACCGCGCTCGACCTCGGTATGAAGGACGGCAAGGGCTGGCCGGAGCAGCCCGCGATGTCGCTCGGCACGATGGGGGCCTCCACCTGGGACATGGCCGGGGTGTACGCGACCTTCGACAACCATGGCAAGAAGGTCACGCCGACCATCGTGAAGTCCGCAGAGCACCAGGTCCGTGAGGCCGATCTCAAGGACCAGACCGCCGGCGGCCAGGTGATCAGTCGTGAGGCGGCTGACACCACGACGGCGGCCATGACGGGCGTCGTGAAGTCCGGCTCGGGCATCAACGCTGCCGGCGACTACGAGGCGGCGGGCAAGACCGGCACCTCGGAGAACAACCGCTCGGCCTGGTTCGTGGGCTACACCCCCGAACTGGTCACCGCCGTCGCCCTGTTCGGCGAGGACCCCAAGGGCGGGCAGGTCACGCTGAGCAACACCGTCAACGAGGGCCGCGCCAACGGTGGTGGAGTCCCGGCGAAGATCTGGAAGCAGTACACGACGGGCGCCCTCGACGACGAGGCCGCCGCCGCCGAGTTCGACCTGGAGATCGAAGAGGGCGCGACGGTGGAACCGGATCCGACGCCGACGGAGACCCCGTCCGAGACGCCCTCGCAGACCCCTTCGGAGACGCCGACGGACGATCCGACGCAGACGCCGACCAGGACACCGACGCAGACGCCGACCAGGACGCCTTCGGACGATCCGACACTGACACCGTCGGATCCGCCGAGCTTCACCCCGCCGACCGACCCGGGCGGTGACCCCGGCGGGACACAGGGTGCCGACGGCAGAGTCAAGCCGTGACGGCAACCTCGGGCGCCGACCGCAGTCTCAGGCCCTGACGCAACCTCAGGCGACACGTACGACAGTGCCCGCGGTACCCGTTTCCGGGTCCGCGGGCACTGTCGTACTCGCTGTCAGCCGCCGTTCACCTTGTTGGCGATACGGTCGCCGATCTTCTTGTCGATATTGCGCCAGTACTGCAGCGCCCGGTCCACGACCGGCCGGGTCACGCCGTCGCTCAGATGCCCGCTGACGTTCGACACCAGCCGGTCACGGGCCTCGTCGTCCAGCACCTGACGGACCATGGTGCCCGGCTGGCCCCAGTCGTCGTCCTCGCGGTGCGGCTTGTACGCCTCGCGCACCAGCTCTCCCGCGGCCTCCCAGCTCGCCGGTTCGCCGTAGCGCTGGTAGTCGGCTGCGGGACCGCCGTAGGAGTTGGGCGCGTACGGCCTCGCCGCGTTCGACGGCATGTACCGCATCGGGCCGTCCTTTGCGTACGAGTTCACCGGCGCGTGCGACCGGTTGGGCGGCAGCTGGGCGTAGTTCGGGCCGATCCGGTACCGGTGGGTGTCCGGATAGGAGAAGAGCCGGCCCAGCAGCATCTTGTCCGGCGACGGACCGATGCCCGGCACCATGTTCGACGGTTCGAAGGCGGCCTGCTCGATGTGGATGAAGTAGTCCTCCGGATTCCTGTTGAGCGTCATCCGGCCGACGTCGATCAGGGGGTAGTCGCCGTGCGGCCACACCTTGGTCAGGTCGAAGGGGTTGAAGCGATAGCCGGCCGCGTCCTCGAACGGCATGATCTGGACCTTGAGGCTCCAGGTCGGCGCGTCGCCGGACTCGATCGACTCGTACAGATCGCGCCGGTGCTTGTCCGCGTCCGAGCCGGCCAGCTCGTCGGCCTCGGCCTGCGTGAGGAAGTCGACGCCCTGGTCGGTCTTGAAGTGGTACTTCACCCAGAACCGCTCGCCACCGCCGTTGATCCACATATAGGTGTGGGAGCTGTAGCCGTTCATATGGCGGTAGGTCTTCGGGATGCCGCGGTCGCCCATCAGCCACGTCACCTGGTGCGCGGACTCGGGGGACAGTGTCCAGAAGTCCCACTGCATGTCGTTGTTGCGCAGCCCGGTGGCCGGGTGGCGCTTCTGGGACCTGATGAAGTCCTGGAACTTGATCGTGTCGCGTACGAAGAAGACCGGCGTGTTGTTGCCGACCATGTCGTAGTTGCCGTGTTCGGTGTAGAACTTCAGCGCGAAGCCGCGCGGGTCGCGCCAGGTGTCGGGGGAGCCCTGCTCACCCGCGACCGTGGAGAAGCGGGCCAGCATCTCGGTGCGCCTGCCCGGCTGGAAGAGGTCCGCCCTGGTGAACTGGCTGACGTCATTGGTGACTTCGAAGGTGCCGTACGCCCCCGCACCCTTCGCATGCACCACCCGCTCGGGGACCCGCTCCCGGTTGAACTGGGCCATCTTCTCGATGAGGTAGTGGTCCTGGAGCAGGATCGGGCCGTCGGGTCCCACGGTGAGCGAATGCTCGTCGCTCTCCACCGGGATGCCGGCATTGTTGGTCGTGTACGGGGCCTTCGGGGATGACTCGGTCACGAGCGTCCTCCCGTCGATAGAGGGATTGAGGTCGCATCGGCCGCGTGCCCCAGTCAACCTCTACGACACCCCGTCGGCAACATTTGGACAAGGTCCAGATCTGGCCCAAGTACGGGCTGTGCCGTTCTACGCGGGAGTGGGCAGCTCGAACCACACCACCTTGCCGGTCGACAGGCGGGTCGCCCCCCACCGTCTGGCCAGCCGGTTCACCAGGAACAGCCCTCGTCCGCCCTCGTCCGTGTCGCGGGCCCGGCGCTGCCTCGGCAGCTGCGGAGAGTCGTCGCCCACTTCGCAGCGCAGCACGTCCGTACGCAGCAGCCGCAGCGTCACCGGCCGCTCGGCGTACCGCACGGCATTGGTCACCACTTCGCTGACCAGCAGCTCCACCGAGTCGCTCAGCTCCTCCAGGCCCCAGCGGGTCAGCGCCCTGCGGGCCAGTCTCCGGGCCCGGCCCGGAGCCGCGTCCTCGGGCTCCAGGAACCAGTACGCGACATCGCTCGGCGCGATCCCGTCGAAGCGGGCCGCGAGCAGCGCGATGTCGTCGTCCCGGTCGCCAGGGCCGAGCACGTCCAGCACGTCGTCGCAGAGCGCCTCCAGCGGCGGCGAATGGTCGGGACCGGTCAGCTGGGCGGTGGCGGCGAGCCGCTCCCGCAGCTGCTCGATCCCCGTCCACACATCCCGCAGCCGGGACTCGACCAGACCGTCGGTGTACAGCAGAAGGGTCGCGCCGGCCGGGGCGTCCAGCTCCACGGCCTCGAAGTCCACGCCCCCCACGCCGATGGGTGCGCCGGGCGGTACGCGCAGCACCTCGGCCCGCCCGCCCAGGTGCAGCAGAATGGGCGGCGGGTGGCCTGCGTTGGCGATGGTGATGCGGTGCGAGACGGGGTCGTACACGGCGTACAGGCAGGTGGCCATGCGGTCCGTGCCGAGCCGCTGGGCCTGCTCGTCCAGGTGGTGCAGAACCTCCTGCGGGGGCAGATCGAGACCGGCCAGGGTCTGCGCGGTGGTGCGCAGCTGGCCCATGATCGCGGCGGAGGTCATGGAGTGCCCCATGACATCGCCGACCACCAGCGCCACCCGGCTGCCCGGCAGCGGGATCGCGTCGTACCAGTCGCCGCCGACCCGGGCCGTCTCGGCGGCCGGCAGATAGCGGGACGCGAGACGGACGCCGGTCGGCTGCGGGAGCGAGTCGGGCAGCATGGTGCGCTGCAGCTCGTCGGCGATGTAGGCCTCACGTCCGTACAGCACGGCCTTGTCGATGCCGAGCGCCGTGTGCGTGGCCAATTGTGCCGCCACCAGAAGGTCGTTGGGCTCGAAGGCGGGCCGGTCCGGCCGGCGGAGGAAGACGGCCGCGCCGATCACCCGCCGCCTGCCGCGGAGCGGGGCGAGTATCGCGCGATGTCCGCTCGGTACGGTGCGGTCGGCGCCGAGGAGCTCGGGCAGGGCGGCCCGGGCGGCCGCGGAGTCGCCGAAGACGGGCCGTACGCCGCGCAGCACCTCGGAGAGCGCACCACCGGACCGCACCTCGCACAGCTCGGCGGCCGGCATGAGGTCGGTCTGCGGGTCGACGACCGGGAGGGGGACGGTGCCGGGATCGGCGTCCTCACCGGCTAAACGCAGCCGGTCGGTGCGGCGCAGCCGCAGCACGAACGGCGAGACCGGCCGCTCGTCGCCCACCGGCAGCGGGCTGCGGAGATAGACGAGAATCGCGTCGGAGAAGGTCGGCACGGTCGCCCGGCACAGCCCGAGCACGATCTCGTCGAGGTCTATGCCGCGCGCGATCCTGCGGGTGGCGGCCCCCACGAAACGCAGCCGGTCGCCCTCGCGGCGTGCGGTCCCCGCCAGGTCCTGCGGCGGACCGGCAGGCGGCGGCACGCTCGAGCTGCCGGTCGCCTCGGACCGCGGCCGGGTGCGTTCCTGCGGCCGGGCAGCCAGGGGCTGCCGGCCTTCATGGGAGGTGGGCTGCTCCGTCACGCGTGGTATTCCGTCCGTCCGGGCCGGTTGTGCGATGCAATCGCCTCGTGAGGCGGTATACCCGCTCTACGGGCGGGGCCGACAGGATGGCGGGCATCCGGCACAGCTCCACCCCCTTGAAATGACTCGTGATGACTTACGGTCAGGCCGTGCGCTGCGCTCAATAGTTGCTCAAACGGCGCAGCCTTGCGGACGACGATCCTACGTTTGCCCCCTGGGGGCACATCAAGAGTCTCACGAGGTCGTATGAGCCGGTGGGTGTTCCCGTACCGGAATCAGTCACTTCGCCGACGCCCGAGCACAGACTCACGACGCCGGACTCACGACGTCACCTGCACTGCCGTACGTCCCCAGTCCGCCGGAAGCCGCGGCACTCGCCACGCCGGGTCCGGCCGCCAGTCCTCCCAGCCCGCGCAGAACGGCGCCTTCCAGGCCCTGATCGCCTCGACGGCCGCCTGCCCCGCCTCCCGTACGCCCTGCGCCTTCTCCGCGTTCATCAGGCCGACCCGCTGGGCCTCGGCGAACTCGTCCTCGTCCAGCCAGTGCCAGCTGCGGTCCGGGTGGACGGCGATGTCCAGGAAGTGGTCCTCGGAGTCGACGCCGCCCGCCCAACGGGCATGCGGCTCCTCGAGGTTCACATACCAGTTCTTGAACCGCCAGCCGCGCTCCCAGAACAGCCAGACCGACCACGGCTCACCGGGTCGCGCCAGCTTCAGTACGCCCGTGCCGAACCAGCGGGCGCGGGCGGTGGTGCGCGGTGCGGTGTAGCGGGTGGCGAGCGGCTCCTGGTGCACCGGCGTGCCGTCCGCGAGCACCGGCTTCACGCACTCCGTGCCCGGCGCCATCCAGACCGCGAGCAGCTCGTCCGTGTCCTCCACGACTGTCACGGGCCGGCAGATATGGACGCTTCCGCCCGACGGATCCGGGGCATGGCCGCGGTAGCGCCAGAGGATGTGGTCCCCGGGCGTCCAGCGTGCGATGCGTTCCGTACCTGTCATGCGCAGATCCTAGGAGTACGGCCGGGACTCCGCTGCGACGCAGGTCACGGCCACCGGCTCACGGACGGGTCATACGGAGCACGTCAAGCGCCTCGTCCAGCTGCTCGAGGGTCAGCGCTCCACGCTCCACATAGCCGGACTCGAGCACGACCTCGCGGATCGTCTTCCGCTCCGCCAGCGACTTCTTGGCGACCTTCGCCGCCTCCTCGTACCCGATGTACTTGTTCAGTGGGGTGACGATGGCCGGCGAGGACTCCGCGTACTCACGGGCCCGCTCGACGTTCGCTGTGATGCCCTCGACGGTACGGTCGGCCAGCAGCCGCGAGGCATGGGCGAGGAGCCTGATCGACTCCAGCAGATTCCTGGCCATCACGGGCATCATGACGTTCAGTTCGAAGTTCCCGGCGGCGCCGGCCGCCGCTACCGTGGCGTCGTTGCCGGTCACCTGGGCCGCCACCATCAGCACGGCCTCCGCGATCACCGGGTTGACCTTGCCGGGCATGATCGAGGAGCCGGGCTGGAGGTCGGGGAGGCTGATCTCGGCGAGGCCGGTGCGCGGGCCCGACGCCATCCAGCGCAGGTCGTTGGAGATCTTGGTGAGTGAGACCGCGATCGTACGCAGCTGGCCGCTCGTCTCGACCAGCCCGTCGCGCGCGCCCTGCGCCTCGAAGTGGTTGCGGGCCTCGGTCAGCGGCAGCCCGGTCGCGCGGGCGACCTCGGCGATGACCGCGGCGGAGAAGCCGGGCGGGGTGTTGATGCCGGTGCCCACCGCCGTACCGCCGAGCGGAAGTTCGGCGAGGCGGGGCAGGGAGGCGGTGAGCCGTTCCACGCCGTACCGGATCTGCGCCGCGTAGCCGCTGAACTCCTGGCCCAGCGTGACGGGGGTGGCGTCCATCAGATGCGTACGGCCGGACTTGACGACCAGTGAGAACTCGGCCGCCTTGCGCTCCAGCGAGGCCGCCAGATGCTCCAGCGCCGGGAGCAGATCGCCCGTCACGGCCGCCGTCGCCGCGATGTGGATGGAGGAGGGGAAGACGTCGTTGGACGACTGGGACGCGTTCACATGGTCGTTGGGGTGTACGTCGCGTCCGAGGCGTTCGGTGGCGAGCGTGGCGAGGACCTCGTTGATGTTCATGTTCGATGAGGTGCCGGATCCGGTCTGGAAGACGTCCACCGGGAAGTGCTCGTCCCAGCGGCCATCGGCGACCTCCGCGGCCGCGTCGGCGACGGCCTCCGCGATGTCCTTGTCGAGCACGCCCAGTTCGGCGTTCACACGGGCCGCGGCCGCCTTGATCCGGGCCAGGGCCTCGATATGGGCCCGTTCCAGCCGCTGTCCGGACACGGGGAAGTTCTCCACGGCCCGCTGGGTCTGGGCGCGCCACTTGGCGTGCGCCGGTACCCGCACCTCACCCATGGAGTCGTGCTCGATCCGGTACTCGCTCGCGTCGTCCATCACTGCCATGCCTCCTCGGAACTCTCGAAAAGATGAGCACTTGTCTTGTTCTGGCTATTCCCAACTGCGCTACCCGCAAGTAAATACCCGGACCAACAGCAAACCGGGGAGGCGCAATGAGGCGCACCAGGCACAGACTTCGCCGTACGGTCGCGACCGCCACCGCACTGGCGGCAGCACTTGGCGCAATGGCCGCCACGGCCACCACTGCCCGGGCCGCTCGGCCCGACGCGATCCGTACCGCAGCATCCGTACCGCTCCCGCCCGAACTGGAGTCCATCCGCGCGGCCGAGGCCGTCAAGCTCTACGGCAGCCCCGCCGAACGCCCGCTCGCCGACCGCAGGACCGGCCTGATCTCGCTCGGTGACAGCGAGATCTCCGGTGAGGGCGTCGGCACCTACGAACCAGGAACGAACGGCCCCGACAACTGGTGCCACCGCTCGCCCGATGCCGCCATCCACCGCACGGGCATCGCCGCGGACGTCACGTACAACGTCGCCTGCTCCGGCGCGGACACCGGGAACATCCGGATCGGTGGCTCGAAGCAGCACACCGACGAACTTCTCCAGAGCGACAATCTCGCCATCAAGGCACGCAACACCCGGATCAAGATGGTGCTGTTGGTGGCCGGCGCCAATGACGATCTGCACTTCGGCCCGGTGATGACCGACTGTGTCACGCGCTATGTGCTGTTCCAGGGGCCGTGCGAGCCGAAGCACGCGGCGGGCTGGCAGGGCCGCGTCGACGGTCTGGTCCCCAAGGTCGAGCAGACCGTACGGGACCTGCGCACCGTGATGAGCGACGCCGGATACGCCGACGCCGACTACAAGCTGGTCGTGATGGGCTACCCGAGCCCCATCGGCCCGGACTTCCGCGACAATCCGGGCTTCCCCGGCAAGCTGATCTGCGGCGGTATGGGCTACGACTCCGACACCGTCTGGGGCCGGAACACCGCAGTCCCCGCCTTCGAGCGCGGTATGCGCAGGGTCGCGCAGTCCACAGGGGCGGTCTATCTCGACAATTCCCGGCTATTCCACGGCCATGAGGTCTGTATGGAGGACACCTGGGCGCGCGGGCTGTACATCGATCTCTCCAACCCCTTCCCGCCGGACTCCAATTCGGTCCGTCAGTCCTTCCACCCCAATGTGCGCGGCCATGCGGCCTTCGCCTCCTGCCTCACCCAGCTGTACAACTCCGGCTTGCGGGAGGCCAGTTGCGCGGATGTGGCCTCCAGTGGGAAGCCTCAGCTGTACGCGGGCGCCTGGGACGAGGCGTACCGGCCGCTGAAGAACGAGGCGACGGGCTCGTGCGTGGACGTCAAAGCCGCTGTCAGCCGCAATGGCACAGAGGTCCTGGGCTGGGACTGTCACGGCGGCCGTAACCAGGGGTGGTGGTACGACTCGGCGCGCAGGTCGCTGCACACGGAGCTGACGCAGGACCGCTGCCTCGACGTGCCGGGCGGGAGGTATGCGGCGGGCGCGGCGCTGATCCTCTGGAACTGCTCGGGTGCGGCGAACCAGCAGTTCGTGCGTGATGCTGGCACGGTGCGGCCGGCGGCGGCGACGGGGCTCTGCGTGACACTGGCGTCGGCGAAGGACGCGGTGCGGCTCCAGGCGTGCAGCGGCGCGGCGAATCAGCGTTTCGCGTAGGCCTTCCGCCGGGGCTCCGCCCAGGACCCCGCTCCTCAGTCGCCGGAGGGGCTGAACATCAGCCCGTCCGGCGATCGAGGACACGCCCGAAGGCGTCCGGGGCCGGGGACGGTGCCCCGGACGGGAGCCTCGCCGCGGGCGTTACGCCAGCCCCGGACCCCGGACCGGAATCGACGTGAACGTCGGCGCGGGCACCGGCTCCGTGAAGAAGTCGTTGCCCTTGTCGTCCACCACGATGAACGCCGGGAAGTCCTCCACCTCGATCCGCCACACCGCCTCCATGCCGAGCTCCTCGTACTCGACGACCTCCACCTTCTTGATGCAGTCCTGGGCGAGCCGGGCCGCGGGGCCGCCGATCGAGCCCAGGTAGAAGCCGCCGTGCGCACCGCACGCGTCGGTGACCTGCTTGCTCCGGTTGCCCTTGGCGAGCATGACCCTGGAGCCGCCCGCCGCCTGGAACTGCTCGACGTAGCTGTCCATGCGGCCGGCCGTCGTCGGGCCGAACGAGCCGGAGGCATAGCCCTCGGGGGTCTTGGCCGGACCGGCGTAGTAGACCGGGTGGTCCTTCAGGTACTGCGGCATCTCCTCGCCCGCGTCCAGGCGCTCCTTGATCTTGGCGTGCGCGATGTCGCGCGCCACGACCAGTGGGCCGGTGAGGGACAGCCGGGTCTTTACCGGGTACTTGGTGAGCTCCGCGAGTACGTCGTCCATCGGCCGGTTCAGGTCGATCTTCACGACGTCCCCGGCCTCGTCGAGGTGCTCGTCGGTGGTGTCCGGCAGGAAGCGCGCCGGGTCCGTTTCCAGCTGCTCCAGGAACACGCCCCCGGCGGTGATCTTCGCGGTGGCCTGGCGGTCGGCCGAGCAGGAGACGGCGATCGCCACGGGGAGCGAGGCGCCGTGGCGCGGCAGGCGGACGACACGGACGTCGTGGCAGAAGTACTTGCCGCCGAACTGCGCGCCGATGCCGATCTTCTGGGTGAGCTCGAAGACCTTCTCCTCCAGCTCCTTGTCCCGGAAGCCGTGGCCGGTGGGCGAGCCCTCGGCGGGCAGCTCGTCGAGGTAGTGCGCGGAGGCGTACTTCGCGGTCTTCAGTGCGAACTCGGCGGACGTGCCGCCGACGACGATGGCGAGGTGGTACGGCGGGCAGGCGGCCGTACCGAGCGAGCGGATCTTCTCCTCCAGGAACTTCATCATGGAGGCCTCGTTCAGGACCGCCTTGGTCTCCTGGTAGAGGAAGGACTTGTTGGCGGAGCCGCCGCCCTTCGCCATGAAGAGGAACTTGTACGCGCCGCCGTCCGTCGCGTACAGCTCGATCTGGGCGGGGAGGTTGGAGCCGGTGTTCTTCTCCTCCCACATGGTGAGCGGAGCCATCTGCGAGTAGCGCAGGTTGAGTTTGGTGTAGGCGTCGTAGATGCCGTGCGAGAGGGCTTCCTCGTCGCCGCCCTGCGTCAGGACGTTCTGGCCGCGCTTGCCCATGACGATCGCCGTGCCGGTGTCCTGGCACATGGGGAGTACGCCGGCGGCCGCGATGTTGGCGTTCTTCAGCAGGTCCAGCGCGACGAACTTGTCGTTGGAGGAGGCCTCCGGGTCGTCGACGATACGGCGCAGCTGCGCGAGGTGCGCGGGCCGCAGGTAGTGCGAGATGTCGTGCATGGCCTCTGCGGCGAGGGTCCGCAGCGCCTCCGGCTCGACCTTGAGGAACGTACGCCCGTCGGCCTCGAAGGTGGAGACACCCTCGGAGGTCACCAGCCGGTACGGCGTGGTGTCCTCTCCCAGCGGGAGCAGATCGGAGTACTGAAACTCTGGCATTACGGCCATTCCTCACTCGGCAGACAGCGGCGCTGACGTCCATTGGCAGCGCGCCCTTCAGCGTAGAACGCGGCGAGGCGGCGCGGTCTGTGAGGTAGGGCTCACCCGTGCCCCGGCGGCCCGGACGCCCTCCGGGCGCGTCCTCCATAGCCGGACGGGCCGGCATCCGGACCGGCCGACTCCTGGGGAGCGGGTCCGGGACGGAGCCGCAACGCCCGGCGCCGCGCCCCGTCCCCGTACCCCTAGTCGCGATCTATCGCGTTTCGCTACGCTGGATCCGTGGACCTCGAAAAGCACCCCCAGAAGCCGGTCGCCCCGGCGGAGCCCAACGACGCCATCCGCGCTTCCGATGCCGACCGCGACCGGATCGCCGACATCCTCAGGGACGCCCTGGCCGAGGGCCGCCTGGACGCCGAGGAGCACTCCGAGCGGATCGACGCCGTCTACCGCGCCAAGACCGTCGGTGAACTGGAGCCACTGGTCCGGGACTTGCCCGTGGTTCGCAACGGCAGCCGTAGCGACACCATGTCGTACGGGTACGGGCCCGAGGAGCCCGTCGGCCCCGCCGAGAATCTCATCGCCGTCTTCTCCAGCTCCACCCGCAAGGGCCGCTGGCGCGTCGGACGACGCACCAATGCCTTCTCGCTCTTCGGCAGTGTCGAGATCGACCTCACCGAGGCGCTCTTCGAGCAGCGGCTGACCGTCATCAACGCCACCTCCATCTTCGGCAGTGTCGAAGTGCGGGTCCCGGAGAACATCTCACTGCGCGGCAGCGGCACCGGGTTCTTCGGCAACTTCGAGGTCCGCACCCTGGAGGCCGCGGATCCCGAGGCCCCGGTGGTCGTCGTGAACGGGTACGCGGTTTTCGGCAATGTCGAGGCCAAGCCCAAACGGGGCCGGCTCATCGCCGATCTCCATGACCGCCTGCGCAAACACCTCGGCTGACGGCTCCGCTCCGGAGCACTTTCCGGCCGCGAGCGCCCGCCCGCAATTCCGCGCCCCGGAACTCAGTGCCACTCAGTGAATAGGAGTGCGCACAGCGGGTAGGGAGTGCTGCATCGTCTCTCGCTCGCGAAGCCGTCGTCAGGAGTAGACCGTGCTGCAACTGCCGCATCAGTCCTTGCAGGTCGCCGCCGTTCCGCCCCAGCGAATTCCCGCTCGGGAAGATCAGGCCGGACCCTGGCACGCGGAGGCGGTGTGCCGCCGGGACGAGGCCGGACTGTTCTTCGCCCCGTCCAAGGAACCGACGGCCGCGCGGCTGTCGCGCGAGGAGGCCGCGAAGCGGGTCTGCGCCCGCTGTCCTGTGATGGTCGAATGCCGGGAGCACGCGCTGCTCCAGCCCGAGCCGTACGGCGTGTGGGGCGGGCTGACCGCGGCCGAGCGCCGCGTGGTGCTGGCCCGGCGCAGGCGGCGCGAGGTGGAGCTCAAGAAGTCGGCGGCTGCCTGAGCGCCGGGCAGGGACGGGAAGGGGCGCCCCCCACCACATCCGGGGGGCGCCCCTTCCAGTACCCGCTGCTCCTGCTTGTCCGGCTCGGCCCGTCCTACTTGGCGCGGTCGAAGTCGATGGCGCTGTACGCGCGCAGCTTCGACAGCCGGTGGGTCGAGTCGATCTGGCGGATCGTGCCGGACTTGGAACGCATCACCAGCGACTGGGTGGTCGCGGTCTCCGCGCGGTAGCGCACTCCACGCAGCAGTTCGCCGTCCGTGATGCCGGTGGCGACGAAGAACACGTTGTCGCCGCTGACCAGGTCGTTCGTGTGCAGCACCCGGTCCAGGTCGTGCCCTGCGTCGAGCGCGCGCTGCCGCTCGGCGTCGTCCTTCGGCCAGAGCTTGCCCTGGATCGTGCCGCCGAGGCACTTGATCGCGCAGGCGGAGATGATGCCCTCGGGCGTGCCGCCGATGCCCATGAGCATGTCGACGCCGGTGCCTTCGCGTACGGCCATGACCGAGCCCGCGACATCGCCGTCCGAGATGAACTTGATCCGTGCGCCGGTCTCGCGGATCTCCTTGACGATGCCCTCGTGGCGCGGGCGGTCCAGGATGACGACCGTGACGTCCTCGGGCGAGGAGTGCTTGGCCTTGGCGACCCGGCGGATGTTGACCGAGACAGGGGCGTTGATGTCCACGAAGTCCGCGGCCTCGGGGCCGGTGACCAGCTTGTCCATGTAGAAGACCGCGGACGGGTCGAACATGGTGCCGCGGTCGGCGGCGGCGAGCACGGCGATGGCGTTCGGCATGCCCTTGGCGTTGAGCGTGGTGCCGTCGATCGGGTCCACGGCGATGTCGACCTCGGCGCCGGTTCCGTCGCCGACCCGCTCGCCGTTGAACAGCATCGGGGCTTCGTCCTTCTCGCCCTCGCCGATGACGACGACGCCGTTCATCGAGACGGTGGAGACAAGGGTCCGCATGGCCTTGACGGCCGCTCCGTCCGCGCCGATCTTGTCGCCGCGGCCGACCCACCGGCCCGCGGCCATGGCGGCGGCTTCGGTGACCCGGACGAGCTCCAGGGCCAGGTTGCGGTCGGGAGCTTCGGGAGAGACCTCGAGCGGGGACGGCAGATGATGCTCGGTCATCGGAGCGCACCTTTCTGTACGACGACGGCCGGAAAAGAGGGTGATGCGACTCTATCGGTACGTCGACAAATTGAGCAGAGGGGGCCACGTTTGAGCACACCTCCATAATGCGACCATGGGGGCGTGGCAGGTATGCGAGGCAGACAGACGGTGCGGGACATGGTGCTGTCGATGGCGGTGATCGGCGCCGTCGTCGCAGTGATCTACATGTTCATTCCGCACGACGACAAGGCGGACCCGGTCAAGGCGGTCGACTACCGGGTGGAGCTGCTGACGGCACGGCGCGCGGCGCCGTACCCGGTGGCGGCACCGGAGGGTCTGGCGAAGGAGTGGAAGCCGACGTCGGTCTCGTACGAGCGCGCCGGAGCGGACGCCTGGCACCTCGGCTTCCTGGACCCGGACGGCGAGTACATCGCGGTCGAGCAGTCCACCGCGCCGGCCGGCAAGTACATCGCGAAGGTCAGCCAGCAGGCTCGGGAGACCGGGAAGACGCAGCAGGTGGGCGGCGTGGCCTGGCGGCTCTGGGAGGGTCCGAAGTACGACGCGCTGGTGCGCGAGGACAAGGGCTCGACAACGGTGATCACGGGCACGGCGTCACCGGAGCGGCTGGCGGAGCTGGCCGCCGCGCTGGAGACGAAGAAGTCCTGATCCCGTCGCATCCCGTCCCCTCTCGTTGAACGAAAAGGCCGCCGCACCCGGAGCGGGTGCGGCGGCCTTCTGCTTGCGGGATCAGACGGTGGTGACGACCTCGTCGTAGGACAGCCGCGGCGAGCGCGGGAACGAGGCGTCGTCGCCGGGCTTGCCGATGTTGACGATCATCAGCGGGGTGTGGTCGCCGTCCAGGAACTCCTTCTGGACGCCGGCGAAGTCGAAGCCGGTCATCGGGCCCGCCGCCAGGCCGGCGGCGCGGACGCCGACGATGAAGTAGGCGGCCTGCAGGGCGGCGTTGAAGGCGGCGGCCTGCTCACGGACCGGGCGCTCGGTGAAGAACATGTCCTTGGCCTGCGGGAAGTGCGGGAAGAGGGCCGGGAGCTCCTCGTGGAACTCGTTGTCGGCGGCGAGGATCGCGACCAGCGGGGCGGCGGCGGTCTTCGGCCGGTTGCCCTCGGCCATGTGCTCGACCAGGCGCTCACGGGCCTCGTCGGAGCGGACCAGGACGACGCGCAGCGGGCTCTGGTTGAAGGCGGTCGGGCCGAACTTGACCAGGTCGTAGATCGCCTGCACCTGCTCCTCGGTCACCGGCTCGTCGGTGAACGTGTTGGCGGTACGGGCCTCGCGGAAGAGGAGGTCCTGGGCGGCGGAGTCAAGGGCGAGGGTCATTCTGACGTACCTTCCGGGGGCGTGCAGAGGATCTTTACGACGGCGCCAACCGCACCCAGGTGGATTAAATTTCAACTACACGCCCAGGGTGACCCGACTCACACCCGGGAGCGCCCCCGCCCGCTCAGTCTTCGTCGGCCCCGGCAGCCGTGTCCTTGCCCTCGCCCGTACTCCCGTCCTCGCCCTTGCCCTCGGAGAGCGCCGCGTCGAGCCGCGCGCGGGCGCCCTCCAGCCAGTGGCGACAGACCTTCGCCAGCTCCTCCCCGCGCTCCCAGAGAGCCAGCGACTCCTCGAGCGTCGTGCCGCCCGCCTCCAGGCGGCGTACGACCTCGATCAGCTCGTCCCGCGCCTGCTCGTAACCGAGCACGGCCTCGTCCGTCTTGGCAGCCATGCGTTCCACCCTATGTGTGAGGTAAGACAACGACCTTCACCCTGCTCACGAGGCTCCGGCCGCGCTCACTCGGCGACCCGCACCGCGAACTCGCCCTCCGAGACCCGCGCCCGCAGCTCGTCACCCGCCGCGACCTCCTCCGGCGAGCGGACCACCGATCCGTCCGCCCGCTGCAGCACCGCGTACCCCCGCTCCAGCGTCGCCGCCGGCGACAGCGAGACCACCCGCGCCCGGGTGTGCGCCAGCTCCGAGTCCGCCCGGTCCAGCAGATGCCCCAGCACCCGCCGGCTGCGGGCGATCAGTGCGTCGGCCTCCGCCTCGCGCTCGTCCACCATCCGGTGCGGGTGCTCCATCGACGGCCGGGCCAGCGCATGGGCCAGACCCCGCTCCTCCCGGTCCAGCAGCCCGCGGACGGTGCGCAGCGCACGGTCCCGCAGCTGCCGCACCCGGTCCAGCTCCTCGCCGACGTCAGGGACGACCTTCTTCGCCGCGTCGGTCGGCGTCGAAGCCCGCAGATCCGCCACCAGGTCGAGCAGCGGTGCGTCCGGCTCGTGCCCGATCGCCGACACCACCGGCGTACGGCACTCGAACACCGCACGCACCAGCTGCTCGTCCGAGAACGGCAGCAGATCCTCCACGCTGCCGCCGCCGCGCGCCACGATGATCACGTCCACGTCCGGGAGCGTGTCCAACTCCTTGACCGCCTGGACGACCTGGGCCACCGCGTGCACGCCCTGCACCGCGACATTGCGCACCTCGAAGCGGACGGCGGGCCACCGCCGCCGGGCGTTCTCCAGGACGTCCCGTTCGGCGGCGGACGCCCGCCCGCACACCAGCCCCACCCGGTGCGGCAGGAACGGCAGTGCCTTCTTGCGCTCGGCGGCGAACAGCCCCTCCGCGCCCAGCGTCCGCTTCAACTGCTCGAGCCGGGCGAGCAGTTCACCGATGCCCACGGGCCTTATCTCCAGGGCCCGCAGCGACAGCTGCCCCCGTGGCGCGTACCACTCCGGCTTGGCGAGCACCACGACCCGCGCGCCCTCCGCCACCACATCCGCGACCGCGTCGAAGACCTGCCGGAAGCATGTGACACCCACCGAGATGTCGTACGACGGGTCGCGCAGCGTCATGAAGACGACGCCGGCGCCCGGCCGCCGCGACAGCTGGGTGATCTGTCCCTCCACCCAGACCGTCCCGAGCCGGTCGATCCACCCTCCGATGAGCCGTGACACCTCGCCGACCGGCAGCGGCGCTTCCGCGGACGTGTTGAGAGCCATACGGGCGAGCGTATCGGCCGCGTACGACAACGCCGCTGAGCGCGGGCCGCGCCGACGAACCGTGCCGCTCCCACCGCACCGCGGGCTACGCCGACGAACCGTGCCGCTCCCACTGCACCACGAGCACGATCAGCCCCACCCCCAGCCACAGCACACCCACCACCTGCGCCGTCCCGGCCGCCTCCTCGATCACGGCGATCGTCACCGCCGCGCCCAGCGTCGGCATCACCAGATGCCGCAGCCAGTCGGGGGTGCCCTCGCTCCGCTTCACCACGAACCAGCCGACCACCGAAGCGTGCAGCAGCGTGAAGGCGGTCAAGGCGCCGATGTCGACCACCGACACCAGATGATCCAGACCGTCGGCACGCCGCGCCGCCCACAGCGCGGCCACCATCGTCACGGCCGCGGCCAGCAGCAGCGCAAGCCGTGGCACACCCGAATCCGTACGGGCGAGCGCGCGCGGCAGCCGACGGTCCCGCGCCATCGCGAAGAGCAGCCGGCCCGCCGCCGCCTGCCCGGCCAGCGCCGCGAACGCCGCCCCGATCGCCTTGCTCACCGCGACCAGGTCGTGCAGCCAGCCCCCGACGGAAGCGTCCACCGCGTCGTAGAAGGCCGGCCCCTGCCTGTCCGGTTCGGCCGCCAGCTCCGCCGACGACAGCGGCTCGAGCAGCGCCACCAGATACGTCTGCGTCACGAACAGCACACCTGCCAGCGCCAGACAGAAGAGCACCGCCCTGGCCACCTTCCGCGAGCCGCCCGTGACCTCCTCCGCGAACGAGGCGATCGCGTCGAAGCCGAGATACGACAGCACCGCCACCGACACCGCGCTGAACACCGCCGTCAACGAGAAGCCCGCGTCACCGGTCAGCGGCGACAGCCAGCCGCGCTGCGCCCCGTCCTGCCCGAGCACCACGACGGCCGACACCATGAACACCAGCAGCACCACGATCTCCATCGCCAGCACCGCGAAGCCGACCCGGGCCGCCGCCCGTACGCCCCACAGATTGAGCAGCGTGGTGAGCACCACGGCGATCCCGGTCCAGATCCACCGGTCCACTTCCGGAATCAGCGCCTCCATCGCGATCCCGGAGAAGAGATAGGCGACGGCCGGGATCAGCAGATAGTCGAGCATCGCCATCCACCCGGCGATGAACCCCGGCGCGTCGCCCAGCCCCTTGCGCGCGTACGTGTAGACCGAGCCCGCCTGCGGCGCGACCCGCACCATCTGCGCGTAACTGAAGGCGGTGAACGCCATGGCGATCGTCGCGACGACATAGACGAGCGCCACGGCCCCGTGCGACTTCGCGTCGAGCGTTCCGAACACACCTACCGGCGCCATGGGCGCGATGAAGAGCAGACCGTAGACGACGAGATCCCGGAATCCGAGCGTCCGCCGAAGCTCACCGTCGGTGCCGCCCCCCGTCCCGGACTCTCCAGCTGCCGCCATCGCGTCCTCCGTCGCTCACGTCCCGCCCCAGTCTTCCCCCTGAGGGTGATCTCCTGGCTCCATGACGCGGCCTTACGATGGGGGGCATGACTGCTACGACTCCTGCCCGACGCGTCCTGCTCGCCGCTCCCCGTGGCTACTGCGCGGGCGTGGACCGTGCCGTGATCGCCGTGGAGAAGGCCCTGGAGCAGTACGGGTCGCCGATCTACGTCCGCCACGAGATCGTCCACAACAAGTACGTCGTACAGACCCTGGAGAAGAAGGGCGCGATCTTCGTCGACGAGACGGCGGAGGTCCCCGAGGGATCGATCGTCATGTTCTCGGCGCACGGCGTGGCCCCGGTCGTCCACGAGGAGGCCGCCGAGCGCAAGCTCGCGACCATCGACGCGACCTGCCCGCTGGTGACCAAGGTCCACAAGGAAGCCGTCCGGTTCGCCGACGAGGACTACGACATCCTGCTGATCGGCCACGACGGTCACGAGGAAGTCATCGGTACGTCCGGCGAGGCCCCCGAACACATCACGCTCGTGGACGGCCCCGAGGACGTCGCGAACGTCTCCGTACGGGACGAGTCGAAGGTCGTCTGGCTCTCCCAGACCACGCTCTCGGTCGACGAGACGATGGAGACGGTAGACGCGCTCAAGACGAAGTTCCCGCAGCTGATCTCCCCGCCGAGCGACGACATCTGCTACGCCACGCAGAACCGCCAGATCGCGGTCAAGCAGATGGGCGCCGAGGCGGACCTGGTCATCGTCGTCGGCTCCAAGAACTCCTCGAACTCCGTCCGGCTGGTCGAGGTGGCCCTGGGCGCGGGTGCGCGCGACGCCCATCTGGTGGACTTCGCCTCGGAGATCGAAGAGGCCTGGCTGGACGGCGTCTCGACGGTCGGCGTCACCTCCGGTGCTTCGGTGCCCGAGGTCCTGGTCGAGGGAGTACTGGAGTGGCTGTCGCAGCGCGGTTTCGAGGATGTCGAGATCGTCAAGGCGGCCGAGGAGTCCATCACCTTCTCGCTGCCGAAGGAGCTCCGCCGCGATCTGCGCGCGGAGGCGGCAGAGCTGTCGGGAAAGTAGTCCGGGCCGCGGCTCGCCCGGCAGTCCGGGAAGTGGCTGTCAGCGGCTGCCCGTAACGTTGCGTCCATGAACGTGTTCGGAGTGGACATCGGCGGTTCCGGCATCAAGGGCGCACCCGTGGACCTTGAGCGCGGAGACCTGGCGCAGGAGCGCCACAAAGTCCTGACCCCACACCCGTCTACGCCCGAGGCCGTGGCGGACGGCGTAGCCGAGGTGGTCGGGAATTTCGGCTGGTCTGGCCCGGTGGGCATCACCTTCCCCGGCGTCGTCACGAGCGGCGTCACCCGTACCGCCGCCAATGTGGACAAGGGCTGGGTCGACGTGGACGCGTCGAAGCTGCTCGGCGAGCGCCTCGGTGGCCTGCCGGTGACGATCCTGAACGACGCGGACGCGGCGGGCGTCGCGGAGATGACGTTCGGGGCGGGCCGCGGCCGCAAGGGCACGGTGATACTGCTGACCTTCGGTACGGGCATCGGCAGCGCGGTCTTCATCGACGGCCGGCTGGTCCCGAACACCGAACTGGGCCACCTCGAGCTGCACGGCCACGAGGCCGAGAAGCACGCCTCCACGAAGGTCAAGGAGGACGCGGGCCTGAGCTGGCAGCACTGGGCGCACCGGGTGCAGAAGTATCTCGCCCATGTGGAGATGCTGTTCTCGCCGGAGCTGTACATCATCGGCGGCGGCGTGAGCCGTAAGGCGGACAAGTTCGTGCCGCTGATCGAGGGCATCAGGGCGGAGATCGTCCCGGCGGAACTGCAGAACAACGCGGGGATCGTGGGCGCGGCGATGGCGGCGGCGGACAGGTAGGGGCTTGTGAGCGCGGCGGGAGGTCCTCGGCCGGTACGGGCCGGGGTCGCGCGCACCTCGCACAGGGGCCCCGGCCGGTGTACGGGCGAGGTCGCCGCACGCTCCCCGTGCTCAGCCGCCCCGTGCTCCAGCCGCGCCGCACGCGCCCCGGTGCTCGCGACTCAGCCGCGCCGGACCGGGCCGCCGCCGGGCCGCGCGCGCCGCTGACGGCGTCCCATCATCCGTACCTTCCGTACGCAGGTGATGAGCCCGGCGACCAGCGTGCCGCCGTAGAGCCAGCCGGCGTGCACCGCGAGCGCGGTGACCAGGGCCATCGTCTGCCCGCCGAAGCCCGCGGGCCCGCCGGAGATCGGCACGACCCCGACCGCGAAGGCGATCGGCACGCTGATCGGCGCGGTGACCAGGTCGGCCTCCCGCACCCAGAGCGCGGTCAGCGCGCTGACGGGCAGGAACAGCAGCCCGAACACCACGGCGGAGCCGTCGAAGAGCAGCCAGTCCAGACAGCCGAGCGCGAACATCGTCGCGGCGCCGAACAGCCCGCCGCCGAGGCCGGTCAGCCGGGGATTGGGCAGTCTGCGCAGCGCGAGCACCACGGGAGGCACGGACCGTACGGGCCTGGCCGGCACCCGGTACACGGCGGGGGCGCCCTCGGCGAGAGCGCCCTGAGGGGAGAGAGGGGCTTGCGGGGTAAGAGGGGCCTGCGGGCGCTGTCGGCGCTGAGAGTGACCTGTCCTGTGCTGCTCCACCCGAACAACGTAGGTCGCGAGGTGGGAGGAATCAGGCACGGGACACGCCCTTTGGCCGACCTTGGCGTTGAGTTCGACTCCCGGCTGCCGTCGCTGCCCGGCTTGACCCGCCCGTAAACTGGGGGATCGGCCCACCTCCGGGCCGTACGGCCATCTGCCAGTCCTTACTCCAGGAAGTCGCCAACGTGTCGCTCACGATCGGAATCGTCGGTCTGCCGAATGTCGGCAAATCGACCCTGTTCAACGCCCTGACCAAGAACGACGTGCTGGCGGCCAACTACCCGTTCGCCACGATCGAGCCGAACGTCGGCGTCGTCGGTGTCCCCGACACCCGCCTCGCCAAGCTGGCCGAGATTTTCGGCTCGCAGCGGATCCTCCCGGCCACGGTCGACTTCGTCGACATCGCCGGCATCGTGCGCGGTGCGAGTGAGGGCGAGGGCCTGGGCAACAAGTTCCTGGCGAACATCCGTGAGTCCGACGCGATCTGCCAGGTCATCCGCGCCTTCAAGGACGAGAACGTCGTGCACGTCGACGGCAAGGTCTCGCCGAAGGACGACATCGAGACGATCAACACCGAGCTGATCCTCGCCGACCTGCAGTCCGTCGAGAAGGCGCTGCCGCGTCTGACGAAGGAGTCCCGCCTCCAGAAGGAGAAGGTCGCGGTCCTGGCGGCGGTCGAGGAGGCGCAGAAGCTCCTCGAGGCGGGCACGACGCTCTTCGCCGCGGGCATCACGGCGGGCACGGAGAAGGGCCGCCTCCTGCACGAGCTGCACCTCCTCACCAGCAAGCCGTTCCTCTACGTCTTCAACGTGGACGAGGACGAGCTGGTCGACGAGGACTTCAAGAACGAGCAGCGCGCGCTGGTCGCCCCGGCCGAAGCGATCTTCCTCAACGCCAAGATCGAGTCCGAGCTGATCGAGCTCGACGACGACGAGGCGCTGGAGCTCCTCCAGTCGATGGGGCAGGAGGAGCCGGGTCTGGCGGTGCTGGGCCGCGTCGGCTTCGACACGCTCGGTCTGCAGACGTATCTGACGGCGGGGCCCAAGGAGACCCGCGCCTGGACGATCAAGAAGGGCGCGACGGCTCCCGAGGCGGCCGGCGTGATCCACACCGACTTCCAGAAGGGCTTCATCAAGGCCGAGGTCATCTCGTTCGGGGACCTGGTCGAGACGGGCTCGGTGGCGGAGGCCCGCGCGAAGGGCAAAGCGCGTATGGAGGGCAAGGACTACGTGATGCAGGACGGCGACGTGGTGGAGTTCCGCTTCAACGTGTGACCGGTTCGGGGAAGGCCCGCTGACCGGTGCCTGAGTGGTCAGCGGGCCTCGTCCGCCAGTTCCGCGATGACCTCGGCGTGGCAGCGCTCCGGTGCGCACCAGCAGCCGAGTCTGCGGCCGCGCAGGGCGGGGAGCAGCGCCAGGAGGTCCGGGCGGGACAGCAGGTGGATGCGGTACTTGTCGACGACCTCCTGGCGGGTGCCGTCGGGGCCGGGGCGGAAGGGGCTCGCCAGGGGGGAGCCGTCGAGGTGCCAGCCGCCGCGGTGCATGGCGCGGCCGACGTATACGACGTCCGCATAGTCGGGGTCGTCGCGACGGCCCTTGAGATTGACGACGGTTGTCCGCTTCATGTCCTGGATCCTCCGGCCTCAGGCCGTGTCCCGCCAGGTGAAGACGGCGCAGGTCGTGGTG
Organism: Streptomyces sp. NBC_01750; assembly: GCF_035918095.1. Taxonomy (NCBI): domain Bacteria; kingdom Bacillati; phylum Actinomycetota; class Actinomycetes; order Kitasatosporales; family Streptomycetaceae; genus Streptomyces; species Streptomyces sp. NBC_01750. The sequence goes on from NZ_CP109137.1 coordinate 5,756,969, forward strand.
GCGTGCGCGTACAGCTTGCCGTCGGTGGCGCCGACCACCCGTGCCTCGGCGGTCGCCGTCGTACGGCCGGCGTGGATGACGGTGCCTTCACAGCGCAGGGTCTGCGTGTCGGCGAACACCGGGCGAACGAGATTCACCCCGAGCTGGATGGTGGTGTACGCGCGGCCGGGCGGCAGCGTCGTCATGACCGCGCTGCCGAGAGCCGAGTCCAGCAGTGTGGCCAGAAACCCTCCGTGGACGCTTCCCATCGGGTTGAGCAGGTGCTCCCCGGGCTCGCCCTCGAAGACGGCGCGGCCCTCGTCGGCCTCCACGAGGCGGAATCCGAGAGTCCCGCAGATCGGCGCTTGCGGGTAGTCGCCTTCGAGGCTGCGGAGGAGCACTTCGAGGCCGGAGTGGCTGCCGGCGTCGGCGTAGCTTGTCGGGCGGGCCCAGGTGTGGGTGCGAGAGCGGAGCGCGGTGGTGGCGCCTGCGGACGGCGGGCTGGTGAGCTCGGTCATGGCGGTCTCCTCGGCGAGGTTGAGAGAGCGGAGCCGCGGGCCGCGGTGCGCGGCCCGCGGCAGGTCACGGTCAGGGGAGCTTGACCGCCAGCAGGTCCACCGGGCGGATGTCCGGGGCCGAGCTCAGCATTGTCTCCGCCGCCTCCATCAGTGCCGCGGCGATCCGGCCCTGGAGATGACCGGTCCGGCCCTCCTCGTTCTCGAATGTGTCGAAGACACCGAAGACCGTGGCGCTCTCCCGGAACGCGAACCAGGTGACGGTGTGCTCCTCCTCGCGGGCGAGCTGCAGCGCCTTGCGCAACAGGGCCTCGACCTTGTCGGCGTATTCCGGCTTGGATTCGATCCTGGCCAGCAGTCCGATGTTCATCGTGTGTCACTCCGTACGTCGTCGTCGGCGTCCCGATCAGCGGGACGTCCGCAAACCTATGGCCGCGACCAGTGCTCTCCCAGTGGCGCAAACGACTAGTCCGATACCGTTTCCGCCATGGATGTGGCAGTGCTGGCGTACGACGGCGTCTTCGACTCAGGGCTCTCGGCGATCCTCGATGTACTCGAAGGGGCCAACGCGATGCGGGACGAGCTTCCGCAGCCGCCGCCCGCCTGGCGGGTGCGGACCATCGGCTTCCGCCGCCGGGTCCGCACCGGTGCGGGCCACCTCGTCACCACCGAGCCGGCGGCCGGGGCCGAGCGTGCGGATCTGCTGATCGTGCCTGCCCTCGCCGAGCGGCGGCCCGACGCGCTTCTCGCTCATGTCTCGGGACCCGCCTCGGCAGCGGTACGGGGCCTCGTGGCCGAGGCGCGCGGGGTCGGCACACCCGTCGCCTCGGCCTGTACGGGCACTTTTCTGCTGGCCGAGGCGGGGGTGCTCGACGGGCGGAGGGCGACCACCAGTTGGTGGCTGGCGCCGGTCTTCCGCAAGCGCTATCCGGCGGTCACCGTCGACGAGACCCGGATGGTCACCGCGTCGGACGGCGTGACGACGGCGGGCGCGGCCTTCGGGCACGTCGACCTCGCGCTGGCGGTCGTCCGGATGAGCAGCCCGGCCCTGGCCGATCTTGTCGCCCGCTATCTGGTCGTCGACGAGCGGCCGTCCCAGTCGGCGTACACCATCCCGAGCGCGCTCGCCCAGAGCGATCCGGTCGTCGCCGCCTTCGAGCGCTGGGCCAGGCTTCATCTCGAGGAGCCGATCAGCGTCAGCGCGGCGGCGCGTGCGGTGGGGGTGAGCGAACGCACGCTTCAGCGGACCGTACGCCGCGTACTCGGCACGTCCCCCGTGCGCTTCGTCCAGGACCTGCGGGTCGAACAGGCCTCGCACCTGCTGCGGACGACGGACATGTCCCTGGACTCCATTGCCCGCAAGGTCGGCTACGAGCACGCGAACACCCTGCGGGTCCTGCTGCGTGAGCGGACGGGCAGTACGGCGGGGGTCCTGCGCAACCGTTGAACAGCCGTACGGTGACGAAGAGAATCATTAGTTGGAATTGACAACCCTCTCCCCGCGCGGCAGGGTTGAGTGCAGTGGGTTTGAATTTCATACCAACTGGAACGTCAAACCGAGTACGAGAGCTGGGGAGGCTGCTGTGGTGCGGGATGCGGTGATCGTCGAGGCGGTTCGTACACCGATCGGCAAGGGCAAGCCAGGAGGGGCGCTGCACGACGAGCGCCCCGTGGACCTGCTGGCCCGCACACTCGCGTCGCTGGTCGAGCGGGCCGGAATCGATCCGGTGCTCGTCGACGACGTCATCGGCGGCTGCGTGACCCAGGTCGGGGACCAGTCGCTCAACATCACCCGCCACGCGGTGCTGGCCGCCGGCTTCCCCGAGAGCGTGCCGGGCATGACCGTGGACCGGCAGTGCGGCTCGTCCCAGCAGGCCGCGCATATCGCGGCGCAGGGTGTGATCAGCGGGGCCTACGACATCGCGATCGCCTGCGGTGTCGAGTCGATGTCACGGGTGCCGATGGGGTCCAATGTGCTGCCTGGCAGCGACCCGTTCGGGCTGCGGCTCGGCGAGCGGTATCCGCAGGGGCTGGTCGGCCAGGGGATCAGCGCGGAGCTGATCGCGGCGCGCTGGAAGATCTCGCGGGAGGAGCTGGACGCCTTCGCGCTGGAGTCGCACCGGCGTGCCGCGGGTGCCTGGGAGCGCGGGGAGTTCGACCGGGAGGTCGCCTGGACCGGGCAGCGCGACGAGAACGTACGGCCGGGCACGTCGGCAGAGGCGCTCGCGGGGCTCAGGGCCGCGTACTACGACCCGGCCGTGGAAGAGCGGTTCCCGGAGATCGGCTGGCGCGTCACCGCGGGCAACAGCTCGCCGGTCAACGACGGTGCGGCGGCACTGCTGATCATGGGTGCCGATGTCGCGGAGCGGCTCGGGCTGCGGCCACGCGCGCGGTTCCACTCGTTCGCCGTTGCCGGGGACGATCCGCTGCTGATGCTCACGGCGATCATGCCGGCCACCGAGAAGGTACTGGCCAGGGCCGGCCTGACCACGGACGACATCGATCTCTACGAGGTGAACGAGGCGTTCGCGTCGGTGGTGCTCGCCTGGCAGCGGGAGACCGGCGTCGAGGCAGACAGGCTCAATGTGCGCGGCGGAGCGATCTCCATCGGGCATCCGCTGGGCGGCAGCGGGGCGCGCATCATGACGACCCTGCTGCACAACCTGGAAGACCGCGGCGGGCGGTACGGGCTGCAGACGATGTGCGAGGCGGGAGGGCTGGCCAACGCCACGATCATCGAGCGTCTCTGACGGCGATGGCGGCGCAGGCCGCGCTCTCGTCCGGAACGTTTGAATACGCAACTTAGCGTTTTAGGATGAGCCGCATGTCGAAGAGCATCCATCCCCGAGAGTGCTCCATTGCCGACGCCCTCGACCTGGTCGGCGAGCGCTGGACGCTGCTCGCCGTACGCGAACTCAGCCATGGCGTCCGCCGCTTCGACCAGATCGTCCGCAACACCGGGGCGTCCCGTGACATCCTCACGGCCCGGCTGCGCAAGCTGGAGGCGGCGGGCGCCGTCCGGCGCGAGCAGTACAACGCACACCCGCCGCGGTACGAGTACCACCTGACCCCCGCCGGCCAGGAGCTCGGCGACGTCCTCCTCGCGCTCATGAAGTGGGGCGACCGGCACCTCAACCCCGAGGATCCGCCGGTGACCTGGCAGCACTCGTGCGGCGAGACCCTCGATCCGGTGGTCATCTGCGCGCACTGCGGCGAGTCGGCACGAAAGGGCGCGCACTCCCCGGCCGGCCGCGGAGCCCTCACCGCCGACTGAACGGCGGCGCGGGAAGAGGTCCGCGCCCGAGGCTCGTCGCAGGCCGAGCGGCGCGGGACACGCAGGACGCGCTCGGACGCCCGGGTGAACGGCTGACAGCGAGGAGAGTGGAGAGCGGCATGTCGTATCCGGACCCGAAATACCTGGACGGCAAGGGCGAGATCACCGCGGAGTTCCGGCCGGCGGACACGCCCGCGAATCTGCAGTCGGCGAGCGGGAGCCGTACGCACTATCTGGCCACGACCCGGTCGACCGGCGGGGAGTTCGGGCTCTACCGGATGGACATGGCCCCGAAGGCCGGCGGCCCGAAGACGCACTTCCACAAGTCGATCTCGGAGTCGTTCTTCATCATCGAGGGGACGGTCCGGCTCTACAACGGTGACAGCTGGATCGACGGAACGGCGGGCGACTTCCTCTACGTTCCGCAGGGCGGGCTGCACGCCTTCCGCAACGACTCGGACGCGCTCGCGTCGATGCTGCTGCTGTTCACGCCGGGCGCGCCGCGCGAGGAGTACTTCGAGAAGGTCGCCGAGGTCGCCACCGAGTGGTCGCCACAGGACCGGACGGAGTTCTTCGTCAAGCACGACACCTACTGGACGGACTGACCCGGCGCGAGTCCGGTCTTGAGGCCCGCGCCGCAGAGCGGGACCACGGCGGTGCGGTCCCTCCAGTCGCCCACGGCGGCCCAGCAGGCCACCCCGGTCGATTCGACGAAGAGACCGCGCCCGGCCAGATCCAGCTGTGCGGCCCGGATCTGATCCTCCGTCACCGTGAGGAAGGTGCCGCCGGAATCGCGTACGGCCCGCAGGATCTGGCGGGCGCGCGGCGGACGCGGGATGGCGATGCCCTCGGCGACCGTGGGCCCGGACTCCACGCTCTCGTCGAGGAGTTCCTCGGCGCCGGCGTGGAAGGCCGCGGCCAGCGGGGAGACGGCTTCGGCCTGGACCGCGATCAGGGCGGGGCGTTCGGTGATCAGGCCGTGAGCGTGGAGTTCGGAGAGGGCGATGGACGCGCCGAGGAGGAGTGTGCCGTTGCCGACGGGGACGACGACTGCCTCGGGCAGCCGGCCGCCCAGCTCCTCCCACAGCTCGTACACGTAGGTCTTCGTGCCGTGCAGGAAGTACGGGTTGTAGACATGGCTCGCATAGAAGGTGCCGGGCATGTCCGCGGCGGCGCGGGCGGCCATGGCGGTGGCCTCGCGGTCGCCGGGGACGAGTTCGAGGTGCGCGCCGTGCGCCCGGATCTGTTCCACCTTCTTGGCGGAGGTGGCCTCGGGGACGTACACCGTGCAGTCGAGACCGGCCCGTGCGCAGTACGCGGCGACCGCCGTGCCCGCGTTACCGCTGCTGTCGGCGATCACCCGCCGGGGAGAGAGCCCGCGGGCGAGCTCCGCCAGCATCACCGCGCCTCGGTCCTTGAAGGAGAGCGTCGGCATGAGGAAGTCGAGTTTGGCGGAGACGGTGGCGGTGAGCGGGACGAGCGGGGTGCGGCCCTCGCCGAGCGAGGTGACGGCGGGCGCGGAGAGCGGCAGCGCCTCCTCGTACCGCCACAGTGAATTGACCCGGCCCGGGAGAGAGTTGAGGTCCACCGGCGCGGCGGTGAAATCCAGGTCCCATGGGCCGCGGCAGGCGGGGCAGCACCAGAGCGCCGTCTCGACGGGGGAGCCGGTGCCGCAGTCGGGGCAGTGATACGAGGTCATGGTGCGCCAGCATGGCAGTTGTGTGGCGCATGTGTTACGTCGCGCTCCGAACTCTTGTGGGATTCCTATGGATCCGCCAATCTTTCGCTCGGCAGGCGAGACGAGGACACCGCGGATTCAGCTGCGATTCGTTGTCATGCCCCTGTCGCAACCCCCACAGCAGCGCACCACCAATGAGGAGGACCCCTCACATGTCTGTGATGCGTAAATCGCGGCGAAGACTCGCCGCGGCAAGCGCCATAGCCGTCGCCGCGCTCGCGCTCGGCACGGCGTCCGCTCTCCCGGCCATCGCGGTCGAGGCGGCTCCGGAAGGCGTGATCCAGAACGCCGGCGCACCCGGAGCCATCGCGGGCAGCTACATCGTGACGCTCGACGAGTCCGCCCCCGACGCGGGCTCAAAGGCGGGCAAGGCCCTTGCGCAGGAATACGGCGCGAAGATCAAGAAGACGTACGACGCCGCGCTGAACGGCTACGCCGTCGAGCTCTCCGAGACGCAGGCCAAGAAGTTCGCCGCGGACCCGGCTGTCGAGTCCGTTGTGCAGGACCGCATCTTCAAGGCGACGGGCACCCAGCCGAACCCGCCGTCCTGGGGCCTGGACCGGATCGATCAGAAGGCCCTGCCGCTGAACCAGAGTTACACCTATCCGGACACCGCGGGCGAGGGCGTGACGGCGTACATCATCGACACCGGTGTACGGATCACCCACAGCGACTTCGGCGGCCGGGCGTCGTACGGCTATGACGCCATCGACAACGACAACACCGCGCAGGACGGCAACGGCCACGGCACGCATGTCGCCGCCAACGTCGCCGGGTCCTCCTACGGCGTGGCCAAGAAGGCCAAGGTCGTGGGCGTCCGTGTGCTCGACAACGCAGGCTCGGGCACGACCGCGCAGGTCGTCGCCGGCATCGACTGGGTGACGCAGAACGCCGTCAAGCCGGCCGTCGCCAATATGAGCCTGGGCGGCGGCATCGACACCGCGCTCGACACCGCGGTGCGCAACTCCATCGCCTCCGGCGTCACCTACGCGGTCGCGGCGGGCAACGACGGAGCGAACGCCTCCGACTACTCGCCCGCGCGCGTGGCCGAGGCCATCACCGTAGGCTCCACGACCAGCACCGACGCCCGCTCCAGCTTCTCCAACTACGGCACCGCGCTGGACATCTTCGCGCCGGGCTCGTCGATCACCTCGGCCTGGAACACGAGCGACTCCGCGACGAACACCATCTCCGGTACGTCGATGGCGACGCCGCACGTCACGGGCGCGGCAGCGCTCTACCTGGCGGCCAACAGGACGGCGACCCCGGCCCAGGTCTCCGCGGCCCTGACCTCCGCCGCCACGAGCGGCGTCGTCGGCAGCCCGGGCACCGGTTCGCCGAACCGCCTGCTGTACGTCGGCACCGGCGACACCCCGCCGCCCGGCAAGAAGTTCGAGAACACCGCGGACTACCCGATCAGCGACAACGCCACCACCGAGTCGCCGGTCACCGTCAGCGGGGTCACCGGGAACGCGCCGGCGAGCCTGAGCGTGCCGGTCGACATCAAGCACACGTACATCGGTGACCTGAAGATCGACCTGGTCGCCCCGGACGGGACGGTCTACAACCTGAAGGCGTACGGGACCGGCGGCAGCGCGGACAACGTGATCACCACGTACACGGTGAACGCGTCGTCGGAGGTCGCGAACGGCACCTGGAAGCTGCGGGTCAGCGACAACGCGGCGCAGGACGTCGGCAAGATCGACTCCTGGGCACTGCAGTTCTGAACACTCTCAGGTCCGATCTCTGAGTGAACGGGAGGGGGCGGTCGCCGCGGCGGCCGCCCCCTTCACCGTTCTCGCGCCGTCGGCGGAGCAGCCCACACATGAGCTCAGTCGGCGGGCGGCCCGGGGCCCCGGCCCGGCACACATCACGCGCGGTTCACTGCCCGCACCGCTGCTGCTGCCGGCTGCGTTCCGTCCCCCGTCGCGCTACGCGTATGATCCGCGCGCCTGTTCGTATGATTTCGACGAGGAGCACCGTACCCGTGGACCCATCCGCCCAGAGCTGGCAGCCGTATCCGCAGTACGCCCGCAGACCGTCCGTGAACGGCCTGTCCGTCGCCTCTCTCGTGCTCGGCATCGTGTGCTGTCTGCCGCCGCTCGGCCTGGTGCTCGGACTGATAGCCCTCTCGCAGATCAAGAGGAAGGGCCAGCGCGGCAAGGGCATGGCGGTCGCGGGCATCGTGCTCTCCTCGATCAGCACGCTTCTGGTGCTCGTCGCATTCGCCACCGGCGGGATCGGCGATGCCTGGGACGGCTTCCGGAAGGGCATGGACGAGGCGTCGCGCTCGCGCAGCACGCTCGACCTGCACAAGGGCGACTGCTTCAACGTCCCCGGCGACGAGTTGGAGCGGGAGACCGCATCCGTCAGGGTCGTCGACTGCGCCAAGGAGCACGACGCCGAGGTCACCGGGGCCTTCAAGCTCGGGAAGTCCGACGCCTGGCCCGGCGAGGCGGCTGTCGAACCGGTGGCCGAGAAGCGCTGCACGGAGATCAACAACGCCTACGCGGCGAACGCGCCGGCCGTGCCGGACAGTGCGGAGACGTACTACTACATGCCGAGCCGGCGCAGTTGGCGCCTGGGTGACCGGACGGTGACCTGCACCTTCGCCGTCACGGAAGGGAAGCTGAAGGGCTCCGTACGGTCCGGAGGCATCCCGTCCGGTGGATGAGACCGGCCCCTGAGCCACCGACCGTCCGGGCGCCGGTCCCATCCGAATCCCGCTGAGCGCTAGCGGCGGGCGAGCCCCCGGTCGACGGCGGTGATCAGCTCACCGTCGGCGGTGTCTCCGTCCAGGGACCAGAACATCGCGCCGCCCAGGCCCCGGTCACGGATGTACGAGGTCTTGGTGCGCAGCACCTGAGGGTCGTCGTACGTCCACAGGGTGGTGCCGTCGAAGAGCCAGGCGTGGCCGTTCCGCCGGTCGCGATGGAGCGTGTACGTCCCCGAGTCGGCGAGCTTCTTCAGGGCCTTGTAGTCCTCGTAGCCGGCCGCCCAGGTCGCGGGTGCGGGCGCCGCGGCCGGCTGCTTCAGGCCGTCGCCGCCACCGGTCACGCCCGTCCAGCCCTGGCCGTAGAACGGCATGCCCATCACCAGCTTGCGGGCGGGGGCGCCGCGGTCGCGCCAGGCGTCGACGGTCTGGTCCACGCTGAAGTCATTGTGTGCGTAGAGCGCGGACTGCTGGGCCGTGGTCGACTCCCAGGAGCCGTGGAAGTCGTAGCCCTGGAGGTTGACGAAGTCCAGATCGCGCATGATCCTGCAGACCTCGAAGCCTGCGTCGATCTTGGCGGGAGCGGTCGGGACGAAGGCGGTCAGCTCGTAGTGCTTGCGCTTCTTGAGGGACTTGCCGTAGGCGTCCAGCTGGGTCCTGAACTCCCGTACCAGAGCGGTGAAGTTCTTTTTGTCCTCGGGGCGGAAGACGGTGTCCGTGTCGCCCGCCGAGCCCGGCCACTCCCAGTCGATGTCGACGCCGTCGAAGAGCCCGGCAGCGGCGCCCGCGCCGCCGCGCGCTCCGTCGACCGGCAGATTGCCCCTGATGTAGAGGTCGATGCAGGAGGAGACGAAGGCCTTGCGGGAGGCGGGGGTGCGGGCCGCCTCCGAGAAGTGGGTGGACCAGCTCCAGCCGCCCAGGGAGATGAGCACCTTGAGGGCGGGGTGCTTGGCCTTGAGCTCGCGCAGCTGGTTGAAGTTGCCGGCGAGCGGCTGCTGGGCGGTGTCGGCGACGCCGTCCACGGAGTCGGCGGCGTCCAGCGGACGGGCGTAGTCGGCCCAGGCGTCGGCCTCGCCGGGGACATTGCCGGTGAAGCAGGTGCCGTCGGAACTGACGTTGCCGAAGGCGTAGTTGATGTGGGTGAGCTTGGCCGCCTGGCCGCTGGTGTCCATGTCCTTGACCTGGAAGTCCCGGCCGTAGACGCCCCATTGGGTGAAGTAGCCGACGCGTTTGTACGAGGGCGCGGGGTGCTGCCCGCCAGGCGCGGAGGTAGCGGCGGAGGCAGCCGCGGAGTCGAAGGCGCCGGCGCCGGAAGAGGCGGAGGCGCCGGGCGCGAGGGCGGCGAGGAGCGAGAGGGAGCAGGCGGCAACGGCCGCTCTGGCAAGGGATCTTCGGCAGTTTCGGCGCATGGCCAGGAACGTATTGGTCTGGACCATTAGGGTCAAGGGTGCGAGCGCCGAATGATGGGCATACCCGCGGCAAACCCCTGCGTATAGGCAAGTCATCACTTCGAGTGAAACTTTGGCCCATGCTTGCGGTCAGCAACCCAGGGTTGCCACGCTGTTGCTGTCTGTCAACCTGTTGGGAGTGGCCAGTGACGTTCGGTGAGCAGCCCGCCTATCTGCGCGTTGCGAGCGATCTCCGCGAGAAGATCGTCAACGGCTCGCTGCCGCCGCATACCCGTCTCCCCTCGCAGGCGCGGATCCGCGCGGAGTACGGCGTCTCGGACACCGTCGCCCTCGAGGCGCGCAAGGTCCTCATGGCGGAGGGCCTGGTCGAGGGCCGCTCCGGCTCCGGTACGTATGTCCGTGAACGGCCCGTCCCGCGCCCTGTCTCCCGCTCCGGCTACCGGCCGCCGTCCGGCGCCAACCCCTTTCGGCAGGAGCAGGCGGAGGAGGGGGCCCGGGGCACCTGGGAGTCCAGCAGTGAACAGGAGGGGGCGAGCCCCGAGATCGCGGCCCGGCTCGGCATCCAGCTCGGCGACCGGGTGATGCGTACGCGCTATGTGTTCCGGGACGCGGGCGAGGCGATGATGCTCTCCACCTCCTGGGAGCCCCTCGAAGTCACCGGGCGTACACCGGTGATGCTGCCGGAGGAGGGTCCGCTGGGCGGCTGCGGTGTGGTCGAGCGGATGGCCGCCATCGACATCGTCGTGGACAACGTGGCGGAGGAGGTCGGCGCGCGGCCGGGGCTGGCGGAGGAGCTCCTGGCGCTCGGTGGCGTACCGGGCCATGTGGTGATGGTCGTCGAGCGGACGTACTACGCCTCGGGGCGGGCGGTCGAGACGGCGGATGTGGTCGTCCCGGCGGACCGCTACCGGATCGCATACCACCTGCCGGTGAAGTGACCCGCGAGGCGCCTCTGTCGCGGCCGGACTCGCCCTGGTGCTCTGCCCGTTGATCGCCTGGGCGACGAATGACAAGTACTACCTGGCCAGAGCGAACCCGGTGAGCGGGCCCGAGGCCGAGATCCAGGACATCACCGCCACCCACACCTGCTCCGTGTGCGAGACGGCGTACGAGCTCGCGGACATCGCGGACTGTCCGGTCCGGTCGGGGCCGATCCGCTCGCTGTGCTGCTCGCTGGACTCCGAGTGCGGGGATGTCTGCCGCATGGATCCGGCGGCCGCCGGTCCGGTGCTGATGCCGGTGCCCACTGTGCCTGCGGTGTCCACAGAGCCCACGGACTGACACGGAACCCACGGACTGAGGGGAGCCGAGGAGACATGAGTGAGAGGGGGCGCATCCGGCCGGATACGCCCCCTCTCTCATATCCCTTTGTGAAAACCCGTATCCGCTGAGTAAAGGTCAGGCGTAGGCTCGGGCATATGCGTAATGGGGTTTCCTGGCGATCGTTACAGACCTGCAGGTCGACCCGGGGAGGGGCGCGATGAACGACAGTGGCGCTTTACTCCCCTGGCTCGTCATACGGCGGGACGACAACGGGAACCGCTACCGCGTCGGCATGTACGCCACCAGGGACGAGGCGCAGCAGATCGCGGACACCCTCGACGGTCGCGGCCACAAGCAGCTCTACTGGGTCGAGCGTGTAGGTCAGGCGGCCCATTAGCCGGGGCACGACAGCCTTTTCCACGGCGCTCTCCCGGCCGGACTTCGTGCGGGTAAGGTCCAGCCTGACGGATTCCGCATGAGTGAGGGCAGGGCATGTCGGTCTTGATCGACACGGTGGCGTGGGTGCGGGTGGAGAACGGCAGGATCCTCTGCGCGCGCTCCCGGGGCAAGGACGTCTACTACATCCCCGGCGGGAAGCGGGAGGGTGGCGAGAATGATCTGCAGACCCTGCTCCGCGAGGTCGAAGAGGAACTGAGCGTGGCCGTCCTCCCGGCGACCGTGTCGCATGTGGGCACATACGAAGCCCAGGCTCACGGTCATTCGGACGGCGTTGTCGTGCGCATGAGCTGCTACGCCGGTGACTACCGGGGCACGCTGATCGCCAGCAGTGAGATCGAGGAAATCGCCTGGCTGTCCTACCTCGACCGGGCGCAGGTCCCTCCGGTCGACCAACTGCTCTTCGATGAGCTCAAGGCGTCGGGCGAACTGGACTGACCCTCGTCGTGCGAGCGGACGGGCTGAGGGCCGACGTGTCACGGCCCGACATGTCAGTTCTGTGTAAGCCTGTTGAGCCAGGCTCGGCCGGGCCATGACGGATCACCAATTTGTCGGCCGGTCCAGCCCGAACCGCTCACCGGGTGCGAAGGCGGCGCGCGAATGACGCGTGCGCCCGTACGCGCCTCGGTGGCTCATTGATCCGGTGACCGGGGTGCCTCGTACCAAATATCGGGTATGCCCTGGTTAGTCCCTGAAGTGGGGCATGGTCTGCTGCTGGTCCGGGAAGTGGGCAGCGTGATCGACACTGATGGCGAATGCGCCGAGTGGACCTTTCCTGCCGAGGCCGGTGCCGTGCGCACCGCCCGTCACGCCGTCCGCGACACCCTTCGCGCCTGGGGACTGGATTCGGTGATCGGTGATGTCACCGTGCTGCTGGTCAGTGAGCTGGTGACCAACTCCCTGCGGTACGCGTCGGGCCCGATCGGTGTCCGGCTGGTCCGGCCGGAACGGGGCGCCACCGCCCCCGCTCTGCTGGTGGAAGTCTCCGATCCGCTGCCGGATCCCCCCACCGAACGCAACGCGGAGCCCGACGAGGAGAGCGGCCGCGGTCTGCAACTGGTGGCCGGCGCGGCTCGCCGCTGGGGAACGCGGCGGGGCAGGAACGGCAAGACCGTGTGGTTCGAGCTGCCCGTCGCTGGTTAGAAGAGTCAGGGGACAACGATCACGTCGGAGCGGTTCCGGCCGGTTCGGACTCGGCCGAAAATGAACGAGACCGTGCTGTGATCGTGAACGCCGTGTCGGTCGGAGCCGTAGTGCTGAATACTGCGGTCATGGCCGGTCCGGTGCGGTGAGCTGGAGGGGACGGTCGCGTGAGCGAAATACCTGGGACGGCGAGCGGTGTCGTGTGGCAGAGCAGCCCACCTGGCTCGATCTATGACTACATCAAGGTTGCCTCTTTCTCGATCGGGGCCGACGGGCTGGTCGACCAGTGGAGTCGGCGTGCCGTCGACCTCTTCGGCATCACCCCTGACGAGGTCAGGGGCAAGGACCCGATCGAGGTCTTCATGCCCGCCGAGCTGCGCCCGCGCGGCCACCGGAAGGTCGCCGAGATACTCGACGGCAAGGAGTGGACCGGCCTGGTCCCTTTCCGCATGCCGGGTCGGGACGGCGCGCACGGCGTAGCCGAGGTCTATGTGATGCCGAGCGAGACGGAGCGTGGCGAAAGGGCTGCGCTCTGCATCGTGGTCGACGTCCGGGCACTGCGCCGGATCGAAACTGATCTCGCCGCGTCGCAGGCTATTTTCGGCCAATCTCCTTTTGGCTTCCTCCTCTTCGGCACGGATCTCACGGTGCAGCGCGCCAACCAGCGCTTTGCCATGGTCTTCGGGGGCGCCGTCGAAGACCACCGCGGGCGCACCGTCCACGACTATCTCGCCCGCCCCGAGGCGGAGCGGATGAACGCCTCACTGCGCCGCGTACTGGAGACCGGCGAATCCGCCATCGATCTCCAGATCGTCGGGAGTGCCCCGGGCAGCGCGGACCGCAGGCACTGGTCGATCAATCTCTACCGGGTGCACAGCGGAACCGGCCGGCCCATCGGCGTCGCCGGTCTGGGCACCGATGTCACCCGCCGCAACGTCGCCGCCCGCGAGGCCGCGAACGCCCGGCGGAATCTCGCGCTCCTCAACGAGGCGAGCGCCCGCATCGGCAACTCCCTCGACCTGGAGACCACCGCCCGCGAACTCCTCGACGTCGCCGTCCCCGGCTTCTGCGACCTCGCATCGGTCGACCTGTTCCTGGGGCTCCTCACCGGCGACGAGGCCCCGCCCGGCCGGGCCGACGGCAGCGCCGAGCTGCGCAGGGTCGCCTTCGCCAGCGCCGTCTCCGACGCCCCGCTGGTGACGACCCCCGGCTGCCGGTCCGATGGCGGCACCCCCACCGCCGTCGGCGAGGTCCACCGCTATCCCTTCAACTCGCCCTGTGCGAGCGCCCTGCGCACCGCCCGGGTCCAGTCGATCCCGGGCGAGGAAGGCACCCTCGTCCAGTCCACGCTCGCGGTGCCGATGGTCGCGCACGACACCGTCGTCGGACTTGTCCAGTTCTCCCGTACGAAGGGCAGCGAGCCCTTCGGGGAACGGGACCGGGCGCTCGCCACCGAGCTCGCCGCCCGCGCCGCCGTCTGTATAGACAACGCCCGGCTCTACCGCAGGGAGCACGAGCGGGCACTGATCCTCCAGCGCAGCCTGCTCCCGCCGGGCGACCCGGAGGCCGCGGGACTCGACATCGCCTGCCGCTATCTCCCGGGCAATACGGCCACCGAGGTCGGCGGGGACTGGTTCGACGTCATCGAACTGCCCGGCCACCGCACAGCCTTGGTCGTGGGCGATGTGATGGGCCGCGGTCTGCGGGCCGCCGTCGCCATGGGTGAACTGCGCACAGCGGTACGGACCTTGGCGCTGCTGGACCTGGAGCCGGCGGAAGTACTTTCCGCGCTCGACGAGATCGCCCGCGGCCTCGGCAGCCCCAGCGGTACCCAGCAGGCCTCGCGCGTCGCCCACAAGTCCCGTGACGCCGACCTCTCCGAGGTCTATCTCGCGACCTGCGTCTACGCCGTCTACGACCCCGTCACCCGACGCTGCACCTTCGCCAACGCCGGCCATCTGCCACCCGTCCTCGTCGAACCGGGCGAGGAGGCACTGCTGCTCGACGTGCCGCCGGGGATGCCGCTCGGTGTGGGCGGCGAGCCCTTCGAGGAGGTGGAGGTCGAGCTCCCGGAGGGCGCGCTCCTCGCGCTCTACACCGACGGGCTCGTCGAATCCCGGGACCACCCGCTCGACGAGGGCCTGCGTGCCTTCCGGACCGCGCTCACCGATCCCTCCCGCCCGTCGCCCGGCCACCATCCCTCGACGACGGCGCTGCGCGCCGGTACCTCACGCTCCCTGGAAGACGTCTGCGACCACGTGCTGAACACTCTCGACACCCGGCACGGCGAGGACGACATCGCGCTGCTGATGGCACGCATCCAGGGGTTGCCCACGGAGGCGGTGGGCGACTGGCGGCTGCCGCGCGAGCCCCGATCGGTGGGACGGGCCCGTGAGCTGGCCCGCGCCCAGCTGATCACCTGGGACCTCGAATCGCTGGTGGACACGGTCGAGCTGCTCGTCAGCGAACTGGTCACCAACGCCCTGCGGTACGGCGAGGACGAGATCCGGCTGCGGCTGCTGCGCGACCGCACCCTTGTCTGCGAGGTGTGGGACGCCGGCCTCGTACAGCCCAGACGGCGACGGGCCCGCGACACCGACGAGGGCGGCCGTGGACTGCAGCTCGTCGGACTGCTGAGCGCGGCCTGGGGCTCGCGCCGGACCCCACGCGGCAAGACGGTCTGGTTCGAACTCGCCCTGCCCGATGGTGACTCGACGGCCGAGCCCACCGTCGAGCAGCTGCTCAGCATGTTCTGACACCCGGATTGTCGGACCCGTGATCTAGCCTTGCGGCCCATGGGGATCAACAAGCAGGTGGGGATGCGCGAGCGCGTACGGGCGCTGCGCGGGGCTCCGGGCGCGCGTGCGCTCGTTCCGGGTGCGCGCGCGCTCGTACGGGGGTGGCGCAGCCCCCGCCTGAAGTGGCCCAGGCGGATCGCGCTCACCCTCGCCGTCCTCCTCCTTCTCCCCGCCCTCGGCGGTGCGATCGCGCTGCGCGCCAACTACGCGGGTGACATCGAAGAAGGCACCAGGACGCGCGGCAAGGACGCCATCTGGCTCGGTCACGCCTGGGTGGACGGCCGGAAGAAGGACGCCGACCTGGACGCCTTCGCCCGACGTATACGGGGCGCCGGGATACGCGACCTGTACGTCCACGCCGGGCCGCTCGAGCACGACGGGACGCTTCCCGCCGACCGTTATGCACGTGCGCGGTGGCTGATCGACGCCGTACACCGGAAGCTCCCTGGTATACGCGTGCAGGCCTGGCTCGGCGACAAGCTGGCGAGCGAGGACCCGGTCGGACTGCGGCTGCCCGATGCCGGCACCAGGGCCGCCGTAGTGCGGTCCACCAGGCAGGTCCTCGACGCGGGCTTCGGCGGCATCCACTACGACCTGGAGCCGCTGCACTCGGGCGACCGCGACTATCTGTCCCTGCTGGACGATCTGCGCGAGCTCACCCGTGCCCGCAAGGTCCCGCTCTCCATAGCGGCCCACCAGATCGATCCGCTGCCCGCACTCCACTCCGTCGCCGGCGGGCTCACAGGGCACCCCAAGTGGTGGTCGCAGGAGTTCTTCGGCCAGGTCGCCCGCCGGGTCGACCAGATCGCCGTGATGTCGTACGACACCTCCATGCCGCTGGAGAGTCTGTACGGCGGCTATGTCGCCCAGCAGACCAGCCTCGCCCTGGAAGTCACCCCGGAGGAGACCGACTTGCTGATGGGGCTGCCCTTCTTCCACGAGGACGGCGTCGGGCACCACGAGTCCGCGGAGACGGTCGCGGCCGCGGTCCGTGGCACCCGGCTGGGCCTGGGGCGCACGGACCGCGGCCGTGAGCGGTTCGGGGTTGCGCTGTATGTCGACTTCGCGGCGGAGGAGGGCGACTGGACGGCGTACCGGGAAGGATGGGGGAGTCCCGCCGCCGGTCCTCGACGGGGCGTGTCCTAGGAGTCCCTCCCCTGGTCGGTCGCCCCGCGGCGCTTGATCTTGTCGCCCAGCCACACCAGCGGGTCGTACTTACGGTCCACCGCCCGTTCCTTCAGCGGGATCAGCGCATTGTCCGTGATCTTGATGCCCTCGGGGCACACCTCCGTACAGCACTTCGTGATGTTGCAGTACCCGAGGCCGTGCTCGTCCTGGGCGGCCTTCTTGCGGTCCAGGCCCGCTTCGGCCGCCGCGTCCAGCGGATGCATGTCCAGCTCCGCCACCCGCATCAGGAAACGCGGACCCGCGAACGCGGCCTTGTTCTCCTCGTGGTCGCGCACCACATGACAGGTGTCCTGGCACAGGAAGCACTCGATGCACTTGCGGAACTCCTGCGAGCGGTCCACATCCATCTGCTGCATCCGGTAGTCGCCGGCCTTCACACCCGGCGGCGGCACGAAGGAGGGAACCTCCCGGGCCTTCGCGTAGTTGAAGGACACATCCGTCACCAGGTCCCGCACCACAGGGAACGCCCGCAGCGGCGTCACCGTGATCGTCTCCTCCCGCGAGAAGACCGACATCCGGGTCATGCACAACAGCCGCGGCCGGCCGTTGATCTCGGCGCTGCACGAACCGCACTTGCCCGCCTTGCAGTTCCAGCGGACCGCGAGGTCGGAGGCCTGGGTGGCCTGGAGGCGGTGGATGATGTCGAGGACGACCTCCCCGTCGTTCACCTCGACGGCGAAGTCCTCCAGCGCCCCGCCGTCCGCATCACCGCGCCAGACCCTGAAGGCCGCTTCGTAGCTGCTCACTCGTAGAGCTCCTCTTCGGCGAGGTACTTGACCAGCTCCTCCTTCTCGTAGAGAGCGAGCAGGTCGGGTCGGATGGGCTCGGTCGTCTTCCGAGCGAGTGAGATCTGGCCGCGCACCGGATCGGTGGCCGCCAACCCTCCCGTCGGATCGATCAGTTGGCACAGCAGATTGACCCGCCGCCACTCGCGCTCCATGGTGGGGCAGTCCTCGCGAGTGTGCCCGCCGCGGCTCTCCGTGCGCTCCAGTGCCGCCCGCGCGATGCACTCGCTGACCATCAGCATGTTGCGCAGGTCCAGCGACAGGTGCCAGCCGGGGTTGAACTGCCGGTGGCCCTCGACTCCGGCCCGCCGGGCCCGCACCCGCAGGTCGGCCAGTTTCTCCAGGGCCTGCCTCATCTCTGACTCGCGGCGGATGATGCCGACCAGGTCGTTCATCGTCTGCTGGAGCTCCTGGTGGAGGGTGTACGGATTCTCGGGCGGCCGCCCGTTCTCCTCACCCGGCTGCGGCCCCTCGGCGCTGAACGGACGCAGTGCCTCCGCCGCGGCCTCGTCCATCTGGGCCTCCTCCAGCGCCGGGCGCTCGCCGAGCCCCTGCGCGTACTCGGCGGCGTGCAGCCCCGCCCGCCGGCCGAAGACCAGCAGGTCGGACAGGGAATTCCCGCCGAGCCGGTTGGAGCCGTGCATCCCGCCCGCGACCTCGCCCGCCGCGAACAGGCCCGGGACGCCGACCGCCGCCGCGGTGTCGGACTCGACGGCGATGCCGCCCATCACGTAGTGGCACGTCGGGCCGACCTCCATCGCCTCGGCCGTGATGTCGACGTCCGCAAGCTCCTTGAACTGGTGGTACATCGACGGCAGCCGGCGCCGGATCACCTCGGCCGGCATACGGGTCGAGACATCCAGGAACACCCCGCCGTGCGGGGAGCCGCGGCCCGCCTTCACCTCGGAGTTGATGGCGCGGGCCACCTCGTCGCGCGGCAGCAGCTCGGGAGGACGCCGGTTGTGGTCCGGGTCCTCGTACCAGCGGTCGCCCTCCTCCTCCGACTGCGCGTACTTCTCCTTGAAGACGTCAGGGACATAGTCGAACATGAACCGCTTGCCCTCGGAGTTGCGCAGCACCCCTCCGTCGCCACGCACCGATTCGGTGACCAGGATGCCCTTCACCGAGGGCGGCCAGACCATGCCGGTCGGATGGAACTGCACGAACTCCATGTTGAGCAGCGGCGCGCCGGCCAGCAGCGCGAGCGCGTGCCCGTCGCCGGTGTACTCCCAGGAGTTCGACGTCACCTTGAAGGATTTGCCGATGCCGCCGGTGGACAGCACCACGGACGGCGCTTCGAGAACGAAGAAGCGCCCGGACTCGCGCTCGTAGCAGAAAGTGCCGGAGACCCTGTCCCCGTCCTTCAGCACGCGGGTGACCGTGCACTCCTGGAAGACCTTCAACCGGGCTTCGTAGTCCCCGAATTCCTCCTTGTCCTCCTGCTGCAGCGAGACGATCTTCTGCTGCAGGGTGCGGATCAGCTCCAGGCCGGTGCGGTCGCCGACGTGCGCCAGGCGCGGGTATTCGTGCCCGCCGAAGTTGCGCTGGGAGATCTTCCCGTCGGCCGTACGGTCGAAGAGCGCGCCCCAGGTCTCCAGCTCCCAGACCCGGTCGGGCGCCTCGCGCGCGTGCAGCTCCGCCATCCGCCACTGGTTGAGGAACTTTCCGCCGCGCATGGTGTCGCGGAAGTGCACCTGCCAGTTGTCCCCGGAGTTCACATTGCCCATGGAAGCGGCGATGCCGCCCTCGGCCATCACCGTATGAGCCTTGCCGAAGAGGGACTTGCAGATCACCGCGGTTCGGGCGCCCCGCTCGCGCGCCTCGATGGCGGCGCGCAGGCCCGCGCCGCCCGCACCCACCACCACGACGTCCCACTGCTGTCGTTCGAGTTGCGTCATGTCAGAAGAACCTCGGATCGTCGAAGGCACCGGACGCGACGAGATAGACGTAGAAGTCGGCGAGCGCGACGCTGATCAACGACGTCCATGCGAGAAGCATGTGGCGTTCGTTCAGCTTGCCGACCCAGCCCCACAGGCGGTAGCGCACCGGGTGTTCGGAGAAATGTTTCAGCCGGCCGCCGATGATGTGCCGACAGGAGTGGCAGGAGAAGGCGTACGCCCAGATCAGCACGATGTTGACCAGGAAGACGAGGGTGCCGAGGCCCATATGGCCCCACTCGTAGTGCTCGTTGCGGAAGGCGAGCACAGTGTCGTACGTGAGGATTCCGGCGACCGGGATCGCCGCGTAGAAGAAGTACCGGTGGATGTTCTGCAGGATCAGCGGGAAGCGGGTCTCGCCGGTGTACTTCTTGTGCGGTTCGGCGACCGCGCAGGCCGGGGGCGACGCCCAGAAGCCCCGGTAGTAGGCCTTGCGGTAGTAGTAGCAGGTCAGCCGGAAGCCCAGTGGGAAGATCAGGATCAGCAGCGCGGGGGACAGGCCCCACCAGCTGCCGAAGATCTCCCAGTTGGGGCCGCCCCGCATGGGTACGCAGTTCTCGGCGAGGCAGGGCGAGTAGAACGGCGAGACATACGGCGCTGCGTAGTAGTCGGCGTTCGAGAAGGCGCGCCACGTCGAGTAGACGATGAACGCGAGCAGCCCGGCGGCAGTCAGGGCCGGGGCGAGCCACCAGCGGTCCGTCCGCAGATGGCGGAGGCCGATGGCGGCGCGCGTGGCGCCGTGTACGCCTGTATTGATTTGTGGTGGTTCGGTACCAGTGGCCAACGAAGGCTCCGTATGGAGTGGGGTCGGGTGTGGGCTCCGGTGTGCCTACGGGCCGGGCCCGTCAGGGTGCGTGCCGGTCGCGCGCTCCGAGCCCCTCGTCGTCCGTGTCCGTCCACAGCGCGGTGTTGTACGGGGTGTCGGGGATGGTGACCAGCTCGGGGCGACCCGGTGACTTCAACGGGGCGGGCGCCGGCGCGGCCGGGCCGGCGGTACGCAGCTGATCGACGGTGTGCTCCAGCTGCCCGACGCGCTGAAGCAGCTCGTCGAGACGGTGCTGGATCGCCGTCAGTTCTTCCTGCTCGGACATGACTTGCCCTCACTTCCGCAGGGTGCGGTGGCATCGCTCATGCGCCTGCGAGTGTCGCGCGTCACATCCCCGCTTGTGAAGGGACGTGCAGGGATTCCCGGCGCATGCGCTTGTGGCGCGCCCCTCGTAGTTCGTATTTTGCTCCCCCATTTTCTCCCTTTCCGATGAGATATGTCGGATTCTGCATTGGGCTGCACGGGTGACCTTGCGAGTGGGGTCGCCGTGTCTCCGTCGCCTGTCCGGTTCCGTCCACTTCAGTGGACGGGAATCGGTGTGATCATCTCCAAATTCCATAAACCAGGACAAAGAGGTAGAAGCCATGTCCCAGGTCGACGCCCCCCGCGGGAGGACATGCTCCCGAACGCTCCGCTCCGTCGCGCTTCTGACCAGCGGCGTGCTCGCTCTGCCGGTCCTGGCCGGCTGCAGCTCGGGCGAGGACGAGAGCGATGCTGCGGCGGCAGCCCAGGACATCGCCCCCGCCGCGCGGGACCTGGTCGCCGACGGAGGCACGCTGCGCTGGGCGGTCGACGCGTTGCCCACCACCCTGAACGCCTTCCAGGCCGATGCCGACGCCACCACGACCCGTATCGCCGGGGCGGTACTTCCCTCTCTCTTCACGCTCGACCGGCGCGGCCGCCCGCAGCGCAATCCCGACTACGTCGAGTCCGCCGAGATCATCGATCGCGAGCCCAAGCAGGTCGTGCTCTACAAGCTCAATCAGCAGGCGGTGTGGACCGACGGCAGGGAGATCGGGGCGCCCGACTTCGTCGCCCAGTGGCACGCCCTGAACGGCAAGGACTCCGCGTACTGGACCGCGCACAACTCCGGCTACGAGCGGATCGAGAAGATCGAGAAGGGTGCCAGCGACCTTGAGGTCAAAGTCACCTTCAACAAGCCGTACGCGGACTGGCAGTCCCTTTTCACCCCGCTCTACCCCAAGGAAGTGACGGGGACCCCGGACTCCTTCAACGACGGAGCCCGCACCACGCTGAAGGCGATGGCCGGCCCCTTTAAGCTGGCGTCGACCGACGCCAAGGCGGGCACCGCCACCCTCGTACGCAATCCCCGCTGGTGGGGACAGGCGGCCAAGCTGGAGCGGCTGGTGCTGACCGCGGTGCCGCGCGAGAACCGTGCCGCCGCGCTCGCCGCCGGCCGTCTCGACCTCGCGGCCGTCGACCGGCACGTGGCGGACCGTATCTCTCTCGCGCTACGGGACAAGGGCGCGGGCAGCAAGGCGCTCTCCCACGGGCCGGGCGCGGACATCACCCCGTCTGCCGCGCTCAAGTCCTGGGCGCTGGCGAACGGCTCCGACGACGGCAAGGCCCAGGCCGCTCGGGAAGCCCGCAGACAGAGCGCCGTGGCCGCCGAGGCGTACGCGAATGAGCAGACCGCCCTCCGCGGCTTCGTGGTCCGCAAGTCGCTGGAGCCCGCGTACACGCAGCTCGCGCTGAACGGTGAGTCCGGCCCGCTCTCCGACGACCGGGTGCGCCGCGCGGTGGGCCGGGCTCTGAACCGCAAGGAGCTCGCCGAGGCCGTACTGACCCCGCTCGGGCTGCCCGCCGTTCCGCCCGGCAGCCATCTGGCGCTGGCCGGCCAGCGGGCGTACGCCGACAACAGCGGCGCGCTCGGCAAGCAGAGCACCCACGACGCGCAGGCGCTGCTGGCCGACGCGGGCTGGACGCGGGGCGGAGCGCTCGAGAAGCACGACCCGCCCAAGGCGGGCGGCGAGGGCGGCAGCAGCAAGAAAGCGGAACCCAGCTCGCAGACGGCGCCGAGCGCGAGCGCAAAGACGGCGCCGGGCGCAAAGACGGCGCCGAGTGTGAAGGCAGCGCCGAGTGTGAAGGCAGCGCCGAGTGTGAAGGCAGCGCCGAGTGTGAAGGCAGCGCCGAGTGTGAAGGCAGCGCCGAGTGTGAAGGCAGCACCGGGCTCGGCGGAGCTCAGGACGAAGCCGGAGGAAGAGCAGGAGGACAAGGCGTCCAGCGAGGGGATGTACATCGTCGGCGACGACAAGCCCGCCAATGGCGGCCACCGCGCCGAGACCGGCACCAGCGGTACACGCATCCTCGCCCCCGCCCCCGGTGCGGCCCTCCAGGGCGAAGCCCCGCGGCAGCGGGCCGACGCCCTGCACGACGACATCGCGAACAAGGGTGGGATCAAGCCCCAGGAGCGGAAGGGCGGGGTGGCCGGGGCGTATGCCCCGCTCGGCACCGCCGCACCGGCCCGCGCGGGCGGCCCGCTCGGCAAGAACGGCAAGCCGCTCACGCTGCGCTTCGTCCTCCCCGCGGGGCCCGGCTCCGAGGCGCTGCGCACGGTGGGCGAGAAGATCTCCAAGATGCTCGACCGCATCGGCGTGCACGCCGAGATCACCAAGGTCGACGACGACTCCTTCTTCAAGGACCACATCGCCTCGGGCGCCTACGACATGGCCCTCTACTCCTGGCCCGCCACCGCCTTCCCGGCGACCGACGCCCGGCCGATCTTCGCCAAGCCCCGGCCCGCCAGTGACGGCTCGCTCCTGGTGGAGCAGAACTACACGCGTGTCGGCAGCGACTACATCGACCAGCTCTTCGACCAGGCCGCCGCCGAGCTGGACGAGGACGAGTCACGCGCTCTGGTACGCCGGGCCGACGCCCGGATCTGGGCCGCGGCGGGATCCATCCCGCTCTACCAGCGTCCCGAGCTGGTGGCGGCCAAGCCTCAGGTGGTCAACGCCGGCGCCTTCGGCTTCGCGGCACCCAGGTACCAGGACATTGGTTTCAAGAAGGCAGAAAGTTCGAAGTCTACTAAGAAGTAGCAGGTCAGAACCTCAGAACTGGCTCAAGTCCCTTGCCCGCCGGCAGCGCCGGCGGGCAAGCTCGTACCAACCCTTGACCCAGGCTTTTTCGCACCCCCAGCGCACAAGGACCCCCTCCCGATCGGCCCGGGAAGCCCCGGACGCGACGGCCCCGTACCATGGGGACCAGCCGTGGCGTGTCCGCCCGGCGGGCGTACGAGGAAAACAACGCCGCATCCCACGATCGAGAGAAGCGCCAGCCAGCATGCCCACGCGCCACGACATCCGTAACGTTGCCATCGTCGCCCACGTCGACCATGGCAAGACCACCCTGGTCGACGCCATGCTGAAGCAGGCCGGCTCCTTCGCCGCGCACGCCGCCGAGCACCTCGACGACCGCATGATGGACTCGAACGACCTGGAGCGTGAGAAGGGCATCACGATCCTGGCGAAGAACACCGCCGTGAAGTACCACCCCAAGGCCGGCGGGGCCCCGATCACCATCAACATCATCGACACCCCCGGCCACGCCGACTTCGGTGGCGAGGTGGAGCGCGGTCTGTCGATGGTGGACGCGGTCGTCCTCCTCGTCGACGCCTCCGAGGGCCCGCTCCCGCAGACCCGCTTCGTGCTCCGCAAGGCCCTCCAGGCCCGGATGCCCGTCATCCTCTGCATCAACAAGACGGACCGCCCGGACTCCCGGATCGACGAGGTCGTCAATGAGACCTACGACCTGTTCCTGGACCTGGACGCGGACGAGGAGCAGATCGAGTTCCCGATCGTCTACGCCTGCGCCCGTGACGGCGTCGCCTCGCTGACCAAGCCGGAGGACGGCACCGTCCCGGCCGACAGCGAGAACCTGGAGCCGTTCTTCACCACGATCCTCGAGCACGTCCCGGCCCCGGAGTACGACGAGGCCGCGCCGCTCCAGGCGCACGTCACCAACCTGGACGCCGACAACTTCCTCGGCCGTATCGCCCTCTGCCGTGTCGAGCAGGGTGAGCTGAAGAAGGGCCAGACCGTCACCTGGATCAAGCGTGACGGCACGATGTCCAACGTCCGCATCACCGAGTTGCTGATGACCGAGGCGCTCACCCGCAAGCCGGCCGACAAGGCGGGCCCGGGCGACATCTGCGCCATCGCCGGTATCCCGGACATCATGATCGGTGAGACCCTCGCCGACACCGAGAACCCGATCGCGCTTCCGCTGATCACGGTCGACGAGCCCGCGATCTCGATGACCATCGGTACGAACACCTCGCCGCTGGTCGGCAAGGGCGGCAAGGGCCACAAGGTCACCGCCCGCCAGGTGAAGGACCGCCTGGACAAGGAGCTGGTCGGCAACGTCTCGCTGCGCGTCCTGGACACCGAGCGCCCCGACGCCTGGGAGGTCCAGGGCCGCGGTGAGCTCGCGCTGGCCATCCTGGTCGAGCAGATGCGCCGTGAGGGCTTCGAGCTGACCGTCGGCAAGCCCGAGGTCGTCACCAAGCAGGTCGACGGCAAGACGTACGAGCCGATCGAGCGCATGACGATCGACTCTCCCGAGGAGCACCTCGGCGCCATCACGCAGCTGATGGCGACCCGCAAGGGCCGTATGGAGACCATGACCAACCACGGGTCCGGCTGGATCCGTATGGAGTGGATCGTGCCGTCCCGCGGCCTGATCGGGTTCCGTACGGAGTTCCTGACCCAGACCCGCGGCACGGGCATCGCGCACTCGATCTTCGAGGGCCACGAGCCCTGGTTCGGCGAGCTGCGCACCCGTAACAACGGCTCGCTGGTGGCGGACCGTTCGGGCTCGGTGACGCCGTTCGCGATGATCAACCTTCAGGAGCGCGGTGTCATCTTCACCGAGGCAGGCACCGAGGTCTACGAGGGCATGATCATCGGTGAGAACTCGCGTGCCGACGACATGGACGTGAACATCACCAAAGAGAAGAAGCTCACCAACATGCGTGCCGCGTCCGCGGACACCACCGAGAACGTGGTGCCGCCGCGCAAGCTGTCGCTCGAGCAGTCCCTGGAGTTCTGCCGCGACGACGAGTGCATCGAGGTGACCCCGGAGACGGTCCGTATCCGCAAGGTCGTCCTGGACCAGAAGGAGCGCGGCCGCACCGCTTCCCGCGCCAAGCGCAACTGACATCGAGTCAGCAGCACGCCGTGACGACGGCCCGGCCCCCCGCAGCAACTGCGGGGGGCCGGGCCGTTCGTCGCGACGACCTGCGCGATGTGGCTTCCGGGTCAAGTTGTTTTCATGAGCGTGCTGTTCGACTATCGGCCGCTGATCTCCGGAAGATGTGTTAACGGTCCGTTTCGGGGGTGTCTGTCTGCACTCAGTTTGTCCGGATTTCGATCCGTTGACCAGGACTGATGTTGTCAAAACGAGACCCTTTAAGTGTGGTTTACGGCCCGGCCGTACTCAATAGTTGGCTCCGTTGAGCTCGGGTCAATGGGTCATGCACTGTGGGGAGTGCCGACTCGCGAGCACATTCGGGGCACTTGACGAATTGCGCTGTCAGGGGTGTCAGCGCGCGTAGATGTGCCCCTCTTGTTGTGACAAGTGGACTCATGAGGAGGAACCCATGCGTGGTGCCAAGAGCGCCAAGTGGGTCGCGGGAGCGGCAATCATTGCCCTTGCTGCGACTGCCTGTGGTGGCGGAGACAAGGACGGCGACAAGGGCGCGGGTAAGGCCGGCGGTACTTTCCGCTTCGGCGTCACCGAGCCTACGGCCATCGATCCGTACAACGCCCAGGAATCGGAGGGCATGCTCGTCGCCCACAACCTCTTCACCGGCCTGTACGGCGTGAAGGTTGACGGCAAGCTCGTCCCGACTCTGGCCGAGTCCGCGACCACGAGCGAGGACGGCAAGACCTGGACGTTCAAGATCAAGAGCGGCACCAAGTTCACCAACGGTGAGCCGGTTGACGCCGAGTCGTTCATCCGTGGCTGGACTCGTGTCGCCGCCAAGGCTTCGGCCTCCGACGTCGCGTACCACATGGCCGGCATCGCGGGCTACGAGGACCTCAACACCGGCAAGAGCGCCAAGTTCGCCGGTCTCACCGCGCCCGACGCGACCACCCTCAAGGTGACGCTCAGCGAGGGCGACTTCGAGTTCGACAAGAAGACCGTCCACGCGGTCTTCAGCCCCGTGCCGAAGGTGGCCGGCGCCGCCGACAACAAGGCGTTCAACGACGCCCCCATCGGCAACGGCCCCTTCAAGATGCAGGGCTCGTGGCAGCACAACAAGTCGATCACGCTCGTCCGCAACGACGACTACGGTCTGACCAAGGCCAAGCTCGACAAGGTTGAGATCAGCATCCTCAACCCGGCCAACAGCTCCAACCTGGAGTACCAGGGCTTCCAGTCGGGCACGTTCGACTGGGCGCGTATGCCCACCCCGCAGCTTCCGGTCGCCAAGGCGAAGTACGAGGCGAAGAAGCAGTGGCTCGAGATGGACTCCAGCGGTGTCAACTACCTGGTGGCCTTCAACCAGAACGCTCCGCTGAACACGCCCGACGCGCGCAAGGCGATCTCGTACGCGATCGACCGTGAGGCGATCGCCAAGGGCGTCTTCCAGGGCATGATGAAGCCCGCCACCTCGGTTCTGCCGCCGTCGTTCTCGGAGGTTTACCAGGAGGGCGTCTGCACCACCTGCGCCAAGCAGGACAAGGTGAAGGCCAAGGAGCTGGCCGCCAAGTCCGGCCTGAAGCCGGGCACGGTCCTCAACTTCGGCTACAACACCGGTGCCGGCCACGAAGAGTGGGTCCAGGCCATCGCGCAGCAGCTGAAGGACGTCCTCGGCCTCAACGTCAAGCTGAACGGCAAGCCGTTCAAGGAGGCCCTGGCCGAGCAGCAGGACAAGAAGACCGCCGGTCTGTGGCGTTCCGCCTGGGGTGCCGACTACCCGACCGCGGACAACTTCCTGTTCCCGCTGCTCGCGACCGGCTCCATCAACGAGGACAAGGAAGGCAAGGCGCTCGGTGACAACCGGGGCCGCTACAGCAACCCGAAGTACGACGAGCTGCTGAAGAAGGCTCGCGCCACCAAGGACTCCGCTGCTCGCGCCAAGATCTACCAGGAGGCCGAGAAGCTGGCGATCGACACCGACCAGGGCCTCATCCCGCTCTGGAAGCGCAGCCAGTACCGCCTCGCCAACACCACGAAGTTCAGCAACGTTGCGATGAACTTCTTCGAGGACCCGAACCTCGCCGAGATCACGCTCAAGTAGCGCCTTCTCACAGCAAGTTCAGCGAAGGTCGTGGAGGTCGGAGTATCTTCTTCGGTCTCCACGGCCTTTGCTCAGGTCCGGGCGCCCCCTCGATCCGCGCCCGGTCGCGGCCTCTCTCCCGATCGGATGATGCCGCCCACCCCCACGCTCAGTATGTGAAGGAGGCATCGTGGGCAGATACGTGATCCGGCGGCTCGGGCAGATGGTGGTCGTCCTCTTCGGTGCGACTGTTGTTCTCTTCGCCTGTCTCTTCGTTCTCCCGGGAGACCCCGTGGGCTCGCTCGGAGGCGACAAGGCTCGCGATCCGGCGGTCGTCGAACAGCTCAGGGAACGGTACGGGCTCAATGACCCGCTTCCCGTGCAGTACGGAAACTTCGTCAAAAACCTGGCACAGGGCGACCTGGGTGAGGACTTCACTCAGCGGCGTCCGGTGACCGAGGTCCTCAAGCCAAAGCTGGCGAACACGGCCGAACTGGCCATCGTCGCCATCGTCATCGACATCGTCATCGGTGTCTTCGCGGGCCTGATCGCCGCGCTCTTCCGGTACTCGTTCTGGGACGTGCTGATCACCCTGCTCACCACGATGGCCGTGGGCTTCCCCTCGTTCGTCATCGGAATGGTCCTCCAGTCCGCCTTCGTGGTGAAGCTGGACTGGTTCCCGCTGATCTCCGACGGCTCGTTCAACTCGCTCATCCTGCCCGCCTTCACTCTGGCAATCCTCGACGCGGCGCTCGTCGCGAGACTCATGCGCGGCACCATGCTCGAGGTGCTGAAGGCCGACTACGTCAAGACGGCCATCGCGAAGGGGCTGCCGCGGCGGACCGTGCTCTTCAAGCATGTGATGCGCAACTCGATCATCCCGGTGGTCACTTACCTGGGTATCTCCTTCGGCACGCTGCTGGGCGGCGCCCTCATCACTGAGGCGATCTTCAACTGGGACGGCATCGGGCTCGCTCTGGTGCAAGCGGTACAGCAGCAGAACAACCCGATCATCATCGGCGTGGTGACCTTCGGCGTCGCCGTGTTCGTCCTGCTCAACCTGCTGGTCGACCTGTTGTACGCGGTCCTCGACCCGCGCATCCGTCTCGCCTGATCCCAGGCAGCCCGTTCTAGGAGTTACACCCATGACCGAGCTCACCAAGAGCACAGCGGGGGCGGGGGAACCGGCCACACAATCGGTGGTCAGTCCCACACAGGGCGAACCCGCGATCGCACGCGTCACCCAGTGGGGCGAGATCCGCCACCGCTTCCTGGCCAACCGGCTCGCGGTGGTCGGCCTCCTGCTGGTCACCGTGCTTTTCCTCACCGCGATCTTCGCTCCGCTGATCGCCCCCGCGGACCCGTACCACCAGGACCTCAACAGCACGCTGCAAAGCCCGGGTGGCGCGCACTGGCTGGGCACCGACGCGCTCGGCCGCGACCAGTTCTCGCGCATCATCTATGGCACCCGTATCGCCGTCGAGGTCGGCCTCGCGTCGATCTTCCTGGCCTGCTTCATCGGCATCATCGTCGGCGCGCTGGCCGGCTACTTCGGCAAGGCCACCGACTCGGTGCTGATGCGAATAGCCGACGTCTTCTTCGCCTTCCCCCTGCTCATCGGCGCCATCGTGATCATCATCGCCATGGGCCGCGGCGTGATGCCCGTCATCATCTCGCTGGCCGTCTTCTCCTGGCCGACGGTCTCCCGCCTGTTGCGCAGCTCGATACTCTCGGTCCGCGAAGCCGACTATGTGCTGGCCGCGCGCGCCCTGGGCGCGAGCACCTCGCGGATCATCATCCGGCACATCATCCCCAACTCCATCGCCGCCGTGATGGCTTACGCCGCGTTCAGCGTCGGCGGCGCCATCGTGGCCGAGGCGTCGCTGTCCTTCCTGGGCGTCGGCGTCAGCCCGGAGGTTCCGGAGTGGGGCAACATGCTCGCGTCCGCCAAGGACTTCCTGGGAGTCAAGGACTACCTGTGGGTCTACCCGAGTGTCGCGATCGTGCTGACCGTTCTCGGATTTGTTTTCGTCGGCGACGGGCTGCGTGACGCCCTTGACCCGAAGCTGCGCTGAGGAGGGCGGCACCACTTATGACTACTTCACACGTCACCGCCGATGTGCCGCGCCAGCGGGCCGGCGACGAGGAGACCCCCGTACTCGAAGTGCGCGATCTGCACGTCGAGTTCAAGACCCGCGAAGGCGTGGTCAGGGCGGTCAACGGCGTCAACTACAGCGTCAGGTCCGGCGAGACGCTCGCCGTGCTCGGCGAGTCGGGCTCCGGTAAGTCCGTCACCGCGCAGGCCATCATGGGCATCCTCGACTCGCCTCCCGGGCGGGTCGCCAAGGGAGAGATCCTCTTCCAGGGCCGGGACATTCTCACGCTCCCCGAGAGCGAGCGCCGCAAGCTGCGCGGCCCCAAGATGGCCATGATCTTCCAGGACGCCCTGTCGGCGCTGAACCCCGTGTTCTCCGTCGGCAACCAGCTGGGCGAGATGTTCCGCGTCCACCAGGGCATGTCCAAGAAGGCCGCCAAGGCCAAGGCCATCGAGCTGATGGACCAGGTCAAGATTCCGGCCGCCGCGGCCCGGGTCAACGACTACCCCCACCAGTTCTCCGGCGGTATGCGCCAGCGCATCATGATCGCGATGGCGATGGCCCTGGAGCCCGACCTGATCATCGCGGACGAGCCCACGACCGCACTGGACGTCACCGTCCAGGCCCAGGTCATGGAGCTCCTCGCGGAGTTGCAGCGCGAGTACCAGATGGGCCTGATCCTGATCACCCACGACCTCGGCGTCGTCGCCGACGTCGCCGACAAGATCGCGGTCATGTACGCGGGCCGCATCGTCGAGACCGCCCCGGTCCACGAGCTGTACAAGCGCCCCGCGCACCCGTACACCCGTGGTCTGCTGGACTCGATCCCGCGCTTGGACCAGAAGGGCCAGGAGCTCTACGCAATCAAGGGCCTGCCGCCCAACCTGCTGAAGGCGCCGGCCGGCTGTCCGTTCAACCCGCGCTGCCCGAAGGTGCAGGACATCTGCCGTACGGACGCGCCGGTACTGGTACCTGTGTCGGAGCGGGACGGTTCCGAGCTGCCCGGCCGCGGCAGCGCGTGCCACTTCTGGGAGGAGCAGATCCATGGCTGAGCTCAACAAGGACGAGGCCGTGGACGCCACTCCGAACATCGTCGAGGTCGAGACGGCCGACGCCGTCACCGAGGCCGAGGCCGTAGCTGCCATCGAGGCCCCGGTCGACCAGGGCGAGCCAATTCTTCAGGTGCGCAACCTGGTCAAGCACTTTCCGCTGACCCAGGGCATTCTGTTCAAGCGGCAGATCGGCGCGGTCAAGGCCGTGGACGGGATCTCCTTCGATCTCTACCAGGGTGAGACGCTCGGCATCGTCGGCGAGTCCGGCTGTGGCAAGTCCACCGTCGCCAGGCTGCTGATGATGCTCGAGACCGCCACCGCGGGCGAGGTCTTCTACAAGGGCCAGGACATCACCAGGCTGTCCGGTCGCGCGCTGAAGGCGGTCCGCCGCAACATCCAGATGGTGTTCCAGGACCCGTACACCTCGCTGAACCCGCGGATGACGGTCGGCGACATCATCGGTGAGCCGTACGAGATCCACCCGGAGGTGGCTCCGAAGGGCGACCGGCGCCGCAAGGTGCAGGAGCTGCTGGACGTCGTCGGTCTCAACCCGGAGTACATCAACCGGTATCCGCACCAGTTCTCCGGCGGTCAGCGGCAGCGCATCGGCATCGCCCGCGGCCTGGCGCTCAACCCGGAGATCATCATCTGCGACGAGCCGGTCTCGGCTCTGGACGTGTCCGTCCAGGCACAGGTCATCAACCTGATGGAGAAGCTGCAGGACGAGTTCAACCTCTCCTACATCTTCATCGCCCACGACCTGTCGATCGTCCGGCACATCTCGGACCGGGTCGGCGTGATGTACCTCGGCAAGATGGCCGAGATCGGTACGGACACGCAGATCTACGACCACCCGACGCACCCCTACACCCAGGCGCTGCTGTCGGCGGTCCCGGTGCCCGACCCGGAGGCCCGCGAGGGCCGCGAGCGGATCATCCTCACCGGCGACGTGCCGTCTCCGGCGAACCCGCCGTCAGGCTGCCGGTTCCGTACGCGGTGCTGGAAGGCGCAGGACAAGTGCGCCACGGATGTCCCGCTGCTGGCGGTCCCCGAGCGCTTCAAGGGCGTGGACTCCCCGGTGGCGCACGAATCGGCGTGCCACTTCGCCGAGGAGAAGGACGTCGTTCACGCGGTGTGATCAGAGCAGCTGGTCTCCGGGCGGATTTCGCACCGGAGACCAGCTGGTTTTTTTGGAGCCCTCGAACCTGAGCAGCTGTCAGCTGTGCCGAGTGGACCTGGAGGACGCGGTTGAGTCTGACCGGGGTCACGATGCTCGCGGTGCTGCCCGCCTCGGGCGGGACCGGTGCCGGCCACGACAGGGACAGGCATGCCCGGCTCGCCGCCGGACTCACCCCGGCTCCGGCCAGGAGCGCTGGCGCGTGAGGCGGCCGGTCAGCGGGACGCTGCACCACATCGAGATCTGGGTCCCCGACCTCGAGCGGTCTCTCACTTCCTTCGGATGGCTACTGGGCGCGCTCGGCTACACGCCGTTCCAGAACTGGGACGCCGGACGCAGCTGGCGCCTGGGGCCGACCTATCTGGTCCTGGAGCAGTCTCCGGCGATGACGGCGGCCGGCCGCTACGACCGCTGCCGGCCGGGACTCAACCATCTCGCCTTCCACATCGAGTCACGGGCCGCGGTCGACGCCCTTGTCACCGACTCGCGTCGGCACGGCTGGCGCCTGCTCTTCGGCGACCGGCATCCCTACGCCGGAGGCGCGGGGCACTACGCCGCCTATCTGGAGAACGAGGACGGCTTCGAGGTCGAACTTGTCGCCCTCGACCCGGCGCAGGGGGAGTGACGCCGGGCCGGGACGTGTGCCGCCTTGCAGGGCAGGTCGAACGCCCCGGCTCGCGCTGTTCATACATCTGAGGGTTCTCTCATGCGCACGGGCGAGGAGAATATGCGGTCTGCGTTGAAATGGGGTGATATTTGGGCCTGAGCAAGTCTGAGGACACAGGAGGCACTCCATGCGTGGAGTCACGCACGCCAAATGGGCCGTATGCGCGATGGCTGCCGGCCTCGCGGCGACGGCGTGCGGCGGCGGCGACAGTGGCGCCGGTGGTGCCGATGGAATCGTGAGCTCCTCCTGGGGTGACCCGCAGAACCCGCTGGAGCCCTCGAACACCAACGAGGTCCAGGGCGGCAAGGTCCTCGACATGCTCTTCCGCGGTCTCAAGAGATACGACTCGAAGACCGGCGAGGCCAAGGACATGCTCGCCGAGAAGATCGACACCACGGACTCGGTCAACTTCACCGTCACCGTGAAAGACGGCTGGACCTTCAGCAACGGTGAGAAGGTCACCGCCAAGTCCTTCGTGGACGCCTGGAACTACGGCGCCAACCTGAAGAACAACCAGAAGAACGCCTACTTCTTCGGCTACATCGACGGCTACGCACAGGTCCACCCGGACAAGGGCACGCCCACCGCAAAGACGCTCTCGGGTCTCAAGGTCGTCAACGACAAGACCTTCACGGTCAAGCTCTCCCAGAAGTTCTCCACCTGGCCCGACACCCTCGGCTACGCCGCCTTCTCCCCGCTGCCCCAGGCGTTTTTCGACAACCACGACGCATGGCTGTCCAAGCCCATCGGCAACGGTCCGTACACCGTCGAGTCGTACGCCAAGGGCTCGAAGCTGGCCATGCGCAGATGGGACGGCTATCCGGGCTCCGACAAGGCGCAGAACGGCGGCGTCGACCTGAATGTGTACACGGACAACAACACCGCCTACACGGACCTGACCGCAGGCAACCTCGATCTTGTCGACGATGTGCCGGCCTCGCAGCTCAAGAATGTGCAGGCGGACCTCGGCGGCAGGTACATCAACACCCCCGCCGGGATCATCCAGACCCTTGCCTTCCCGTACTACGACGAGGCCTGGAACACGCCGGACGCCGTGAAGGTCCGCCAGGGCCTGTCCAGGGCGATCAACCGTCGGCAGATCACCGACACGATCTTCCAGAAGACGCGTACGCCCGCCAAGGACTGGACCTCGCCGGTGCTCGGCGTGGACGGCGGCTTCAGCGACACCCTGTGCGGTGACGCCTGCGAGTACAACGCCGCAGAGGCGAAGAAGATGATCACGGAGGGCGGCGGTATCCCCGGCGGCCAGGTGAAGATCTCGTACAACGCGGACAGCGGCTCGCACAAGGAGTGGATCGACGCCGTCTGCAACAGCATCAACAACGCGCTGGGCAACGACACGGCGTGCGTCGGCAACCCGGTCGGTACCTTCGCCGACTTCCGCAACCAGATCGGGCAGCACAAGATGCCCGGTCCGTTCCGGGCCGGCTGGCAGATGGACTACCCGCTGATCCAGAACTTCCTGCAGCCGCTCTACTACACCAACGCCTCGTCCAACGACGGCCTGTGGACCAACGCGGAGTTCGACAAGCTCGTCGACGAGGCCAACGCCGAGACCGATTCGAAGAAGGCCGTGGAGACTTTCCAGAAGGCCGAGGAAGTCGTACGGGACCAGATGGCGGCCATCCCGCTCTGGTACCAGAACGGCAGCGCCGGCTACTCGGACCGTGTCACGAACGTCGCACTGAACCCCTTCAGCGTCCCGGTCTACAACGAGATCAAGGTCAAGTGACGGCGGAAGCATCCGGCCCGGCGCGACCGACCGCGCCGGGCCGGCAGCTACACCGAGCCTCCCCGCATTCCGCGCCCACGAACCCCGGAGGCCTTCATGGGACGTTATGTGATCCGACGTCTGCTGCAGATGATCCCGGTCTTCTTCGGCGCCACGCTGCTGATCTTCCTCATGGTGAACGTGATGGGCGACCCCATCGCGGGTCTCTGCGGCGACCGGCAGTGCGACCCGGCGACGGCTGCCCAGCTGCGCAAGGAGTTCGGCCTCGACAAGCCGGTGTGGCAGCAGTACCTGACGTACATGGGCAGTGTCTTCACCGGCGACTTCGGCACCGCCTTCAACGGACAGCAGGTCACGGAGCTGATGGGCGAGGCCTTCCCGGTCACCATCCGGCTCACCGTCGTCGCGATCGTCTTCGAGATGCTGATCGGCATCACGCTCGGTGTGATCACGGGCCTGAAGCGCGGCCGCCCCGTCGACACCGGCGTGCTGCTGCTCACCCTGGTCGTGATCTCGGTCCCGACCTTCGTCACCGGTCTCATCCTCCAACTGCTGCTGGGTGTCGAGTGGGGCATCATCAAGCCCGCCGTTTCACCGGAGGCGCCGGTCAACGAGCTGATCGTCCCCGGCCTTGTGCTCGCCTCGGTCTCGCTCGCCTATGTCACCCGGCTGACCCGGACCTCGATCGCCGAGAACGCCCGCTCCGACTACGTCCGCACCGCGAAGGCGAAGGGCCTGCCCAGACGCCGGGTGATCGGCCGTCATCTGCTGCGCAACTCACTGATCCCGGTGGTCACCTTCATCGGCACCGATATCGGCGCGCTGATGGGCGGTGCGATCGTCACCGAGCGCATCTTCAACATCCATGGCGTCGGCTACCAGCTCTACCAGGGCATCCTGCGCCAGAACACCCAGACCGTCGTGGGCTTCGTGACCGTGCTCGTCATCGTCTTCCTGGTGGCGAATCTGCTGGTCGACCTTCTGTACGCCGTTCTCGACCCGAGGATCCGGTATGCCTGAGCCTCAGTACGACAACGGGGGAGCCATCGCCTCCACCGGCGCCGGCGGTGCGATGGACCTCGCGACCACCGAGGGAGCGACCCTCGAGAAGACCCCCGGCGGTCCGCTGGGCACAGGTCCTGCCGAGAAGCCCCGCAGCCTCTGGTCCGACGCCTGGCGCGATCTGCGTCGCAACCCCGTCTTCATCGTCTCGGGCCTGATCATCCTCTTCCTGGTCGTCATCGCGATCTGGCCCCAGTCGATCGCCACCCAGAATCCGCTCCAGTGCGACCTCGCCAAGGCCCAGCAGGGCTCCCAGCCCGGCCATCCGTTCGGCTTCAACGGGCAGGGCTGCGACGTCTATACGCGTACGGTCTACGGCGCGCGGACCTCGGTCACCGTCGGCGTCTGCGCCACTCTCGGTGTGGCGCTGCTCGGTTCCGTCCTCGGCGGTCTGGCGGGCTTCTTCGGCGGGGCGTCGGACGCGGCCCTCTCCCGGATCACCGATATCTTCTTCGGCATCCCCGTCGTCCTCGGCGGTCTGGTCCTGCTGTCCGTCGTCACCAGCACCACGGTCTGGCCCGTCATCGGCTTCATGGTGCTGCTGGGCTGGCCGCAGCTCTCCCGTATCGCACGCGGCTCGGTCATCACCGCCAAACAGAACGACTACGTCCAGGCGGCCCGGGCGCTCGGTGCCTCCCACTCCCGGATTCTGCTGAGGCACATCACCCCCAACGCCGTCGCGCCGGTGATCGTCGTGGCGACCATCGCGCTCGGTACGTACATCTCCCTGGAGGCGACACTCTCCTACCTCGGTGTGGGGCTGAAGCCGCCGACCGTGTCCTGGGGCATCGACATCTCCTCCGCGTCCCCGTACATCCGCAACGCCCCGCACATGCTCCTCTGGCCGGCCGGCGCGCTGGCGGTCACGGTGCTCGCGTTCATCATGCTCGGCGACGCGGTGCGCGACGCCCTCGACCCCAAGCTGCGCTGAGGAGGCCGCCATGTTGCTCGAAGTGCGCGACCTGCACGTGGAGTTCCGTACGCGGGACGGCGTGGCCAAGGCCGTCAACGGCGTCAACTACACGGTGGACGAAGGCGAAACGCTCGCAGTACTGGGCGAGTCCGGGTCCGGGAAGTCCGTCACCGCGCAGGCGATCATGGGAATCCTGGACACACCACCGGGGAAGATCGCCGGCGGCGAGGTCCTCTTCCGGGGACAGGATCTGCTGCGGCTCAAGGAGGAGGAGCGGCGGAAGATCCGTGGGGCCGGGATGGCCATGATCTTCCAGGACGCTCTCTCGTCCTTGAACCCGGTGCTGAGCGTCGGCGACCAGCTCGGCGAAATGTTCACCGTCCACCGCAAGATGTCGCGCAAGGACGCTCGGGCCAAGGCCGTCGAGCTGATGGAGCGGGTGGGCATCCCGGGGGCGAAGGAGCGGGTCGGGCAGTATCCGCACCAGTTCAGCGGCGGTATGCGCCAGCGCATCATGATCGCCATGGCGCTGTCCCTGGAGCCGGACCTGATCATCGCGGACGAGCCGACGACCGCGCTGGACGTCACTGTCCAGGCCCAGGTGATGGATCTGCTGGCCAGTCTCCAGACCGAGCTGAACATGGGGCTCATCCTGATCACCCACGACCTGGGCGTGGTCGCCGACGTCGCCGACAGGATCGCGGTGATGTACGCGGGCCGGATCGTCGAGACGGCTCCCGTGCACGACATCTACAAGGCCCCGGCCCATCCGTACACCAAGGGCCTGCTGGAGTCGATCCCGCGCCTGGACCAGAAGGGCCGGGAGCTGTACGCGATCAAGGGCCTGCCGCCGAACCTGATGAAGATCCCGCCGGGCTGCGCCTTCAACCCGCGCTGTCCGATGGCGCAGGACGTGTGCCGGACCGATGTCCCGCCTCTGTACCAGGTGTCAGAGGACCGCAGGAGTGCCTGCCACTTCTGGGAGGAGACGCTCAATGGCTGAGGCGATCCTGGAGGTCCGCGGTCTGGTCAAGCACTATCCGCTCACCCGGGGCATCCTCTTCAAGAAGCAGGTCGGCGCGGTCAGGGCGGTGGACGGCGTCGATCTCGACCTGGTCGCGGGCGAGACTCTCGGCATCGTGGGGGAGTCGGGCTGCGGCAAGTCGACGCTCGCCAGGATGCTGGTGCACCTGGAGGTGCCCACGGCCGGTGAGATCCGGTACAAGGGTGACGACATCACCAAGCTGTCCGGGCGCGCGCTGAAGGCGGTCCGCCGCAACATCCAGATGGTCTTCCAGGACCCGTACACCTCGCTCAATCCGCGGATGACGGTCGGCGACATCATCGGTGAGCCGTACGAGATCCATCCCGAGGTGGCGCCCAAGGGCGACCGGCGCCGCAAGGTCCAGGACCTCCTCGATGTCGTCGGTCTCAACCCCGAGTACATCAACCGCTATCCGCACCAGTTCAGCGGCGGCCAGCGGCAGCGCATCGGCATCGCGCGCGGTCTGGCTCTTCAGCCGGAGGTCATCGTGGCCGACGAGCCGGTCTCCGCGCTGGACGTCTCCGTGCAGGCGCAGGTCATCAATCTGCTGGACAAGCTGCAGAGTGAATTCAGCCTGAGCTACGTCTTCATCGCGCACGACCTGTCGATCGTCCGGCACATCGCGGACCGGGTGGGCGTGATGTATCTGGGGCGGATCGTGGAGATCGGCAAGGACGCGGAGATCTACGACCATCCGACGCATCCGTACACCCAGGCGCTGCTGTCGGCGGTTCCGGTGCCGGACCCGGAGGCGCGCGAGCACCGGGAGCGGATCATTCTGCGCGGTGATGTGCCGTCGCCGGCGAACATCCCGTCCGGCTGCCGCTTCCGTACGCGGTGTTGGAAGGCGCAGGAGCGGTGCGAGCTGGAGGTGCCCATGCTGGCGGTGCCGGCGGAGTTCCGGCTGGCGAGCGGGCCGGCGCATCATCCGTCGGCGTGCCACTTCGCGGAGGAGAAGCGCGTGGTGCCGGCGGAAGAGGAGCCGGACGGCGGTGAGTGACCCGCCCCCCTGCAACTCCGCTCCGCCGGACCCGCTCCCGAACGTCGGAGGGGCCGAATCTCAGCCCGTGTCCGCCTCCAGGTCCCGCAGCGCCGGGTCCAGGATCACGTCCTCCTCCCGCACCCGCGTCGGCTCCTCCGGGAAGTGGCACGCCGTCAGGTGACCCTCGTGGTTCCCCCCGATCCGCACCAGTGGCGGTACCTCGGTCGCGCACTTCGACTGCGCCTTCCAGCAGCGCGTACGGAAACGGCAGCCCGACGGCGGATCGATCGGCGACGGCACGTCGCCCGCCAGGCGGATGCGTTCCTGCGCCCGCGCGTCCGCCTCGTCGCTGAGCGCCGCCTCCGGGACGGCGGAGAGCAGTGCGTGGGTGTACGGATGCCGGGGCCGGTGGTAGATCGAATCGCGGTGGCCGACCTCCACCACCTTGCCGAGGTACATCACCGCCACCCGTTGCGAGAAGTGCCGTACGACCGCCAGGTCGTGGGCGATGAAGAGGAAGGCGATGCCCAGCTCCCGCTGGAGTTCCTGCAGCAGATTGACGACCTGCGCCTGGATGGAGACATCGAGCGCCGATACGGGTTCGTCCGCGACGATCAGCTTCGGCTCCAGCGCCAGGGCCCTTGCCACGCCGATGCGTTGGCGCTGGCCGCCGGAGAACTCGTGCGGGAAGCGGTTGTAGTGCTCGGGGCTCAGGCCGACGATCTCCAGCAGCTCGCGGACCCGCCTCTCGCGCCCGCCCCTGGGCCGTACGTTGTTGATTTCCATGGGTCCGGAAATGATCTTTCCGACGGTCTGCCGCGGGTTCAGTGACGAGTACGGATCCTGGAAGATCATCTGGATCTCGGGGCGTATCGGCGCCAGCTGCTTGCGGTCGGCCCGGCCGATGTCCTGGCCACGGTAGGTGATCTTCCCGGCGGTCGGTTCCAGGAGACGGGTCAGCAGCCGGCCCGTCGTCGACTTGCCGCAGCCCGACTCGCCGACGAGCCCGAAGCTCTCGCCCGCGTGCAGCGTGAGATCGATGCCGTCGACCGCCTGAACCGCGCCGATCCGCCGTTTGAACGGAAAACCGCCCATGATCGGGAAGTGCTTCGTCAGCCCTTCCGCAGTCATCAGGACCTCGCCGTCGGCGACAGCCCGGTCACGGGGGGCGGGGATGGTGGCTCTGTGCGCCATGTCGAGTCTCTCCCTACCCCAGCCGGGGCCTGATCTGCTCGATGAAGACGGTTTGCTTCTGCTCGGCCGTGAGGTGGCAGGCGGAGCCCCGCCCCTCGGGCAGCTCCGGCCGTACGTCCTCGCAGGCCGTGCCGCCGACCGTGGAGGGGAAACCGCAGCGTGGATGGAACGGGCAGCCCGAAGGCGGCGAGAGCAGACTCGGCGGGGCTCCCGGGATGGGGGTCAGTGGTTCCGAGACGTCCGACCCGAGGCGTGGCATCGACCCCAGCAGGCCCCAGGTGTACGGGTGCTGGGGATCCCGCAGAATCTCGCGCACCGAACCGCGCTCC
Organism: Streptomyces sp. NBC_01750; assembly: GCF_035918095.1. Taxonomy (NCBI): domain Bacteria; kingdom Bacillati; phylum Actinomycetota; class Actinomycetes; order Kitasatosporales; family Streptomycetaceae; genus Streptomyces; species Streptomyces sp. NBC_01750. The sequence goes on from NZ_CP109137.1 coordinate 5,796,509, forward strand.
ACCGCCCGGCCCGCGTACATCACCAGCAGGTCGTCGGCGACATTGGCGACCACGCCCAGATCATGGGTGATCAGGATGATCGCCGAGCCGAACTCCTGCTGGAGGTCGCGCAGCAGGTCCAGGATCTGCGCCTGCACGGTGACGTCCAGGGCGGTCGTCGGCTCGTCCGCGATCAGCAGCTCCGGATTGCACACCAGCGACATCGCGATCATCGCGCGCTGCCGCATGCCGCCGCTGAACTGGTGCGGGTAGTCGTGCGCCCGCAGCTTCGGCTGCGGAATACCGACCTTCTCGAGCATCCGAACCGCCCGCGCCCACGCCTCCCGCCTGGATGCCCCGGCGTGCTTGCGGTACGGCTCGGAGATCTGCCGGCCGATCGTGTAGTACGGCGAGAGCGCGGTCAGCGAGTCCTGGAAGATCATCGCTGCCTTGTTGCCGCGCAGCCGCTCCAGCGTCCGCTCCCCGGCCCCGGTCATCTCCTGGCCGTCCAGCAGGATCTCGCCCCGGGTCTCGGTGAACCTGGGATCGTGCAGGCCGAGGATGGAGAGATTCGTGACGGACTTCCCGGAGCCGGACTCGCCGACGATGCCGAGCGTCCTGCCGCGCTCCAGATCGAAGGAGATCCCGTCGACCGCCTTCACCGTTCCGTCCTCGGTGGAGAAGTGGACGTACAGATCGCGTACGGAGAGAAAGGGGCCGTCGGCGGCAGGCCGGGGCGGCTGATCGGTCTTGGTCAGGGTGGTCATGTGGCTCAGGACTCCTAGGCCAGCCGCACGCGCGGATCGAGCAGGGCGTAGACGGCGTCCACGACGATGTTGAAGAAGACGATGGCCGCGGCGCTGATCAGCATCACGCCCATCAGCATGGGCAGATCGGTGAGCTGCACGGACTGCACCGCAAGGCGTCCGATGCCGTGCAGGGTGAACGTGACCTCGGTGATCATCGCGCCGCCGAGCAGTGAGCCGAGGTCCATGCCGAAGATGGTCAGGACCGGGGCGACCGCGCCTCGCATGGCGTACCGGAAGAAGACGGTCCGGCGGGCGAGACCCTTGGCGCGGGCCGCCCGGACATGCTCCTCCTGGAGCTGCTCGGCCATCAACGACCGTGCGAGACGGCTGTAGTTGGCGATGAAGATCATCGAGAGGACGAGCCACGGCAGCATCATCCCGGCGAACCACCCCGCCGGATCCTCGGTGATCGGAACGTATTCGGGCTGGTCCAGCCAGCCGAGGTCGGAGACGAACAGCGCGAGGCAGAGCACGCCGACGAAATAGATCTGCAGTGACGAGCCGAGCAGCGACAGCGAGCTGAGGAGCTTGTCGACCCAGGTGCCACGGCGCGCGGCGGCCAGCAGGCCGATGCCGACTCCGACGAGGAGGAAGACGGCCGCGCCGCCGAAGGCGAGCGAGAGCGTGGTCGGGAAGCGGTCGAGGATCGTGCCCCACACCGATTCCTGATTGACGAACGAGTAGCCGAAGCACGGTGCGTCACAGTGCCCGACGGTGAAGTCACGGCCCGCGAAGATCCCCACCATGAAGTCCCAGTACTGCACCGGGACCGGCTTGTCGAGGCCGAGGTTGCTGTTGATGAGCGCGAGAGCGGCCGGATCGCAGTTCTTCCCGCAGGCCAGCCGGGCGGGCTCGGCGGGCAGCGCGAAGAACAGGAAGAAGGTGACCGCGCTGATCACCAGAAGGATGACGAGAGCGCCGAGCGAGCGGCGGACGAGGAATCTCAGCATGGCTTCGCGGGCTTCCGGGAGAGGACCGGAGGAGGCTCCCCGCCCGGTCGGGGGCGGGGAGCCGATCCGGTGCGCCGGTGACTACTTGACGTACACGGCGGTCGGGTCCACGGTGCCGTACGGCTCGTGGAACTTCACGCCGCCGACGCCCGAACCCCAGAGCGTGAACAGCCGGTTGTAGAAGATCGGCACCTGCGGCACCTCGTCGGTCAGGATCTTCTGGCTGATCCTGACCCACTCGCTGCCGGCCCGGTCGATGTCGCCGATCTTCTCCGCCCTGGCGATATCACCATTGACGGCGGGGGAGTTGAGGTGCGAGTAGTTCGCCGAGTCGTCGTAGATGTTCTTGCCGTCGTAGAGCGGCGGCACGACCGTCGACGCGGACGGCCAGTCGGCGCCCCACGAGGAGCGGTAGGCGTCGTACTGGTTCTTCACCTTGCCGATCTGCGTGTAGTACGTCGAGGAGTCGAGCTCCTTCTTCTCCACCTTGAAGCCGGCCCTCTCCAGCGCCCGTTCCACGACCACCGCGGAATTCTGGGCCGGGCCGGTGTTGGCGTAGGCATAGACGATCGTCCTGCCCTCCGCGCCCGCCTCCTTCAGCAGCGCCTTGGCCTTCTCGGGGTTGCCCGCCGGGTACTTCTTCTTCTCGAACGGGTCGGCCGGCCGGTAGCCCTTGAGGGTCGGGCCGACCAGAGAGCCCGCGACCTCGCCGGCCTTGACGCCGCCGTACTGCTGCAGCACCTGACCCGAGGGCCAGGCCCAGGCCAGCGCCTCGCGGACCCGCTTGTCCTTGATCCGGTCCATGTTGAAGCTGACCACGTCGACGTACGGCTGGGTCTTCGTGAGCGACCTCGCCATCGCGTCCTTGTTCTTCAGGACCGTCGCGATCAGCGAGGGGTCGACCGCGTTGGTGAAGGTCATGCCGGTCTTGTCGGCGCCCTGTTCGGCGACGAGCCGGCGGGTGGAGTCCACCCACTGGTGGCCGAAGGTGACCGCGAACCTGTCGGCGTACTGGTGGCGTACGGCGTCCGACTTCGGGTCCCAGTTGGTGTTCCTGATGAACTCGATGCTCTTGTCCGGCTTGAAGTTCCGAATCTTGTACGGACCCGAGGAGACCGGCGCCTTGTCGTACTTCTCCTTGGTGTCCTTGGCCGCCGGGACCGCGGTGATGTTCGGCATGGCGACCGCGAACGGCACCTCGGCGCGTGGCTGGGCGAAGTGGAACACGATGGTCTTGTCGTCCGGCGTCGCCAGCACGCTGTCCGGCAGATGCCTGCCCTTGTACGGGCCGTCCGGCAGCGCCTTGCGGAAGGTCTGACCGGCTCCGGAGAGCCACTGCTGCAGATACGTCGGCCCGCTCACCTGGTACTTGGCGTACAGCCGCTCGACGCCGTGCCGCACGTCCTTCGAGGTGATCGGCGTACCGTCCTCGAACTTCAGCCCGTCCTTCAGGGTGTACGTCCAGGTCTTGCCGCCGTCGGAGGACTTGCCGGTGTCCCTGGCGAGGTCGCCGACCAGCGTCACCTTGCCGGTCCTGTCGTCGATCTTGTACGTGGTGAGCGTGCGGTTGAACAGCGTCTGCATGATCAGCTCGTCGCTGACATAGATCTGGCCGGGGTCCAGATGCTCGAAGGCATCACGCTGCAGCACGGTGACCGTGCCGCCCGGCTTGGCCCCCGGCAGGTCCGGGGCGGGTCCGGTGGAGTCCTGGGCGGTGCCGATGGTGACGGACCGCTGCGTGAGTTCGGGTTCCTTGGACTGTTTGTCCTTGCTGTCGCCTCCGCCGCCGCTGCTGCACGCGGACAGCACAAGCGCGCCGGCGGCAACCGCGACGGCCGGAATCCGCACTCTTCGCTGAATGGTGGATGTCATGGTCTCCACTCACCTGCCTCGTCGGAGGGAACACTCAGTGCCTTGCGGCGTGCGTCAACGCTTGGTCTTCGGGTCGATGGCGTCCCGGACCGAGTCCCCGAGCAGGTTGAAGGCGACCACGAAGATCACCATGGCGATGCCCGGAAAGAACATGTACGTGATGTCGCCCTCGTAGAAGTCGGCCCCCTTGGCGAACATCCGGCCCCAGTCGGGCGTCGGCTCCACCAGACCCACCCCGAGGAAGGAGAGGCCGGCCTCGAGGGTCACGAAGTTGGGCAGCATCAGCGTGGACTGCACCAGGATCGGTGTCGTCACATTCGGCAGCAGCTCCCGGCGGATGATGCGCCACGGCGGAGCGCCGGTGACCTTGGCGGCCTCGATGAACTCCCTCTCGCGCAGGCTCAGTACCGAGGATCTCAGCAGCCGCGCCAGCGTCATCCAGCCCAGCAGCCACAGGACGAGCACCAGCGCCGTGACCCGGAAGTACGTCGGGGTCTCCTTCTGCGGGCTCACGAAGAGCGCGGTGACCACTGGCATGAAGGCGACGAAGAAGAGCTGCTGCGGGAAGGAGAGCAGCAGATCGATGAAGCGGCCGAGGAAGTAGTCGGTACGGCCGCCCAGGTAACCTGCCGTCACCCCGACGAGAATTCCCGTGATGGTGGAGAGAATGGTGGCCGCCAGGCCGATCAGGAGCGAGGTCCTGATTCCGTACACCAACTGCATCAGAACGTCGCGGCCCAGTCTCGGCTCGACTCCGAACCAGAATTCCCCGTCGATGCCGCCGTTCGGTTTCATCGGATAGCCGGTGACCGGATCGAGCAGTTCCGGATGATCGAGGCCGTAGGTGGTGTACGGATCCTTTCCGTACAGCCAGCCGATCACCGGAGCGAGCGCCGCCACGAGGAAGAAGAACAGCACGATGTACGCGGCAAGTAAGCCCGTACGATCGCGTGTGAAGCGCCGCCATGCCAGCTGGCCCGGGGACCGGCCGACAAGCGTCCGCTCCTCCTTGCTCGCAGCGACAGGGAGCGGCCCGGTCTCGGCGGTCGGGCCGGCCTCCGGGCCGGTCGACCCGGCACGGGATGGAATCGTCACGTCACTTCTCGCCCCCGCAACTCATGACTCTCGGTTCATGACTTACGCACCGGCCGCGGACGTCGGTAAACGCCGCTGTTTGAGCGGACTGTGGCAATCGTGGTCTGTGCCGGTCAAGAGTCTCGCGGCGCAAGCTGTGTTGTCCATGCGCTTCTTGAGCGAAGATTCTGCAGATCGATCTGCCCACGTGCTTGACAGGCCTTTCGGGCGAGCGACATAGCTCTATAAATGCCCATCAATTTCGTTAACACGTAGGCAACTTGACTGTCGCAACTCCGATATACGAACGCGTCAGGCTGAACAGCGTACGGCCGTGCGGGTGCCGTAGACCGGCCGGGGCTCGCCATGTAGCCCCGGCCGGTCGCCCGCGCGCTGCGCGAGCCCTTGTTCAAGGGTGTACGGCGATGCAGGATCGCCCTTGTGACTCTCACGCGGGCAGCCCGGATCACCGGAGCGGTGCTGTGCGCCGCGCTCGCGCTCATCGTGGCTGCCTGGATCGTCCGGGATCTCACCACGGCCGCCGATCCGCTCGATCTCTGGCGGCACTGGACCGGCAGCCGCCGCAGCGCTGCCCCCGCCCCACTGACGACCACGCTCCAGGACCCGCTGCTGTTGGCGGTGTACGTCACCGTGGCCATCGCCGCCCCGCGCTCGCCCGTCGCGGCCGCGGCCCTGGTGGCAGCCGGAGTGATCACGCTCGCCGTACGGCTGCCGGGGCTGTGGGTGCTCAGCTCCTCCTGGATGGATGTGCTGTCCACCCATCAACTGCGCACCCGTGCCATGTACTGCGTCTTCGCCGCGCTCGGGCTCGGCATCGGACTGATCATCACGGCCGCCGCAGGCCGACGCGCGCCCGGCGCGGCCCACGACTCTTACGCCACCCATGACACGTACGCCCATGAGCGGACGCCGACCCGGCCCACCCGGGGTGTCTCGGTGCTCGCCCTTCTGCTGCTGGGCGCATCGGCGGGTGTGCTGGTGGCCTGGGAGATCGACACGGCCACCGGATACGCGGGTACGCGCTACCTCGACCGGTTCACCGGCAGCGAGACCGTCCGGCTGCCGTTGCTCGGGGTTCCGCCGGGCTGGCTGACCGCGGTGATGGTGGTGCTCGCCCTGGTGGCGGCGGCCGGTGCGCTGTTCCACGCCGTCTTCTCCCGGCCGCTGGGGCTGGTCGTCGCGGTGTTCCTGGTGGGTATGGGTGGGACCGGGCTCGACTTCGCCGTACGGAACCGTCTCTTCTCCCGGCTCGGCGATCTGCCGGTCCGCGAGCAACTCCTCTTGGGGACCTGGCTGTTCGAGCTGGCGGCCGGTGCGGTGCTGCTGCTCGCGCTCGCCCGACGGGGCGAGAGGGGCCCGGCGGGCGGCGGTGCCCCGGACCGGCAGCAGCCGCGGTCCGCCTACGGCCGTCCGCAGAGCGGCTACGGCCCGCCGCAGGCCGGCGGCGGATTCGGCCCGCCGCCGCCCTCCTCTCCGCCGCCGGGCTGGTAGCCCCCCGAGGCTCCCCGCCCCGCTGCTCAGTCGCCGGGCGGCCTGAACGGCAGCCCCAACGACCGCTTGAGGAAGTCCACTTGGAGCAGCAGCAGATTCTCCGCGATCTGCTCCTGCGGCGTCATGTGGGTCACTCCGGTCAGCGGCAGCACCTCATGCGGACGGCCCGCAGCGAGCAGCGCGGAGGAGAGCCGCAGGCTGTGCGCCATCACCACATTGTCGTCCGCCAGACCGTGGATGATCATCAAGGGGCGTGGCGGGTTCTCCGGGGCCGTCAACCCGTCTTCCGTGACGAGTGAGTTGGCCGCGTACACCTCGGGCCTCGTCGCCGGATCGCCCAGATAGCGCTCGGTGTAGTGGGTGTCGTACAGCCGGAAATCGGTCACCGGCGCACCCGCGACCGCCGCATGGAAGACATCCGGACGGCGCAGCACCGCGAGGGCGGCCAGATAGCCGCCGTACGACCAGCCGCGGATCGCCACCCGGCCGAGATCCAGCGGGAAGGTCCCGGCGAGCGAGTGCAGCGCCTCGATCTGGTCGTCGAGAGTGAGCGGGAAGTTGTCCTTGACGGCCTTCTCCCAGCCCGGGGAGCGGCCCGGAGCGCCCCGGCCGTCCGCGACGATCACCGCGAATCCCTGGTCGGCGAACCACTGGGAGGTGAGATACGGATTCTGTGCCGCGTACACCCGCTGACCGTGCGGTCCCCCGTACGGGTCCAGCAGAACCGGAAGCGGCCCGTCCGAGTCGTTGTAGCCGGAGGGCAGCAGTACGGCACACGGAATCCGGTGCGCGCCCCCCTCGCAGAGCCGCACCCGGGCCTTCAGCACCGGCTGCTCCGCGTACGACGCGACGACCGCGACCGGCTTCCCGTCCCGCAGCACCTGCACGGACGCGCCACTCACCTCGGTACGGGACGAAGCCAGTACCGTCACCCTGCCGGAGCGCACCGCCGAGTGCACTCCCGCACCGTCCGAGATCCGCTCGATCCCCAGCTCATTGACCCGGTACACATGGATCTCGCCGGTCTCCGGCTCCGCGGCCTCCTCGCCCGCCGCCGCCGACACCAGGACGTCGCTCTCGCCGATGTCCAGCACCGCCCGCAGCTGCAACTGCGCTCCGGTCAGCGCCCGGTCGCCCACCGCGAGCACCCGTGCCCCGCCCTCGTCCGCGATCCGCACCAGACGCCCGTCCGGCGCCCAGGCGGGCACTCCGGGGAAGAGCTCGAGCCACACCGGATCCTCGTCGACATGCACCGTCCGGGTCTCGCCCGACGCCGTGTCCACGGCCAGATACAGCTGGGTCCGCTGGTCCCGGGACTGGACGAGCAGCAGCGGAGCGCCCGCGGACGACCAGTGCACCCGTGCCAGATACGGATAGCGGGCCCGGTCCCAGCTCACCTCCGTACGCTCTCCGTCCAGGGTGAGCAGGAACAGCCGCACCTCGGCGTTGGGCGTCCCCGCCGCCGGATACGCCACCCGCTCCGGTTCCCGGTCCGGATGCGCGGGATCGGAGATCCACCAGCGCTGTACGTCCCGCTCGTCGACCCGGGCGACCAGCAGCCGGTCCGACTCGGGCGCCCACCAGAAGCCGCGCGAGCGGTCCATCTCCTCGGCCGCG